>JADFXV010000028.1 GCA_015233395.1 Desulfovibrionaceae bacterium
GGGGGAGCCCGGGCCGCCGGAGTCCGCCCGGCCCGACCGGCCCGACCGGCCCGACCGGACGGCCCCGCGCGAGATTCTCGTCATCCATTCCTATCAGGTCGACTACGTCTGGACCCGCGAAATCATGAAGGGCGTCGAGAGCGAGCTTGCCCGCCTGGCCGAGCCCATTTTTTTGCACATCGAGTTCATGGGTTCGAAGTATCTCTACGACGAGAACATCGAACGCGGCTTCACCGAGCTCTACCGGGCCAAATACAAGGGCCGCAACATCGCGCTCGTGATCTGTTCGGACGAGAACGCCTTCCATTTCCTGCGCGCCAGGCGCGACGAGCTGTTTCCGGGCGCCCCGGTGGTCTTTTGCGGGGTCAACGAGTTCAAGCCCGGGATGCTTGACGGGCTTTCCGGCTTCACCGGCGTGGTCGAGGACAACGACATGGCCCGCAATCTGGAGCTGGCCCTGCAATTCCAGCCCGGGACCAAGCACGTCGCCGTCATCGGCGACGAGACCATCACCATGCGCCTGGTCAAGGAACACATGCGCGAGCTCGAACCGCGTTTCGCGGGCGTTCTCGACTTCACCTACCTGCCCGACGACCCCGTGGACCGGCTCGTCGCCGCGGTGAAAAACCTGCCCGAAGACAGCATCGTCTACTATCTGGCCCTGCACAAGGACAACCGGGGCGGGGTGTACAACGCCGAGGAGGTGCTCGGGCGCCTGGCGCAGGCCTCGGCCTCGCCGATCTACGGCAACTGGACCTTTCTTCTGGGCCACGGCCTGATCGGCGGCCTGCTCTGCGACGGTTTCGAGCAGGGCCGGGTGGCCGGGGACATGGCCGTGCGCATCCTGGGCGGCCAGAGCCCGGGATCGATCCCGGTGGTGCTCGACAGCCCCAATCTCTACCGTTTCGACAACGCGGCGTTGATCCGCTTCCAGATCGACCGCCGGCTCTTGCCGCCCAACTCGGAAGTGGTCAACGTGCCCGATCCCTTCTATCGCCTGAACAAGCAGGCCTTCTGGACGCTGATTTTCGGCATGGCCGGGCTGGCCGGATTCACCCTGCTTCTGGTGGCGGGCATTCTCAAGCGCCGGCGCATCGAGAGCGCCCTGGTCCACAGCGAGGAGGAATTGCGTGGGGCCGAGGAGAAATACCGCTCCATCTTTGAAAACTCAGCCCTGGGGATCTTCCGCTCCACGCTCGACGGCCGCTATCTGGACGCCAACCCGGCCATGGCCGCCCTGATGGGCTTCGATTCTCCGGAGGCGATGACAAACAGCGTGGGCAACCTGTTCGAGGAGTTGTACGCCGATCCCGGCCGCGCCCGGGAAATCAAGAAACTCATCCGCGAAAGCCTGGTCCCGTTTCATTTCGAGAACCGCTACCGCCGCCAGGACGGCCGGATCATCACCGCCAACGTCTCCATCCGCCCGGTCCGGGACAAAGGCGGCCAGGTCGTCTCGGTCGAGGGCTTCATGGAGGACGCCACCGAAAAGATCGACCTGGAGCGGGCCCTGGTCCAGTCGCAGAAGATGGAGGCCATGGGCACGCTGGCCGGCGGCATCGCCCACGATTTCAACAACATCCTGACCTCGGTCATCAATTCCATCGAACTGGCCCTGCCGGACACGCCGGGCGACGGCCCGGCCAGGCGCGATCTGTCGCGGGCGCTCGCCGCCTCGCGCCGGGGCGGCGATCTGGTCAAGCAGATCCTCTCCTTCTCCCGGGCGGACAAGGAGGAATTCTCCCCGGTCGACGTCGCGGCGGTCATCCGCGACACCCTGCACATGCTCGAAGCTTCGCTGCCGCGCAACATCAAGGCCACGGCCCGTCTCAACGCGCACGGCGCGCGCATCTCGGGCAACGCCACCCGCATCCAGCAGGTGCTCATGAATCTGTGCGCCAACGCCTTCCAGGCCATGCGCGAAACCGGCGGCCGGCTCGACATCGAGCTCTCCGAAGAGGAGCTGCCGGGCCAGCCGCAGGGCGCGGCCGCGACGCCCCCGGGTTATTTGAAGATCGCCGTGACCGACACCGGGCCTGGCATCCCGCCGGGCGTGGCGGACAAGATCTTCGATCCGTTTTTCACCACCAAGCCCAAGGGCGAGGGCACCGGACTCGGTTTGTCCGTGGCCCACGGCATCATCAAGGCCCACGGCGGCATGATCGGCTTAGACAGCGCCCCGGGCGAGGGCGCGCGGTTCGTCATCTACCTGCCGAAGGCGGGCGAGGCCGGGCGCCAAAGCGTCCGGGAGGAAATCGCCGGAGAATCCGGCAGCGGAACCATCCTCTACGTCGAGGACGACGCCGACCAGATCTTCACCATCCCGAGGGTGATCGAGTCGCTGGGCTACACGGTCATCGCCCAGCGCGACCCGCGCGAAGCCCTGGACATCTTTTTCAAAAGGCCGGATCATTTCGCGGCCGTGGTCACGGATTTCGACATGCCGGGGATCAACGGCGTGGAGCTGGCCAGGGCGATCCTGGCCGCGCGGCCGCACATGCCGGTCGTTTTGGCCACCGGCCGGCGCAGCGAGGCCGAGGCGGCCATGGGCCAGGCCAAGCTGACCGTCCTGGCCAAGCCGTACGACCGCGGCGAACTGGCCCGGGCGCTGCTTTTGGCCCGTCTGGCCGCCGGGGAAGAGACTGGGGGAGAGGTATGAGCAAACTCTTGGTCATCGACGACGACCTGGGCGTGTACGGCACGATCAACAGCCTGGCCGCCCGCATGTCGGTCGAGACGGTCTGGGCGCCGACCCTGGCCGAAGGCTTGGCCAGAGTCGCCGCCGGCGGCGTGGACCTGGTGTTTTTGGACGTGCGCCTGCCCGACGGCAACGGCCTGACCGCCCTGCCGCGCATCAAGGGGGCGAGCGGCAATCCCGAGGTCGTCATCCTCACCGGCGTGGGCGACCCCGAGGGCGCGGAACTGGCCATGCAAAACGGGGTCTGGGATTATCTGGTCAAACCGGCCTCGGTCAGGGCCATCACCTTCTCCATCAACCGCGCCCTGCAATACCGCCGGGAAAAAACCGCCCAGCCCCTGCCCGTGGCCCTTGCCCGCGACGCCATCGTCGGGGCCAGCCCCCAGGTGGCGCGCTGTCTCGATCTGGTGGCTCAGGCCGCCCGGTCAAAGGCCGGGGTGCTGCTCACCGGCGACACCGGCACGGGCAAGGAAGTCTTCGCCCGCACCATCCACCGCAATTCGCCGCGCGCGGCCGGCCCCTTCGTCACCGTGGATTGCGCCGCCCTGCCCGAAGCCCTAGTGGAATCGATCCTGTTCGGCCACGCCCGGGGCGCCTTCACCGGCGCGGAATCGAGCCGGGTCGGCCTGGTCAAGCAGGCCGACGGCGGCACGCTCTTTCTGGACGAGGTCGGCGAACTGCCGATGACGGTCCAGAAAAGTTTTCTGCGCGTCCTGCAGGAACGCTCGTTCCGCCCGGTCGGCGCGGCCAAGGAGGAACAAAGCGATTTCCGCCTGATCGCCGCCACCAACCGCGACCTTGAAGACTTCGCCAGCCAGGGCAAATTCCGCAGCGACCTGCTCTTTCGCGTCAAGACCGCCGCAATCCACCTGCCGCCGCTGCGCGAACGCGGCGGAGACTTGAAACTGCTGGCCATGGACCGCATCACCCGCTTGTGCGAAGAGTACGGCCTGCCGACGAAGGGTTTTGATCCGGCCTTTTTCGACGTGCTTTCCACCCACGACTGGCCGGGCAACGTCCGCGAACTCTTCAACGTCCTGGAGCGCGCCTTCGTGGCCGCCGGCCGCGAACCGACTCTGTACCCCATGCACCTGCCCGCCGAACTGCGCGCCCGGGCGGCCACGAGGGGACTGCGCCTCGCCAAACCGGCAGAATCGGCAGAACAGGCAGAACCGGGCATTGCGGGCGATGCGGCCGGGTTGAGCGGCGCGGCCCCCCTGTCCGGCATCCCGGACGCGGCCGAAGCCGGCCAACTCAGCAGTTCCATCGAAGCCATGCTCGCCGGCGCCGCCCCGCCTTTTAAGGACTTCAAGCAGGCCACCGAAGCCGCCTACCTGCGCGCCCTGACCGCCGCCGGCCGCGGCGGCGCCGAGCGCATGATCGAGATCTCCGGCCTGTCGCGCTCCCATTTCTACGCCCTGCTCAAAAAACACGGGTTGAGCGTGTGAGGGGAAAGGGCTTTTGATTTTTTTGCACCAGCGGGCTTGACTACTATAACTTTTTTGCTATAGTATATTTATGTGGAAAGTCGTTACGCTCAACGAAGTCGTTGACGCCGAGCTCGAAGCGCTGCCAAGCGATCTGCGCGCTCGCCTTCGACGTATCGGTGAGTTGATAAAAAATAACGGCTTGGAACGCGTACACGAACCTCACGTCAAACATGTCCAGGGACCTATCTGGGAGATTCGTTTGCTTGGGAAGGATGGTATCGCCCGAGCGCTTTACGTCACGGCGAGCGGGAAGCGGGTGGTGATCGTCCGTGCTTTCGTGAAGAAAACCCAGAAAACGTCCCGCGAAGAAATCGCATTGGCCTTGAAAAGGGCGAAGGAAGTTCTATGAAAGGCACATCTCTTGACGATCTGCATGAACGTTGGCTGAAAGACCCCGGCTACAAGCAGGCGTATGACGATCTGGAAGAAGAATTCAGCATCGCGGCGGCCTTGATCGAGGCCCGCTCCAGGGCCGGCCTCTCTCAAGAGGAAGTTGCCCGCAGAATGCAGACCAAGCAAACGGTCGTCGCCCGTCTCGAAAGCGGACGCGCCATGCCGTCCACGCGCACTCTGCAACGCTTCGCAATCGCCACGGGCACGAAGCTCAAAATCAGCTTTGACCCAAAACACGCCGCTTGATTGCTTCCTTGGCAAAGGCTGGCCAATCCATTCCATCCAATGTTGACCGAACGGCTATCATGTCTTTATGAAAATGACTTCCGGGGTTCATGACCGTGTTCGGATGGAAAGCGAGTGTCGCGTCGTCATGGCGGATGAGAAAAAAAGCCGCGAAGAGCTTGTTTGCGAGTTGGAGCGCCTGCGCCGGGAAAGGGCCGAGCGGGAAAAGCTCGACTCCCTGACCGCCGGGGCGTTGCGCCTTATCAAGTCGCAGATGCCGACGCACGAGCTCTTGCGGGAGATCGTGACCCTCATCGCACGGGGGATAGGGTTCGAAGCGGTGGGGCTTCGGCTGCGGGAGGGCGAGGATTTCCCCTACTTCCAGACCAAGGGCTTCACCGAGGAATTCGTCAGGATAGAGAACAGCCTCTGCCCCAAAGGATCCCACGGACAGCCAGCCCTTGACAAGGATGGAAACCCTGTACTCGAATGCGCCTGCGGAATGGTCATCCAGGACAGGGTCGACCGCAACGAACCCTTCGTCACCGAGTACGGCAGCATCTGGACCAACAGCAACACCGACCTGGTGACGCAAAGACCCCAGCTTCTCGATCACATCCGGGGCAACTGCATCGGTTCCGGCTACGAATCCTCCGCCCTCATCCCGCTCAGATTCGGTGCGGCGACCTTCGGCCTGCTCCAGTTCGAGGACAAGCGCAGGGGGATGTTCACGCCGGAAACCATGAACGGCCTGGAGCTGATCGCCCTCCATCTCGCCCTGGCCCTGTCGCAACGCCAGGCGGTCGAGGAACTGCGCCTGGCCGGCGCGCAGCTTGAGCGGCGCGTCTTGGAGCGAACGCGGGAGTTGCATGAGAGCGAAGAACGCTACCGCGACCTTTTCCAATACAGCCATGCGATCAAGCTTCTCATTGACCCCGAAACCGGCGCGATCGTAGACGCCAATCCGGCCGCCTGCGCCTATTACGGCTACAGCCTGGGCGAGTTCCTCCAGCTGACCATCGACCGGATCAACACCTTGCCCCGCGATGAAGCCATGGCCCGAATGGCCGAGGCCGGATCGGCGCGTCTCAATCGCTTCGAGTTCAAACATCGGCTGGCCACGGGTGAAATCAGGGACGTGGAGGTAGACAGCGGAGCAGTCCGCCTCAAGGGCAAGAGGCTGCTCTACTCCATCGTGCAAGACATCACCGAGCGCAAGAAAGTCGAACTGGCCTTGAAGGAGAGCAGGGAGCGGGAGCGCGAAAGGGCGAACGAGCTTGAAACGGCCAAACGGGAGCTGGAGCGGAACCTGGACGATATGCGGTTCATCGTCGAGGCCACGGACCTGGGAATCTGGTCCAACGAGATGCCGCTGAACAAGATGAACTGGAACCGCCAGGTCAAGGAGCATTTCTGGCTTGCTCCCGACTGCGAGCCGGTCCTGGACGATTTCTTCAACATCCTGCACCCCGACGACCGTGAGCCGACCCGCCTGGCCATCGAGCGGGCGACCACCGAGCGCGTCCCGCAAAATACCATCTACCGGACCGTGGCCCCTGACGGCCGCATCCGGTGGGTGCATGCCCAGGGCCGGGCCATGTACGGCGAGGATGGCCAGCCGGTGCGCTTCTCCGGCATCACCCAGGACGTCACCGGGATGAAGCTGGCGGAGCAGGCGCTGAGCCGGGCCAAGACCGGCGCCGAGGCCGCCAACCAGGCCAAGAGCGATTTCCTGGCCATGATGAGCCATGAAATCAGAACGCCCATGAACGGGATTTTGGGCTTCTCTCAGCTGCTGCTTGGGAAAGCCGCCGATGACGAGTCCCAAAATTTCCTTGGGCTCATCCTCGATTGCGGCGAAAGGCTTTTGGACATCATCAACGATATCCTCGACCTGTCCAAGATCGAATCCGGGAAAACCGAGTTGGAATCGTGTCCCTTTTCCCTTCGCGAGGCGCTTCAATCCACCGTCAATCTCCTCAAGGTGAACGCCGAAAGCAAGAACATCGGCCTTTTCCTCGGCGTCGACTCAAAAATTCCGGACATTCTCCTGGGCGATCCCGGAAGGCTCAGGCAAGTGCTCACGAACCTGATCGGCAACGCCGTCAAATTCACCGAGAAGGGCAAAGTCCTGGTTTCCGTCTCCCTGGCCGAGGAACCCACCGCCTCTCGCGTCCGGGTGGGCTTCAAGATCCAGGACAGCGGCATCGGCATCCCAAAGGACAGGCTCGTAAAGATTTTCGAGCCCTTCTCCCAGGCAGGCGCCTCGACCCACGTCAAATACGGCGGGACCGGGCTCGGCCTGGCCATTTCCAAGAATCTGGCGGAATTGATGGGCGGCGCGATCCAGGCCGAGAGCGTTGAAGGGGAAGGCTCGACTTTTATCTTCACGGCCAACTTCGGCCTTGCCGCCAAGCCGGACCAAGCAAAACCCGAGGCCCAACCCATAACCGGATCCGCGCCCCGCGAACTGAACATCCTGCTGGCCGAAGACGACGAGATCAGCCGGCTGCTCGCGGTCAAGCTTCTCCAAAAACAGGGCCACCGGGTCGAGACGGCGCACAACGGCCGCCAGGCGATCGAGAAGCTCAAGGCCGGGAACTTCAACCTGGTGCTCATGGACGTGTTCATGCCGGACATGGACGGCATCGAGGCGGTCCGGGCCATCCGTCGCGGCGAGGCGGGCCAGGACAAGACCGGCGTCAGAATCATTGCGCTCACGGCCTACGCTCTCAAGGGCGACCGGGAGCGGTGCCTCGCCGCCGGGATGGACGATTACCTGTCCAAGCCGGTCAAGGCCGAAGAACTATACGAGATGCTGCGGGATTGTGAAGAGCGGAAACAAGCGGACTTTTCCTAGTGTGATGTTCCAGGAATAGGTGGTTGTTTCCAACTGCCTATTTCTGGAAAGATCGCTCGCCGCAAACGCGGTTTGCGGCTCACTCACGCCGCCTGCGGCGGCACGGCCAAAGACGGCGTCTTCCCCGCCGGAAATCCGGAATGCCCGACAAACCCCTGTCCCCGCGTCCGGATTTCCGGACAAGAACGCCCCTGTCCGGGTTCCCGGACAGGGGCGTCTTCAATCAACCATCTGAAATCTCAACATATCATGTTCGGAACGAAAGTTGTATTCCCGCGCACTGAAGGCCCGCTGGCCCGAGACGCGAGGGTCGCGCCGGGCGCTTCCTTCATCGCCGCCGCCCGGCGCAACCGGCCAAGCCAAGGAGGTTTTGACGCATGACCTGGTTACAGTCGTACGACCCCTTCGGGAACGTCTTTTATTCGGCCCTGGCCGCGGCCTTGCCGCTGGTCATCTTGTTCTACATGCTGGCGGTCCGCCGGTCCAAGGGCCACGTGGCCGCCGCGCTCGCCACCGGCGCGGCCGTTTTGCTGGCCATTTTGGCCTTCAAGATGCCCGCCGGGGTCGCCGTCGATTCCGTGGTCTACGGCGCGGCCTTCGGCCTGTTCCCGATCGTCTGGATCGTCATCACCGCCATCTGGGTCTACAACATGAGCGTGGAGTCCGGCGAATTCGAGATCATCAAGAATTCGCTGTCCTGCGTCACCGACGACCGCCGCTTGCAGGCGATCTTCATCGCCTTCGCCTTCGGCTCGTTCATCGAGGGCACGGCCGGATTCGGCACGCCGGTGGCCATCACCGCCTCCATGCTGGTCGGCCTGGGCTTTAACCCGTTGTACGCCGCCGGCATCTGCCTGATCGCCAACACCGCCCCGGTGGCCTTCGGCGCCATCGGCATCCCGGTGGTGGTGGCCGCCCAGGTCTCGGGCACGGATTTGATGCACATCTCCCAGATCATCGGCCGCCAGCTGCCTTTCCTGTCCATCATCGTGCCCTTGTGGCTGTCCGTGACCATGTGCGGATTCAAGCGCTCCATGGAAGTGCTCCCGGGCATCCTGGTGGCCGGCGTGGCCTTCGCCGCAACCCAGTTCCTGGTCTCGAACTACATCGGACCCTACCTGCCGGACATCATTTCCGCCGTGGTGACCATCATCGCCCTGGGCGTCCTGCTGCGTTTCTGGCAGCCCAAGCAGGTCTGGCGCTTCCCGGACGAACCCGTCCACGACGGCGTGCGGGCCACCTGCCGCTACACCCCGGGCGAAGTGCTGCGCTCCTGGCTGCCCTACATCATCCTGGCGATCATGGTCTATTTGTGGGGCCTGGATTCGGTGCAGGGGTTCCTCAAGGGCATCTCCACCATCAAGATCGAATGGCCCGGCCTGCACAACCTGGTGATCAAGACCGCCCCGATCGCGGCCAAGGACACCCCCTACGCGGCCGTGTACACGTTCAGCTTCTTCTCCGCGGCCGGCACCGCCATCCTGCTGGCCGGCCTTTTGTCCGTGCCGTTTATTCCCAAGTACGGCTTCGACCGGGCCATCGGCTGCTTTGCGCGCACCCTGCACCAGCTGCGCTGGCCCATCCTGACCATCTCCATGATCCTGGGCCTGGCCTTCATCATGAACTACTCCGGCATGAGCTCGACCATGGGCCTGGCCTTCACCGCCACCGGCGCGGCCTTCCCGTTCTTCGCCCCGATCCTGGGCTGGCTCGGCGTGTTCCTGACCGGCTCGGACACCTCCTCCAACGCGCTCTTCGGCTCGCTGCAGAAGACCACCGCCCAGCAGATCAACGTCAGCCCCGAACTGTGCGTGGCCGCCAACTCCTCGGGCGGCGTCACCGGCAAGATGATCTCGCCCCAGTCCATCTCCGTGGCCACGGCGGCCACCAAGATGGTCGGACAGGAAGGCGACCTCTTCCGCTTCACGCTCAAGCATTCCATCGCCATGCTGCTGGTGATCTGCTTTCTCACCCTGGCCCAGGCCTACGTCCTGAAGTGGATGCTGCCCTAACCCGAACCCGCCTTCGCCCGTCCGCCGGCCCTCCCCAAAGGAGGCGGCGGACGGGCCCAAATTTCATCACCGAGGTGCCGCCATGCCGCTTGCCAAGTCCCTGATCGACGAATTCGCCCAGATCGCCGGGAAAGACTCGGTCATGACCGACGAGGCCGACCTGGCCAGCTATTCCTACGACGCGGCCGTGCTCGAGCCGGTCATGCCCGCGCTCGTGGTCCGTCCGAAAACCTTGGAGTCTCTCGGGCGCGTCACGCGGCTGTGCAACGAAAACGGCCTGCCCCTGACCGTGCGCGGCGCCGGAACCAATCTCTCCGGCGGCGTCATTCCGGCCAGGGAGCTCGGCGTGGTGGTGTTGACCAACGCGCTCACCCGGATCGTCTCCATCAATACCGAGGATCTCTACGCCGTGGTCGAGCCGGGCGTGGTCACGGCCAAATTCGCCGCAGCGGCGGCCGAGCGCGGCCTGTTCTATCCGCCCGACCCGGGCAGCCAGGCGGTCTCGACGCTCGGCGGCAACGTGGCCGAGAACGCCGGGGGGCTGCGCGGCCTGAAGTACGGCGTGACCAAGGACTACGTCATGGGACTGTCGTTTTTCGACGTGGACGGCCAGCTCGTCAAAACCGGCGGGCGCACCGTCAAATGCGTCACCGGCTACAACCTGGCCGGGCTTCTGGTCGGCAGCGAGGGCACGCTCGGGGTCTTCGGCGAAATCATCTTAAAGCTCGTGCCGCCCCCGGCCGCCGCCAAGGCCATGATGGCCGTGTTTGACACCATGGACGCCGCCTCCCAGGCCGTGGCCGCGATCATCGCCGCGAAAATCGTCCCGGCCACGCTCGAAATCATGGACAACTTCACCATCCGCACGGTCGAGGACTTCAGCCACGCCGGGCTGCCCACCGGCGCCCAGGCCCTGCTTTTGATCGAGGTCGACGGGCACGCGGCCATGGTCGCGGAAGACGCGGACAAAGTGGAGACCATCTGCAAGCGCCAGGGCGCGTCGAGCATCAAGGTGGCCAAGGACGCGGCCGAGCGCAACAAGGTCTGGGAAGCCAGGCGCGCCGCCCTGTCCGCCCTGGCCCGGGTCGCCCCGACCACGGTCCTGGAAGACGCCACCGTGCCGCGCAGCCAGATCCCGGCCATGATGCGCGCCCTGCTGGACATCGCCGCGAAATACTCGCTCACCATCGGCACCTTCGGCCACGCCGGGGACGGCAACCTGCACCCGACCATCCTGACCGACAAGCGCGACCACGCCGCCTGGAAAAAAGTCGAAGCGGCCATCGACGAAATCTTCTACGCCGCCCTGAAACTCGGCGGCACGCTCTCCGGCGAGCACGGCATCGGCCTGGCCAAGTCGCGCTGGCTGGAAAAGGAAACCAGCCGGGGCACCATCTTGTATTCCAAGAAGATCAAAGCCGCGCTCGATCCCAAGAGCATTCTCAACCCCGGCAAAATCATAGGAGCGTGAGCGCCATGGCCGATCTTCGCCGCCTTGCGCGGATGCTGGGAGAAATAGACGACCAACTGGTCAGTTGCATGCGCTGCGGCATGTGCCAGGCCGTCTGCCCGGTCTTTGGCGACACCGGCCGCGAGGCCGACGTGGCCCGGGGCAAGATCGCCCTGCTCTCCCAGCTCGGCAGCGAGATGATCCGCGATCCGCATCAGGTCAAGGAGCGCCTGGAGCGCTGCCTGCTGTGCGGCTCCTGCGCGGCCGCCTGCCCAAGCGGCGTGCCGGTCGTGGACATTTTCCTGCGGGCCAGAGCGATCCTGACCGCCTACATCGGCCTGTCGCCGGCCAAAAAGCTCATCTTCAGGGGGCTGCTCGCCCGTCCCGGCCTGTTCGACCGGCTGCTCTCGCTGGCCCCGGCCATGCAGGGCCTGTTCACCCGCGAGGTCGACGCCGCAGCCGGCACGTCCTGCGCCCGTTTTCAATCAAGCCTCATCGGCGACAGGCATTTCAAGACCCTGGCCGCAAAGCCGCTGCACGAGCTCGCCGCCCCGAGGGACGAACCGGCGGGAGCCAGCGGCAAACGCGTGGCGCTGTTCACCGGCTGCGTCGTGGACAAGGTCTTCCCCCAGGTCGGCCAGGCGTCGCTCGCCGCCCTGTCCCGCGCCGGGGCCGGGGTCTATCTCCCGGGCGGGCAGGCCTGCTGCGGCATCCCGGCCCTGTCCTCGGGCGATACCCGGACCTTCCGCAAACTGGTGCTGGCCAACCTGGAGCTCTACGCGGACAAGCCCTTCGACGCGCTCGTCACGGCCTGCGCCACCTGCACCGCGACCATCAAGCACGTCTGGCCGGACATGGCCGCCGATCTCTTCAACGAGGGCGAGCGGGCGGCCATCGCCGCGCTGGCCGCCAAAACCACCGACATCTGCGCCTACCTGACCGACGTCCTGGGAGTGACGCCCGTAGCGACGCAAGACTCCGCCGCAACCGTCACCTACCACGACCCCTGCCACCTGAAAAAATCGCTGGGCATCGCCAACCAGCCCAGAGACCTGATCCGGGCCAACAAAAACCTGCGCCTGGTGGAAATGTCCGAGGCCGACGTCTGCTGCGGCTGCGGCGGCTCGTTCAATCTGGCGCACTACGAGATTTCCAAACACATCGGCCAGCGCAAGATCGCCAATATCCGCGCGACCGGCGCGCAAATCGCGGCCACGGCCTGCCCGGCCTGCATGCTCCAGATCGCCGACATGGCCTCGCAAAGCGGCGGCGGCATCCAGGTCAAGCACGCGGTCGAGCTGTATGCGCAAGGGCTTACGGAATAAAAAGAACCGGCGGAGGAACTTTTTTTAAAAAAGGTTCCTCCCCGGGGATCCCTCCTCCAAAGCTTTAGGGGCTGTCCTGGCTGACGAGCGACGATCTATATTTCCCGTAGTATTATTAGACCCTTGAAGAGGATTCTCTCCTTGCCTTACAGCGGCAAGCAAATTCCTTAGCTAACAGCCCAAAACGTTATTCATTATTGACGGGGCCGCAGCCGTGTTATAACATTTGTTGTACCGTGGAGGTTGGCATGCACGCTGTCAAGATTCGCCGTATCGGCAATTCGCTCGGGGTGGTCCTGCCCAAAGAGATTCTGGCCAGGCTCGGGGCCGGCGAGGGGGCCAGCGTCTACCTGACCGATTCCCCGGACGGCGGCCTGCGCCTGACGCCGCTCAACGAAGATTTCGCCCGGCAGATGGAAGCGGCCGAGACCATCATGCGCCGCGACCGCGACGCCTTGCGGGAATTGGCCAAGCGGTGAGCTTCGCCTGGCTCGGCCTGGAGGTGATCCTGGCCATTCACGAGGCCCAGATCGCCGAGCACGGCGGTGCGCTAGGCATCCGCGACGCAGGTCTCGTCGAAAGCGCCCTGGCCGCCCCGCGCGCGCTCGCCGCCTACGGAAACCACGACCTCTGCTACCTGGCCGCCGCCTACGGACACGCCCTGATTCACAACCACGGCTTCATCGACGGCAACAAACGCACCGCCTACGTGGCCACGCTTTTATTTCTGGAACTGGGCGGCGCTCGTCTCGCGGCGCCGCTCGCCGAACGGGTTCTCGTGTTCGAACGCCTCGGCGCGGGAGATATGACCCGGGAAGATTTCGCCGCCTGGCTGCGGCGGTGGAAAGAACCGTCCCGCCTCAGTGGATGATGAACTCGGTGTAGTAGATTTTGACGACTTTGCGCTCGCCGAGAAAGTCGTTGAAGCGGCTGATGATTTCCCACTTCAGGCCGTTTTTGTCCTTCCCGGTCCAGAGATCTTCGCCGCGTTTGCGGGACAAAAGGAAGATGACCGCGTCCCGGGCCTTGGGCATATTGAAGTTCTCCGTGTCTTCCGGCGTCTTGAACTCGATCAGGAAGGAGAGCCGGGCGAAGGAGCGCGGCTCGGCGAGATTGACCGTCAGGGACTGGAATTCCAGGACGTTTTTGGGCAGTTTGTTTTTGTCCTTGCCCTCTTCCTTTTTCTCCCCGCCCTCGCCCCCGCCCTCGCCGTGCCCCTCGGCGGCGAAGGCCGGGGCGCGGGAGGCGATCGGGAGGGCGGCCGCAAGCAGGACGGCCGCAAGCAGGGTGGCCGCAATCCATGCGCTTCGGGGACTCGTCGCCTCTGTCCGGTTCATGGGACGACCTGGCCTCTTTGACGGCAGCGGCAAGCCGGTCAAGGTCCGCCGTTTACAATTGACGTATTGATTTCAAGGTCTTGCTCGACCTGGCCGCGGGCGGCGGCAGCCCTGCCGCGCGCTTGACCCGTGTCCGATGGAACCATGATTCCCGGGAAATTCCAAGGCCTTTTTCCGTCCGGGCCGAGCCCGGCCACTTCAGGCCAATTCAGGCCGGGATATGCGCTGGAGTGCGCCGGGCGCGGCTTGCCTTCTTGGACGCCAACGTCTACATCGTGAAGCGACGCGCCAATATTCCCAAGGAGTGTTCGTGCCCGGATTTTTTGAAAAGCTGCGTTCCTTTTTCAGCCGGCGCGAGGCGCACGACGCTTCGGGCCTGTCCGACGCCGAACTCCAGGCCGAGTTCAGGAAACGCTACCACAACTTCAAACTTCTGCTCACGGCCAACACCGAGGCCTTGCGCATCATGAGCGACATGGAGCGCGCCCTGCGCGAGCGCCGGACCTTCGGCATGTCCTTCGTGCGCTCCCAGGCCACGGCCGCGACCGTCAACGTGTTCCGCATCGTCTCTGGCCTGCGTGAAATCGCGCCCGGCAAATACGACGAACTCGCCGCCAGACTCACGTCCATCCAAAAAGCCCTTGACCACGTCCTCACCCAGTCCCATGCCGAGCCCGGACCGGAACTGGTCCTGCCGCTTGAGCGCGTCGATCTCTCGCTCTCCGACCAGGTCGGCGCCAAGATGGCCGCGCTCGGCGAAATCGTGCAAACGCTCGGCCTGCCCGTGCCGCCCGGATTTATCGTCACGGCCCGGGGCTACAAGCGCATGATCGAGCACAACGGGCTTGGCGAAGAGATCTCGCGCATCTTGCAGGCGGCCGGGGAGCCTGGGCCGGAAACGGCGCTGGCCGTCAGCGCGAGCGTGCGCCAGAAGATCTTAAACGCCCAGGTTCCGCCCGAACTCGCGCTGGCCGTCATGGACGCCTACGCCGCGCTTGAAGCCAAGGCCGGACCGGGCGTCCGGGTGTCGCTGCGCTCGAGCGCCCTGGGCGAGGACGCGGCCGGCCAAAGTTTCGCCGGGCAGTTCTCCTCCAAGCTCAACGTGGCCGCCGATTCGATCCTGGAGGCCTACAAGGAGGTCGTGGCCAGCAAATATTCGCCCCAGGCCATGGCCTACCGCCTGGCCAAGGGCATCCCCGACGAGTTTATCGCCATGTGCGTGGGCTGCATGGTCATGGTCAAGGCCGCTTGCGGCGGCGTGGTCTACAGCAAAAATCCGCTGAACGTCCGCGACGATTCCATCATCGTCCACGCCGCCCTGGGCCTGCCCGCGACCGTCGTGGACGGGGCGGCGCAAAGCGACGAATTCACGGTTGCGCGCGCCCCGGCCTTGCATCTGGCCAAATCGGCAGTGCGCCTCAAAAGCACGCGCCTGGATTGCGACGCGGGCGAGGGCGTGCGCACCCGGACGTCGCCTGGCGAGCAGGCCGCCCAACCCGCCCTGACCGAAGCCCAGATCCTCGCGCTCGCTGCGGCGGCGCTCAAACTGGAAGCGCATTACGGCGGCGCCCTGGACATCGAATGGGCGATCGACGAAGCGGGCGCCCTGTTCATCCTGCAATGCCGCGCGCTCGTGCAGACAGAAGCCTCCAACGCCGGCGAGAGAGAGAACGCCGGCCGCTTCGGCGCCGCGCTGGCCCAAGGCGGCGTGGCCGCAAGTCCGGGCGTCGCCGCCGGCGTCGTCCACCACGTGCGCCGCGACGCCGACCTGCTCGGTTTCCCGGACCGGGGCATCCTGGTCAGTCCGCAGGCGAGGCCGCGCTGGGCCTCGGTGATCGGCAAATGCGCCGGAATCGTCGCCGAGTCCGGAGGGGCGGCCGGACATCTGGCCAACGTGGCCAGGGAATTTGGCGTCCCCGCCCTGCTCTCCCTGCCCGGGGCCATGGACGCGCTCGGGCAGGGCCAGGAGGTCACGCTCGACGCCGACGGCCTGGCCGTCTATCCGGGCCTGGTCGAGGAGCTTTTGGCTCTGGCCGCGCCGCGCGAGGACGCCCGCGCGTTCTCGCCCATGCACGCCATGCTGCGCCGGGTCATGGACCTGATCGTGCCGCTGCATCTGCTCGATCCGGCGGCGATGGAATTTTCGCCCAAAAACTGCCGCACCCTGCACGACATCACCCGCTTTTGCCACGAGAAAAGCGTGATCGAGATGTTCAATTTCGGCCAGGATTTCCAATTCTCCAAGCGGGCCGCCAAGCAGCTCAAGCACCGGGTGCCGATGAAATGGTGGCTCATCAATCTCGACGACGGCTTCACGCACGATGTCAAGGGCAAGTACGTCCAGCTCGACGAGATCGCCTCCATCCCCATGCTCGCCCTGTGGCGGGGCATGACCGCCGTGCCCTGGGCCGGGCCGCCGCCGGTCGACGCCAAGGGATTTATGTCGATCCTGGGTCAGGCGGCGTCCAATCCCCAACTCGAAGCCGCAGCCCGCTCCGATTACGCGGAGCTGAACTATTTCATGGTTTCCAAGCATTTCCTGAGCCTGTCCTCGCGTTTTGGCTTTCATTTCTCGACCATCGAGGCCCTGGTGGACGAACGCGCCCGGGAAAACTACGTCAGCTTCCAGTTCAAGGGCGGAGCGGCCGAATTTTCACGCCGCCGGCGCAGGGCCGAAATGATCGGCCATATCCTGGACCTCTACGGATTCCAGGTCGAGATCAAGGAGGACGCCATGTTCGCCAGGCTCATCCAGGGCGGCATGGATTATCTTCTGGAACGCATCGGCATCCTGGGATATCTGCTCATCCATACACGCCAGTTGGACATGATCATGGGCAACGAGGCCAGAGCCCTGCAATACCAGGACAAGATGCTTAAGGACATTCGCACCGCGATCGCGGCCCCGGGCGAGAACCGGCGCAGGCCCAAAGTCACGCACCCGGACGGCCACATCAGCCGCGCGCCGGGAACCGGCGAAGCACGGGAGGAATAACCGCATGGCCTTAAAAAAATTCTCCGCCCCGGGCTGCCCGGCCCCGAAAAACGACCTGCTGCTCGATCCCGAGGTCGGCCGCAAGCTCAGCGAAATGGCCGGCGCCGCGCCCTGGCTCGCGGACATGAGCTGGGAGGAGGTCGTCGACCTCGCAGGCTACCTGCGCCTGCGGGAATACCTGGACGGCCAAGCTATTTTTCAAGAGGGCGACACCGACCCGTTCATGGGGGTCATCTTGAGCGGAATGGTCGAGATCACGAAAAAGGATCAAAAGGACGCCAGCGACAAGAGCCTGGTGCGCATGGGCCCGGGCCGGGCCTTCGGCGAATTCGCCCTGATCGACGGCGAGCCGCGCTCCGCCTCGGCCTGGGCCAGGCAGCCGGCCAGGCTGCTGATCCTGACCCGCGAGGACCTGCTCCAGTTGTCGCGCGCCAAGAAACACCTCGCCTTCAAGCTGGTCTTCAACATCGCCAGCATGATGAGCCGGCGCCTGCGCCAGACCAGCGAACGGCTGATGGAATACCTCTGAGCGCGTCCCCGCGCGCATTTTTTCGCCGCGCGCGACACGCCGCCCGGCATTGTCAAACAGTGGACTTGAAGGTAAAGAGCGCCGTAGAAACGCGGGTAGGAGCGCGTCGCCGGCCGGACCGGCGGCAGCGGCGAATGAGTAAGGAGGCGGCATGGACGTAGCGACCCTGTTCGGACTCGTGGCCGGCCTGGCCATGGTCATCGGGGCCATCATGCTCGGCGGCACGCTCCGGCTTTTCTTCGACGTGCATGCGGTGATGATCGTTTTCGGCGGCACCCTGGCCGCGACCTGCGTCAACTTTCCCTTCGAGGAAGTCCTGCAGGCCCTGGCGGCGGGGTTTAAGATCTTCACCTCCCGCCAGGTGAAGGATTCCGAAGTCATCGGCATCATGGTCCGGCTGGCCGAAATCAGCCGCCGCGAAGGCCTTTTGTCCCTGCAAAACGTGGTCACCAAGAACATCATCCTCAAGAAGGCCTGCCAGCTCATCGCCGACAACGCCGACCACAAGCTGATCAAGGAAACCCTGATGATCGAAATCGCCTCCCTGGAGAGGCGGCACGCCGTGGCCCAGACCATCTTCAAACGCCTGGGCCTGCTCACCCCGGCGCTCGGGCTCATGGGCACCCTGATCGGGCTGGTGCAGATGTTCTCCCGGCTCGACGACCCCAAACTGATCGGCCCGTCCATGTCCGTGGCCATGATCTGCACCTTCTACGGCTCGGTGCTCTCGACCCTGATCTTCACCCCGATCGGCGGCAAGCTGGCCGCGCGCACCCTCCAGGAACAACAGCACCTGGAGATCATCTTCGAGGGCGCCAAGTGCATCCTGGAAAACAACAACCCCCGCCTGGTCTACGAAAAGCTGTCCTCATTCCTGCCCCCCAGGGAAAGGAAGACCTATGGTTGATTCCGACGAGCGCCGCGTCATCGCCAAAAAGATCGACGGCGGGGACGACGCCATCTGGCTGATCACCCTGTCGGACATGTCCATGCTGCTTCTGGCCTGTTTCGTGCTGCTTTTTTCCATGTCCACGCCCAACGACCAGAAATTCAACGAATCCATGGCCTCGGTGCAAAAGGCTCTGGACAGCGCCAAACACGGCGGACGCGGAACAAAGGAAAGGGAAATCGAGGGTCTGCTGGATCAGGGAGCCGTTCTCAGGCAGGTCCAGGCCATGCAGCAGCGGATCTTCAACGATCTGCAGAATGCGACCTCCAAGGAAGGCCTGTCCGAACAGATCGGCACGAGTTTCGAGGGCGGGGTGGTCAGCATGCGGGTGAGCGCGGACAATCTCTTCGCCGGAAACCAGACCGCGCTATCCCCCGAAGGCCGGGCCATCCTGACGCGCCTCAAAGACATCTTCATCAAATACAAGGACCAGCGGATCAACATCCGCTGCTTCGCCGACGACCTCACGGCCAAGAATCTCCAGGGCCGCGACGCCTGGGAGTTCACTTCGTTGCGGGCGGTGAGCGTCCTGCGCTACTTCATGGAATCGGGCCTCGAACCCCAGCGGCTCTCGGCCACGGGCTTAGCCGACCTCGAACCGCGCTTTCCCAACAACACCGACGCCAACAGGCAGCGCAACAACCGGGTCGAATTCGTTTTGGAGCGCTCGTTCGGGAAATAGGCTCGCGCCGGGCCGAAGCGGCCCAAAACCCGCCGGCTACGCCTCCGGGCGCTTGCCGCGGTTGATTTCGCAACGTTCGTGGGCCTGGCGTATTTTTTCCACCAGATCGTCCAGATCGGCGGGCTTCATGAGGTAGTCAAAGGCCCCAAGGCTCATGCCGAGCCCGCCCGACTCCGCCGTGGCGTGGCCGGTGAGCATGACCACCTCGACGTCCGGATACAGCCTCTTGATTTCCCGAAGGGTTTCCAGGCCGTCCATGCCCGGCATCTTGACGTCCAAGATGACCACGTCGCAGGGCCGCAGCGCCAAGGCCGCAAGCGCCGCCCGGCCGCAGTCCGCGCCCGAGGCGTCGATATCGCGGCGCGCAAGCCGCTTGACGACGGTCGCCACGAACTGCGTTTCGTCGTCCACGACCAAGACCCGTATTGCGTCCATCGTGCGCCCCTTTGCCGCGCCAGGCGCGGGATGTGAACCGGAGCGGAGAATTTCTCGATTTCACGCTCCCGCACGCCAGTAACAAATCGCGGCGAGGCGGTAAAGATTGAGGGCCGGCGGCTTATTTTTTCGCTGCGCCTGCCGATATGAATGGAAGAAAACTATCGAGCCGGGTACGCGCCGATTGCGCGCCGGGCGATGAGAACGGCCGAGGAACGCATGCCAAACCGCAAACGCAACGCCAGGCCCGCCCGGCCGCAAACGCAACGCCCGCGAGCCTGACCCCGTGCGCGTCGTTCACTTCTCCAATAATTCGCTGGCGGGCGCGCCCATCCGCCTGTGCCGCGCCCTGACCGCGCACGCGGGCGTCGATGCGCGCCTGGTCGATCTCAAACGCTTCGGGCTCTACGGCCAGGACGTGGTCTTTAAGGAAACCCCGGAGCTGGCCCTGGAACTGGCGCGCACGGCGGACGTGATCCACCTGCACAATTTCCTGGACGCCGAGTCCACCGATTTCGCCCCCATCGATTTCGCGAGCCTGGCCAAGGCCGGGGCGCGTCTGCTGCGCCATTTCCACAGCACCCCGGGGCTGATCGCGCTGCGCCGGGGGATCAGCGTCGATGCGCTGCTCGCCTCGCCCACCCCGACCGTGGTCATCGCCCAATATCCGGAGAGGCTTTTCCCGAAGGCCATGGTCGTGCCCAACCTGATCCCGGCCAGCGACCCCGCCTACCGGCCCAATCCCGGCTCGCCCCAATGGGACGTTTTTTTCGGCCCAAGCCGGCCCGGCGGCGCGTTTGAGGACCGCTGGAACACCAAGGGCGCGCCGGAAACCACGGCCATGCTCGCGCGCCTGGCGGCGAAAACCGGCGCCCGGATCAACGCCCGCGACGGGTCGAGCCTCGCGCCTCTGGCCCAAATTCTCGCGGAAAAAAGCCGCTCGCGCATCGTCATTGACGACCTGGCCCACGGCTCCTACCATCTTTCCGGCCTGGAAGGCCTGTGCCTGGGCAAGCCGGTGCTCAATTTCCTGGACGAGCGCACGCTTTTTCTGCTGCGCGCCTTTTCCGGCCAAAGCGAGCATCCTTTTTGCAACGTACGCCTGGAGGAGGCCGAAGACGTGCTCGCCTACCTCCTGGCCCATCCAGGCGAGGCCGAAGAGATCGGCGCGGCCTCGCGCGACTGGATCGACCGCTGCTGGTCCGAACCCCGGCTTGCGGGTTTTTACCGGGAGATGTACGCCATGCTGCTCGACGATCCGGGCCGCATCGTCAGACAGCCGGAACTGGCCCTTGACGGGCCGCGCCGTTTTTTCGCCGTCACGCTGCCCGAACTCGTCCACGGCGCGCGAAGCAGGCGCTTCAGACACAACGAAACGGAGACCATATGAAATACCTCGCCAACATCAAGACGATGAACGAACGCATGAACGATCTGTACGCCCAGGCCCAGACAGGCGAGGTCGTCTCGTTTCCGCAGAACGTCTCCATCGTCAGCACCTTCCGCTGCAACTACCGCTGCAAGGTCTGTTTCCAGACCGACTTCAACGGGGAGCTCAACTGGAAGGTGATGGACAACATCGAGCCCATCCTGCCCTTTGTCCAGGACCTGCATCCCTTCGGCGGCGAACCCTTCCTCTACAAGCGCATCGGGGACTTCTTCAACCTGGCCCACGAGTACGGCTGCCGGGTCAAGATCATCACCAACGCGAGCCTGATCGACGCCGACATGGCCTGGAACCTGGTGGCCAAGAAAATCCACCGCCTGCTCGTGAGCATCGACGCCGGCGAGGCCGCGACCTACAAATACCTCCGGGGCGGCGACTACGACCAGCTCCTGCGCAATCTCGAAGCCATCGCCAAGGAAAAACGCCTGCAAAATTCGCTCGTCCCCCATCTGGAATTCAATTTCCTGGCGCTCAAAAGCAATATCGCCGAACTGCCGGGGCTGGTCGAGACCGCCGCCCGGCTCGGCGTCGAGACCATCAACGTCTTTTATCCCAAGATCCTTCGGGAAGAGCTCATCCCGGAATGCCTCTGGTTCTCCCAGAGCCTCTCCGACGACATGATGGTCGCGGCCATCGCCAGAGGCCGGGAACTGGGCGTCGCCGTCGTGCCGACCGCGCTTTTCCGCGAGGACAACCAACCCGGCGGCGTCGTCTTCCGCAGCGCCCAGAAATGCACCCGCCCCTGGCGCAACCTGAACATCGACATCTTCGGCAACGCCACCCTGTGCTGCTTCGGCTCGCCCCTGATCGGCAACGTCCAGAGCCAGGATTTCGACGCCGTCTGGAACAGCGCCCTGGCCCAGAAGATCCGCGAAAGCGTGGGCACCGACAAGGAATTCGACTTCTGCCGCACCTGCGCGGTCAGGCCGTTTAGCCCCAAAAACATCGAATACCACATGCCCCCGCACATCCACGGCAAGATCCCCGAAAACCTGCTCGCCGCCGCCCGGACTCGTTGACGGCCGCCAAAAAAACCGCCGCGCCCCGCAAACCCGGTTTGCAATCCCGGGTTCGCGGGGCTATAGTGCGCCCCGCGCCGCTTCTTCCGGCCAAGTCCCCTCGGAGTACCGCCATAATGAAACGTTTTTCGCTTTCTCTGGCCGCGACCCTGGCTTTGTGCCTGTCTTTCCTGGCCGCCACGCAGGCCCGGGCGCAACTGCCCGATTTCGCCGCGCTCGCGCAGCAGGCCGGACCGGCCGTGGTCAACATCAGCACCGTCAAAACCGTCAAGGGGCAACTTCCGGGCCGGGACTTCTTCGGCAAACGCGGGCCGGGACAACCGCCGCTGGACGATTTCTTCGACCAGTTCGACCGCTACTTCGGACGGCAAAACAGCAAACCCTACAAGCAGCGGGCCTCGGGCAGCGGCTTTTTGATCTCCGCCGACGGCTTCATCGTCACCAACAACCACGTCGTCGACGAAGCCGACGAGGTCAAGGTCACGCTCAGCGGCGACGACAAACCCCTCACCGCCAAAGTCGTCGGCCGCGACGCCGAAGCCGACCTGGCGCTGATCAAAATCGACGGCAAAACCGGACTGCATTTCCTGGAATTCGCCGACTCCGACGCGGCCAAGGTCGGCCAATGGGTCCTGGCCATCGGCAACCCCTTCGGCCTGCAAAACACCGTCACCAAAGGCATCATCAGCGCCACCGGCCGGGTGATCGGCGCCGGGCCCTACGACAACTTCATCCAGACCGACGCCAGCATCAACCCCGGCAACTCCGGCGGCCCGCTCATCACCATGGACGGCAAGGTGGTGGGCGTCAACTCGGCCATCATCGCCACCGGCCAGGGCATCGGCTTCGCCATCCCGAGCAATATGGCCAAAGACGTCATAGGACAACTGCGCGAAAACAAAACCGTCAAGCGCGGCTGGCTGGGCGTGACCATCCAGGACATCGACGAAAACACCGCCAAGGCGCTGGGACTCAAAGACGCCAAAGGCGCCCTGGTCACCGCCGTCCTCGAAGGCGAACCGGCCCAGAAAGCCGGCGTCCAAACCGGCGACGTCATCACCGCCGTCTCGGGTCTTGCCGTCGACGACGCCAACATGCTGCTGCGCCGCGTGGCCGCCATCAAACCCGGCGAGACGGCCAAACTCACCGTCTGGCGCAAGGGACAAACCCTGACCGTCCCGGTCGCGCTCGGCCAGCGCGATCTGGACAAAACCGCCAAGGCCGGACCGGACGGCCGGGCCGCCCCGGAAGGCCGCGCCGAACAGACCGTCCTGGCCCTCACCCTGCGCCCGGTCGAACGGCAGGAAGCCAAAACCCTGGGACTCGACCACCCCACGGGACTGCTGGTCACCGGCGTGGAGGAGAACTCCGCCGCCGAAGACGCCGATATCCGCGCCGGCGACGTCGTGCTCGAAGTCAACCAACAAGCCGTGAACACGACGGCCGACTTCAAGCGCCTCGCCGAAACCGGCGGCAAAGCCAAAGGCGTGGTCATGCTCCTGATCAAACGCCAGCGCCAAAACATCATCCGCACCATCCCCGTGGGGGAATAAGAGGAAGAACCAGGGGAAACTTTTTTGAAAAAAAGTTTCCCCTGGACCCCTTCAAAAAACTTCATCGCGGCCCGGGAGCGGCCGGCGGCTGCGCCGCCGGCCGCTCCCGGGCCGCAAAGAGTTTTTTCAATGGGACCAGGGTGAGACCTATTTGATGAAGATGACACGCCCCCTGCCGAGGGGGTCCGGGGGTTCAACTGCGAGTTGCGAAGGTCTTGCTTCGCTTACTCGCAGTTAATCCCCCGGTGGGGTTCCAAGGGGCAAAGCCCCTTGGCCCCCGGAGGGTTTCCCATGCGGCTGACCGCGCCATGCAAGATCAACCTCTATTTGCGGATCGGCGCGAAGCGTCCGGATGGGTATCACGACATCCGGACCTTGTTTTATCCTTTGTCCGCGCCGTGCGACGAGTTGGTTGTCGAGCCGGCCGAGGGAGGGGGGCTTGCGCTGACCTGTTCGGACCCGGCGCTTGAGGGCGGGGACAATCTGGTCGCGCGCGCCTGGCGGGCGTATGGCGAGCGGACCGGTTTTCGGCCCGGTCTGCGCGTGCATCTGGTCAAGCGCGCGCCGCACGGCATGGGTCTTGGCGGCGGCAGTTCGGACGCGGCGGCGCTGCTGCGCTATTTGAACGCCCGGGCCGGGACGCTCGCGCTTGGCGAGGCGGCCTTGTTTGAACTCGCGGCCGGGCTTGGCGCGGATGTGCCGTTTTTCCTGCTGGGCGCCGCGGCCTGGGCCGAAGGGATCGGCGAGCGGCTGACGCCGGTCGCCTGCGATCTGGGCGATTTTTCGTTGCTTCTGGTTTGCCCCGGAGTCCGCGTTTCCACGGCCTGGGCTTACGGCGAGTTCGACCGGCTGGCCGCTTCCTCCGCGAAACTCCAGTCAAATTTCTTGACATGGGGCTGCGTCCGGAGTACTCAAGGAGATTGCGGCACGCTACTTGTGATAGCCAACGATTTTGAGCCGGCGGTTTTTCAAGAGTTTCCCGAATTGCGGCGCATCAAGGAACAGCTGCTGTGTTCCGGGGCCGCCGCGGCGGCCTTAAGCGGCAGCGGGGCCGGACTTTTCGGCCTGTTTCGCGACCGCTCCCGGGCTCTTGCGGCCGCGGGCGTACTGCGGGGCCAGGGGTTGCGCGTTTACGCGCCCCGGTTGGCCGCGTCGCGCGCCTGATCGTTTCGCTGGCGCGTGCCGCCACGCCGTACAACGCACTGGGGCGTCGCCAAGTTGGTAAGGCACGGGGTTTTGGTCCCCGCATTCGAGGGTTCGAGTCCTTCCGCCCCAGCCAAAACACGGTATTGTAAAAAGGAAACGCCATGGGCCCGAACGGCGACCTGAAGATCATCTGCGGATCGGCCAACCAGCCGCTGGCCGAAGCCATCTGCGACCATCTGGGCAGCAAGCTCGTGCCGGCGATGGTTTCCAAATTTTCCGACGGCGAGATCCGCATCGAGATCGGGGCCAACGTGCGCGGCGCCGACGTCTTCGTGGTGCAGCCGACCTGCAAGCCGGTCAATTTCCACCTCATGGAACTGTGCCTGATGCTCGACGCCTTAAAGCGCGCCAGCGCAAGGCGCGTCACCGCCGTGGTCCCCTATTACGGCTACGCCCGCCAGGACCGCAAGGTTTTGCCCCGGGCGCCGATTTCGGCCAAGCTGGTGGCCGATTTCCTGGCCGTGGCCGGGATGCACCGGCTTTTGACCATCGACCTGCACGCCGGGCAGATCCAGGGTTTTTTCAACCTGCCCGTGGACAACCTGTTCGCCACCCCCATCCTGTCGGAATTTTTCAGGAACAACCACGCCAGCGACGACATGGTCGTGGTTTCGCCCGACGCCGGCGGCGTGGAGCGCGCCCGCAGTTTCGCCAAGCGCCTGGGCGGCGCCGGCCTGGCGATCATCGACAAGCGACGCGACGCGCCCAACCAGGCCAAGGCCATGAACGTCATCGGCACCGTGCAGGACAAGATCTGCGTCGTGTTCGACGACATGATCGACACCGCCGGGACCATGTGCCAGGCGGCCCAGGTCCTGATCGAGAACGGGGCCAAGGACGTGCTCGCCTGCGCCACCCATCCGGTGCTTTCCGGTCCGGCCATCGAGCGCCTGGAGCAGTCGGCCTTTTCGCGCATCGTGGTCACCAACACCATCCCCCTGAGCGAAAGCGCCGCCAAGTGCGCCAAAATCGTCAATCTGTCCGTGGCCAGCCTGCTGGCCAAGGCCATCCATAACATCCACACCGAATCATCGGTCAGTGTTTTGTTTTCGTAAAGTTTTCGAGTTCAGCGCGAGAGAAAGGAGCGTTTTGTCATGAAAGAAAAAGTATCCCTGGCCGTCAGCCTGCGCCAGGCGAAGGGCAAAGGCCAAAACCGCCGCCTGCGCGCCGAGACCCTGGTCCCGGGCGTGTATTACGCCGCCGGGGGCGAAAACCTGTCCGTCCAGGCCGAGGATTTGCCTCTGGCCCGGGCCTACCACAAGGTCGGCACGGCCCACATCCTGGACCTGGTCATCGATATGGGCGGCAAAACCGAGACCAAGCCGGTGCTCATCCGCCAGATCCAGCGCCACCCGCTCAAATCCAAGATCACCCACGTCGATTTCTACGGCGTCGATTTGACCAAGGAAATCCGGGTCCAGGTGCCGGTTATGGTCATCGGCAAGGCCAAGGGCCTGGTCATGGGCGGCCTGGTCGAGATTTTCCGCGACACCGTGGAAGTGGCCTGCCTGCCCCTGGAGATTCCGGACAACATCACCATCGATGTCAGCGATCTCGGCATCGGCGACAACATCGCCGTGGATGAACTGGTCATGCCTCAGGGCGTGCGCGCGATTTTCGAGGACCATTACGCCGTGGTCGGCGTGGTCGCCCCCGAGGCCGAAGCCGCTCCCGCCGCGGCTGCCGAAACCGCCGCATCGTAGCTTTTTCGCCCGGGCCGGTCCCTTGTCCGCCCCCCCGGTTTGCCGGCGGACAAGGGACCGCCCCTTCGACTCGATCCGGCAAAACAGGCAAAACCGGAAAAACGGGCCGCATTGGCCGAGCCGGCATATCTGGCATATCTGGCGGCCTTCACACCAACGCGCGGCGGACTCCCATGGCCTTTGACGGATGCCTTGCCGGACTCGGCAATCCCGGCCCGGCGTATGCCGGCAACAGGCACAATCTGGGGTTTCTCGCGGTCGACGCCGTGGGCCGCATCTGCCGCCACCCACGGCCTCCCAAGACCATCTCCGCCCCGGACGCGGAAATGCTCGACGTCGTCGCTCCCGGCGGCGCGGGCCGGATACTGTGCGTCAAGCCGCTGACATTCATGAATTTAAGCGGCTTTGCCGTGTCGCGGGCCTTGCGGTATTATAAGATTCCCCTGGACAGGTTATTGCTCGTCCACGACGAGCTCGATCTGCCGCTCGGCCGCATCCAGCTCAAGCGCGGCGGCGGCGACGCCGGGCACAACGGCGTGGCCTCGGTGGCCGAGCAGCTCGGCACGGCCGATTTTTACCGCCTGCGCCTGGGAGTCGGGCGGCCGCCCTCGGGCAGCGACGTCGCCGCCTACGTACTCTCCGATTTTCCGGCGGCCGAGGCGGACCTCGCCAAAGAGGCGGCCGAGGCGGCCGCCAAGGCGGCCTTGGACTTCTTCGTCCTGGGAGCGGCCAAAACGGCCGCGCGCATCAAGGCGGCCCAAACCCGGCCAAAGACCGAGCCGGACAATTCAAGGGCGTAGACTATCCCGGCAAAATGGGATACGCTTCCTTCGTCCTCGCTTTGACCTTACCCGTACGATTTTGCCTGCGCCCGGCCAGGGCCGCGCAAGCCGCATAAGGAGCTTTCCCGTTGTTTTCAATCGACCAGTTGGTTGTCTATCCCGCCCAGGGCGTGGGGAAAGTCGAACGCATCGCGGCCCAGGAGATCGGCGGGGCCATTGCCGAATTCTATATCGTGCGCATCTTGTCCAACAACGTCACCCTGATGGTGCCGGTCAAAAACGCCGGCAATGTGGGACTGCGGTCCGTCAGCGGCCGCGACGAGGCCGAGGCCATCCTGGAATCGCTCAACGACCGCTCCAATTTCACCGGCTACGCCGGCCAGAACTGGAACCGCCGCTACCGGGAATATTCCGAAAAGCTCAAAAGCGGCGACCTGGCCGACGTCGCCTATGTCCTCAAGGAGCTGTTGCTCATCGGCCAGAACAAGGAACTCTCCTTTGGCGAACGCCGCCTCCTGGAGCAGGCCACGAGCCTTTTGTCGCTGGAGTTGGCCTTTGCCCTGGACCGGACGCAGGAAGACATCAAGGCGCGGATCAATGAGATCTTCGCCGACGTGATCCGGCCCAAGGTGGTGGAAAGCTGATTTTCGCGCAAAGCCGCAGGCGCCTCGGGTGGCCCAGGATTGCTCGGCCGTCGCCTATTCTTTGGCGAATCGTCTTTTTTTTTTACTTGACACCGGCAACGGATACGATAAGAGCCTCGGTGACCACCGTTTGCACCTACCGGCGAATTTGGCATCGATACGAACGCTCTCACGGTGCCCTAATACGTAAAAAATTACATTGAGCGCGATCCTCTATTAGCCGTTTCCTTGAAATCAATCTCATATTTGTTTGCGATAGCCTCTGACGGCCCGTTATTTACCCTGCCCCGGACCGGGCATGCCCAAGCGGCGACAGACTCGAAACGGCCGCTACCGCCATTTTGCAATCGTAATCAGACGCGGCGTTGCATTGTACGGATTGTCGCGAAACCTTTAACATAAAGAAGATCGTTCCCTATGATGCCCGACGGAGACACCATGAATCTTTCCGAGTTGAAACTCAAAAGCATGCCCGAGCTCATGGAGCTTGCCGCCCAATACAACGTGGAAAACCCGAGCGGCATGCGCAAACAGGAGCTCATCTTCGGCCTGCTCCAGAACTGCGCCTCCCAGAACGGCTCCATTTTCGGCGAAGGCGTGCTCGAAATCCTGCCCGACGGCTTCGGGTTCCTTCGCTCGCCCATGTACAGTTACATGCCGGGGCCGGACGACATCTACGTTTCCCCTTCCCAGATACGGCGCTTCGGCCTGCGCAAGGGCGACGTCATCTCGGGCCAGATACGCCCGCCCAAGGAGGGCGAACGCTATTTCGCCCTGCTGCGCGTCAGCGAGATCGGCTTCAATCCTCCCGAGGCCTCCAAAAACCTGGTGCTTTTCGACAACCTGACCCCGCTTTATCCCGAAGAACGCTTCCTCATGGAAAACGGAGCGGAAAACTACTCCGCCCGGGTCGTCGACCTGCTCGCCCCGATCGGCCACGGCCAACGCGGCATCATCGTCGCCCCGCCCAGGACCGGCAAGACCATCCTGCTCCAGACCATCGCCAATTCCATCAACGCCAACCATCCCGACGTCTACCTGATTGTCCTGCTCATCGACGAGCGCCCCGAGGAAGTCACCGACATGGAGCGCACCGTCCGGGCCGAGGTGGTCAGCTCCACCTTCGACGAACCGCCCACCCGGCACGTCCAGGTCGCGGAAATGGTCATCGAAAAAGCCAAACGCCTGGTCGAGCGCAAACGCGACGTGGTCATCCTGCTCGACTCCATCACCCGGCTCGGCCGGGCCTACAACGCCGTCACCCCGTCCTCGGGACGCGTGCTCTCCGGAGGCCTGGACGCCAACGCCCTGCAGCGCCCCAAACGCTTCTTCGGCGCCGCCCGCAACATCGAGGAAGGCGGCAGCCTGACCATCATCGCCACCGCGCTGATCGACACCGGCTCGCGCATGGACGAAGTCATCTTCGAGGAATTCAAGGGCACGGGCAACGCGGAGATCTACCTTGACCGGCACCTCGCCGAAAAACGCGTCTACCCGGCCATCGACATCAACCGCTCCGGAACCCGCAAGGAAGAACTCCTGCTGCCCGACGACGTGCTCAACCGCGTCTGGATTCTGCGCAAGGTTCTCTCGCCCATGAACCCCATCGACTCCATGGAATTTCTCCTGGACAAGATGCGCGGCTCCAAAAACAACAACGATTTCCTCAACATCATGAACAAGTGATTTGGGGCTGTCCGGAAAACAGGGCGATTCGCGAATCGCCCTGTTTCTTCCCGCCCCCTGAAAACCACTGTTCTTTTCCCAAGACGCTCGGGTTTACAGTCCGGCGCTTGCGGTCTATTTTATCGGCTGCAACCTTGACGGCGGACCATGCGTCCATGCTATGGGAAGTCCAATCGCGTCCCGGCTTCGGTCGGACCCCTTGGCCGCCGGAGGCGCCGGAAACACCATGCTTCGATTATTGCGCACGCTTTTGCTCGGGCTTCTGTGCTCGGCCCTGATCCTGCCCGCAACGCCGGCCGGCATGCCCGCCCGGGCCGAGGCCGCGCTGATGTCCTTCGGGGTCAAGGACGAGCTCGAACTCGGCAAGAAATTCAACGCCCTGGTGCGCTCCATGATGCCCCTGGTCGACGATCCGGCGATCGAGGGCTACGTCCGCGACCTGGTCATGAAAATCGCCGCCCATATTCCGCCCCAGCCTTTCGACATCACCGTGGGCGTGCTCCAGGACAACGGGGTCAACGCGTTCGCCGCCCCGGCCGGATACGTCTTCGTCTACAGCGGACTGATCCTCGATTTCGACCACGAATCCGAAGTGGCCGCAGTCATGGCCCACGAACTCGGCCACGTGGCCCTGCGCCACATCTCCAAACGCGTGGAAAACGCCCAGGTGGTCGGCCTTGCCGGCATGCTCGGCATGGTCGCCGGGATCCTGCTCGGCGCCGTGGCCCATGCCCCCCAGGCCGGCGCCGCCCTGGCCATGGGTTCGCAGTCGGCCGGCCAAAGCTCCATGCTCGCCTATTCGCGCGATGTCGAACGAGAGGCCGACACGGCCGGCCTGGGCTTTTTGACCGACTCCGGCTATTCGCCCATGGCCATGGTCAAGGCCTTTGAAATCCTGCGCCGGCTCAAATGGTTCAAAGGCATCGGGGGCATGCCCTCCTACTTGAGCACGCACCCGGGCATCGAGGAGCGCATCGGCTACCTAAGCGACCGCATCGCCCACATGCCCAAACAACTCCTAAACCGCCCGGAAAACGACGAGCGCTTCCTGCGCTGCAAGATGCTGCTGCGGGCCCACTGGACCGACGCGACCTCCGCCATGGAATATTTCGAAAAACTCCCGCCCAAATCCACCTGCGTGGACCAGCTCGGCAGGGCCATCGCGCTCGGTCGCGTCAGCCGCGTGACCGAAGCCAAAGCCGCCTACGACCAGGCCATGGCCTGCGCCCCGGGCGACCCGCTGCCCCTGCGCGAGGCCGGCCGTTTTTACTACAAACTGGGCGACTTCACCCGGGCCGTCGATTTCCTGCAGCGTAGCGCCGACAAAAACCCCCGCGACGCCATGACGCTCGGCTACCTCGGCTGGACCCTGCACAGCTTGGGACAAAAGGACAAAGGCAAACTCTACCTCCAGCGCGCCCTGCACGAACTGCCCGAAGACGTGGACCTGCACTCGGTCTACGGCCGCATGTCCGGGGAGGACGGCGATCTGTTCACCGCCCACCTCCACCTGGCCTACGCCGCGCTCTACCAGAACAACGCGCGCCAGACGACCTACAACCTGGACAAAGCCAGACCGCTCGCCAAAACCGAGGAACAACGCCAGGATTTGATGCATTTTGAGACCATATACAAAGAAAGGAGCGAATTTTGGAAACAGACGGCATTTCGCTAAAAGGTCCAGTCCTGATCCGCCTGCCCAAGGGAAAAGACCTGCTCGAAGCCCTGGCCGAGGCGGCCGCCTCCATCAACGCGACCAAAGCCCACGTCGCCGTCATCGGCGCCCTGGAAAAAACCAAGCTCGGCTATTACCTGCAAGACGAACGGCGCTATGTCGACTTCAGCTTCGACGAACACGTGGAAATTCTCTGCGGCCAGGGCAACATCTCGCTCAAAGACGGGAAACCCTTCGTCCACCTGCACCTGACCCTGTCCCGCAAGGACTGCTCCTGCCTGGGCGGACACGCCATGGCCGGCAGCATCATCTTCGCCGCCGAGGCCTGCATCACCCCGGTCGCCGGAGACGCCCTCGTGCGCGGCTTCGACGAGCCGACCGGACTGTTTTTGTGGAAATGATCGGGAAAAAATGAATCCTGGGGGAACCCCCCTTTTGTTGAACAAAAGGGGGGTTCCCCCAGACCCTTTACGCCGCTCCCCTAGCGATCCCCGCCCAGCCAGCAACGGCGCAGCAACTCGAAATTCGGGACGTGCAGCTCGGCGATCAGGGCCGGGTTTTTGAAGGCCCAGAAGGGAACCCTGGCGGCCCGGGCGGTCTGTTCGTCGAGAAACGAATCGCCCAGGTAGGCCACATCCTGCCCGCGCAGGTTCCACTGGGCCAGGATTTTATGCACGCCTTCGGGATTGGGCTTGGGATGGCTGACTTTGGCGGCGGTGATCACGGGCGCGAAAAACCGGCGCAGTTCGAAAATGTCGAGCACCATTTCCATGGTGTCGGTGCGGTTGGTGTTGACGGCCATGAGCACGCCGTTTTCCTGGAGCGTCTCCAGAAAGGGCGTCAGCCCGTCATAGAGATAGAGATAGGGCAGAATTTCCCGGTAATCGAAGTGTTTGCGCAGCTCGTTGGCCTCATCTAAGCGTTCGCGCGGGATGACCCTGGCCAGCGACTCCATGACCGAATGGGCGTGAACGTAATCTTCCTCCTCCCCGGTGATGGGCAAAAGCCCCATGCGTTCCCGGATGATGCTGTAATACATCCGGTTGGCGTCCCGGGAATCGAGAATCACGCCGTCGCAGTCGAAGATGACCCCTTTGACGCGGCGAAACATGGCCGGATCGGTGAAGCCGGAGCAAATGTTCATGACCTGTCCCCGGGGGCGATGAAAAAAACCGTTCTTTGGACGTCAAGCCAGGGTTTTTCCGCGTCCCGCGCCGTGCGCGAGATCAGGGCGTGGCCCGGGGCGCGCCCCATGGCGAGGCCCGGGGCCGCTATGCGCCCCGGAAACCAGGAGGCCAGCTCGCCCGGCGCCGGCGGCGCAAGGCGCGCCCCGAATTCGTCCCAGGCCGAGGCGATGTCCGGATCGGCCGTCAAAAGAGCGCATTCCGGGGGCGCAAAAAAAAGCAGCGCTTCGAGCACCAGCCGCCAGGGCGGGCCTTCGGGCGCGCCCGCCACCGTGGGAGCGTTCGGCAAAACGACCGGCATTTCGCCTGGCCGGCCGCACTCCTCGTCGCCGCCGCAGCCGCAATTCTCGTAGCCCTCGTCGTCGCCGGACGAACCTGAGTCCTCGTCGTCCTCGCAGCCGCAATTTTCGTAATCGACGCCGTCGCCGGACGCATCCGGTCCGGCAAGCCCGAGTTCGCGCTGGAAGCGGGCGAACGAGCTGTCGATGCGGCTGTCAAGGGATTTGAGAGCCAGGGCGTTTTCCTCGATGACGTAAGCCAGGCCGAGCAGGGTCTGTGCGCGGCAGCTGTCCTGCACGGCGCGGGCCGCCCGCGCCGCCTCCGGATCGAGCCTCTCGGCGAGTTCCCGGCGGATGGCCATGGGCGAGCCCGGAGCGAAGGCGTGTCCCCAGGCGGCGGCGAAATCGGCCAGACCTCGCGGGTCCTTGAAATCGCCGCCAAAGGCGATCAGTTGGCCGACCGCTCCGGCGGCCGCGGCCGGGGCCAGGGGCAGGCCCTCGGGCCGGAAGCGGCCTGGCTCGACGGGCGTGGCGGGCGCCAAGCCCGGATCGAAGCACAGCGCCTCGGGCCAAGCCGAAAGTCCGGCCAGCTCGGGATGCATGAACGGGAAGGCGATGATGATGTCAGGCATGGCCGTCGCTTTGGTTGGGGTTGATCGCCGCCTCGCGTTTGGCCGGGCGGTAATTGGGGCACACGCCGGGACATTTGGGCAACCGCATGAGACACACGTCGCGGTCCAGGTGGACGCACCCCGGGTAGCCGCCCTCCTGGTCCGGCTCGAAGCGGCCGCAATCCGGACGCTTTTCGGTCAGCCCGGCGAAGCGGGTCTTCCAGATCGCCACGGCCCGGACGTCGCTTAGGCCAAAATTGTCGGCCTGGGTCAAAAAGCCGTCAAAGGCGGCCTCGCAGGCTGCAAGCGCGGCGCAACGCCAGGAGGCGTCCAGGCCCGGGTTGAGCCGTTCCTCGTAGAGGCAGCGTCCCGACCGGTGATAGTCGCAGGCCGCGCCCGGAAAAGGGGCTATCTTGGCGCGCTTGGCGTTCATGTCCTGTCCGTGCCGCCTCCCGGCTCGTGGGCTCGCCGGCCCGTGTTTGGCCTATACCGCTCCCGCGCGCGCCGCGCAACTGGCGCGACCGCTGAGCAACCGGTACGAAACCGGCGGGCGGGCCGCGCTGGCTGCGGCATCCTTGACCGGGAGCGCGGCCGGGGGTATGCCGGGATCAATCGCGGCCTGGAGGTTTGTATGGGCATAAGTTTCACGCATCTGCTGATCGTCCTGGTCATCGTCATTTTGCTCTTCGGAACCTCGAAGCTGCCCGAGTTCGGTTCCGGCATCGGCAAGGCCATCAAAGGCTTCAAGAAAGCCATGAGCGAGCCCGAGGAAATCGACGTTTCGGCCGACAAAAAGGACGAGCCGCCCCGCCCCAAGCAGTAGCCCCCGCCCGACTCCCTCGCCCGTGGCCGACCCGGCCGCATTCTTCGTATTGTCGTGAGACGCCCCCCGGACCCGGGGCTAGTCTTTGGCCTGTTGGCCTCAGTCCGGTTTGGGCTTGGCCTCGCCGTTTGGCGTGAAATAATCGAGGCCCCGGCGCAGGTAGTGCAGGCCCGAGGCGGCGGTCAGCCCGGCCACGGTCCAGATGAGCGCCGGCAGAAGCGGGCCGAGCCCGAGATCGAAGGCCTTGTCCGTCAAAAGCGCGGCCACCAAGGTCATCTGGGCCGTAGTGTTGAGTTTGCTGACGAACGTGGGCCGAATGCGGCTTTTCACGTCGATATCGAGAAAGGTCAGCAACAGCAGCCCGCCGACGATGATGATGTCGCGGCTGACCACGATCACGGCCAGCCAGAGGGGAATAAGGCCCTGGATGGCCAGGCAGACGAAGGAGGCCACCAGAAGCATCTTGTCGGCCAAGGGGTCGAGCATGGCCCCGAGATTTGAGCGCTGGCGGAGCAGGCGGGCGAGCGTGCCGTCGAGAGCGTCGGTCAGGCCGGCGGCCGCGAAAATGGCAAAGGCGGCCAAGTGGTTGTGATCCATGAACACGGCGACGAAGGCCGGAGTCAGCACCACCCGCAGGATGGTGAGCAGGTTGGGCAGAGTCCAGTTGCTCGGCGTCTGGCTCGCTTGCGGCGGCGGCGTATCCATGAAGTCCCGGGGTATGAGGGTCGAGCGTCGCTGGCTGTCGTGGACAAACCCGTAATATTCCACAATTCTACGCCGTCTTTCGCCTATTGTCCAGGTTCGGCCGCCCGGATCAGATCGGCGCGCACAAAACCCCGGCTGCCGCCGGGAGTGAGCGCCTCGATCCAGTCGCCCTGCCGGCCGACGACGGTGAGGCGCTGGCCGGGCGGCAGCACCCGCACCACCGCCTGGTCCGCGCCGGGCCCGGCCCGCAGTTTGGCCAACGATCCGGAGACTACGGCCTGCGTGGCCCCGGGTTGGCCCGATTGGGCCGGTTTCGCCGGTTGGGGCTCATTGGGTTGAGACGGCTCCGGCGCCGTGCTCGTGAAACCCGCCGGAGCGCTGTCGCGCCTGCCCTCGGGTTTCACGGGCGCGCCGCCTCGCCTGGCCAAATACAAACAGCCGGCCTGTCCGGGATCGGCGCGCAAGGCCCCCCGGCACAAGGCGACGGCGTCCCCGGCCCTGCCCTGTGCGGCCGCCTTCCAGGCCTGCGCGGCCAAAACGGCGGCCAAAGAGGTCTTGGCCAGGGTGTCGCCCGGGCTCATGGCCGCCACCTGCTCGAACGCGGTCACGGCCAGCGCGTCCTTGCCCCGGCGGGCGAGCAAGGCGCCCAGGCCGCTCGCCCAGGCCGGGTCGCTCGGCCGCAGCGCCAAGGCCCGTTCCCATTCCAGATTGGCGGCCGCCGTCAACCCAAGCCGCGCGAAAATCCGGGCCGCGGCGGCATGGACCTCGGCCTCGGCGTGGTCGCGGGAGGCCAGGCGCGTAAATTCTTCAAGGGCTCCGGCCGCGTCGCCGGACTCAAGGCGGGCCAGGCCAAGCGCAAACAGCGCCGGGGGATAGTCCGGGTCGCTCCGCAGAGCCTGAACGCATTCGGCCAAGGCGGCGGCCGGATCTCCGGCGCGCAGCAGGACAAGCCCCTTCCAGGTCCGGGCGAAGAGATGATTCGGGGCTTTAGCCAGCGCGGCGTCGAATTTCTCCAAAGCCGCCTTGTCCGCTCCCGGCCCCCCGGCCGCCGCCAGGGACGCGCCCAGCCTGGACAGGGCGTAGACGTTGTCCGGGTCCAGGACGAGCACGTCGCCGAAGGCCTGGATCGCCTTCTTGAAATCGCCGGTATAGTAAGCGTCGGCAGCCAGAAACAGCTGGTCTTCCGGGGCGATGCCCGCGCGCGCGCCGTTCTCGCCATTCACGCCATTCACGCCATTCACGCCGGTCATGCCGGTCGTGGCCGTCGTGGCGAAAGCCAGGGCCATGAGCGCGGCCGCGAAAACGGCGACCGCGCGCGGAGCGAAAAGGCGCGCTACGGACATCGCCCGGCCTGCTCAAGGATGCTTCCGGCCAGGGAGGCCGCCAATTTTTCCAGGGCCGCGCGCCCGGCCTGTTCCGGGCCGGGCGCGAGA
>JADFXV010000029.1 GCA_015233395.1 Desulfovibrionaceae bacterium
ATCGGCAACGCCGGGAATCTTCTTGCGCTCGTTCATGACCGCCTCCATCGTTGAAGATGGAGATAAATTAACATAAATTACAGCAAGTTGAAAGACAAATTATGCTGTTTTGCCGTGCAGGGGTCTCTGTGGGCATCCTTTGGGGTTGCCTGACTCCCCAGGTTTCCATGGCCTGCCTGGGCCTCGTTGCTTTTTTGGTGTCTTTTCAGTCATTGGCCGCCGCCTCCTTTTCGTCGCCGTGCAGTTTGAGTATGTTCTCGTGCTGGACGGGTTTTATCCACTGCCGATCCGGGCAAGCCTCACACAATTCCGGGCAACCAGGCCAGCATCCATGGCACGGATCACGCCCCGGGTCGGCCGGAAGATGCCGCAGGTAAATGATGCCGCTCATGCCGCCGCCTTTTTCGTCACGGCCTGGTATCGCCGTTCGATTGTTCGCTGGTAATGGCGCAGGAAAGAAAAGGTGAAGCGCTCCGCACCACGCCGGTCCTGGGCAAAGTAGAAGGTCAGCCGATAGCGGCACATGAAGGCCACCACGCTTTCGTAAGCGGCCTTCGGGTTCAACGCGCTCCGGAACTCGCCAAGCTCCAGGGCGGCCATGGGCGATTCGATCACCACGGCGGCGGCCTCATATCCCCGCAGGCGTTCAAGCTCGCGCTCGAAGCGGTCACGCTCTCGGCCGAGACAGGCGACCAGGTCGCACAACTCTTTGCGCTCCACGGCCACCAGAGATTCGAGGCCAGCCAGGCTGTAGTCGCCAGCCGTCAACGCGCCCTTGACCACTTGGGCGTCGTATCCCTCAAAATCAAAAGGGCGTTGCTCGCGGCTATCAACGATGATCTTCACGATGCCCTCCGCGTTTCGGCCGCCACCCCCCGCGCCGAACGGCCAATCGCCGCTCCAAACCCACCAGATAGGCTATCGCCTCTTCCTCGGTGTGCTCTTTTGGGCTCGAAGGGGTTTCATGGGTTTTCGGGGTTTTTTCCAGCCCCTTTATATAAAGTGTCATTGTATCTCCCTGCCACTTTCCGCGTTAGGATTGAAAAAAACCCCGAAAACCACTGAAACCCCTTTTTTAGGCCTCGCCTTCGGGAATGACTTTCCAATTTGCTGAACCGTCGGTTATCGTCGTGGCCTTTATCAACTTGAGGCCGCCGGAGATGCGCCCGGCCTGTCGAAGCAACCAACGCCCCAAGCGCTTGGAATTGATGTCTCCACGTTCTCCAGCGATCTCTTCAAGGGGCTCTTCCAAGGGTGAATCATCTTCTGACGCAGCCCGTATGATCTCTTTGACGGTCCGAGGTGTCCGGCCAAACCTGGTATTCCATGCAGCAAGAAGTGTCCGCAGTTGGGCGGCCTCGGGGTCATCGTCCATGATCCCGGTCCGGCTCTCAAATGGATCTTCCGCCCCGGCCCAGACCAAGGCGGACCGCACCAGGGATGACCAGCGCTCGAAGCTCCCGAACGGCGTCAACTGCATATCCGGTCGGCCGGCAGCGACGTAGCCCCGCACGATGGTCAAGGCCGCGTTCACGTATCCGGACCGATGTTCAAGCGCCCTGGCGACGGGATCAAAGGAGAAGACCCTCTCTTCCGGCCGCTCCATCTGCGGATCGAGCCGGATCAGAAGCGCCCGCCGCGTCAGATCGCCGGCCAGGACCAAGTTGTTGCCGTTCGCGGCCCACAACGCTGAATTGGGAATCTCGGATTGCACGCTCGAACCCAGCGGCCGGACTTTGAGCGTTTCCGCCGTGATTCCCTGACAGAGCAGATCGGACCGCAGCGTCCCGTTCACGTTGTCCAGATTGACCAGGGCGTCCCCGGCGAGCAGACAGCCGACCAGACGTTTTTCGAGTTCATCCCGGTCAGCCGAGACGGATAAAACCGCGCTGCGCCGACCCGTGGCGATAACAGCCGCTACGTCCAGGAGTGTAGACTTCCCCGATCCCCGGACCGGGCTGGACGTTGAGAAAAGGGGCACATAGTCCAACGCCGGCCGGGCCACGGCAGTCAGGATCAAGGCAAGGCCCACGGAGCGATCCACCGGCGAGACGAACGAGAACCCGGCCAAAAGCGCCGTCAGGGATTCCAGGGCTTTCGCGGCGTCATTCAGGCTGGGTTTGTCTGACACGGCCACCTTGAGGTCATGCGCCAGATAGTAGCCGCTCGCCGGGTCATACCCGGGCTCAAGCAGGAGCGTTCCATCGGCGCGCACTGTCGGACAGCAGACAACGCCGCGCAGGGCCGGGAATGGCCATTGACCAGACCGGGCCAGAATGGCGTCGGACACGCCACGGGGAGGATCGACCGCGCGCCACGACTTCTCGCGTTTGTCGAATCGCTGGAATTTGCCATGCCGGGATAAGACCGGCTGCAAAAAGGCCGTGGCCACGGGCATAATCACTGCCGCGCCTTGCGGCCGCGCAACACCTTCCGAGAAATCCGCCGCAGGAAGGACCGCAACGCGAACCATTTGCCCGCCGCGCTGAAACACCTTGTCAGCTATCGGGAGGGCCGGCCGAGCCAGGATCACCTCGCAGGCGTCGACCAGGCGGGCAAGCTCGCCATCGCGGATTTGGACCGTACTGGCGTCATCCTGTGGACTGTCTTCGGCATCAGGTGAAGCGATAACCGCCGCAAACGCCTCCGGGGACAGCTTGTGCGACTTGATATGCTCACGCACCCGGGCGCTATTCCAGCCCTCGGCTTCGGCATCGGCCAAATCCCAGCCCTCGGGCGCATCCCTCGGGGGATCAACAATATGGACCTCGGCTGCACCGGCAGCTTTGACCCTGGCGGCAACTCCCAGAGCAGCTTTCCGCCCTGGTTCGTCCGCATCCGGTCAGATTGCCACGCGGCGGCCCTTCAACGGCGAGAAATCGGCCTTCGATACGGCCTTGCATCCGCCCGGCCAGGTCAGGACCACGGCCACAGGTAAAAGGCGCTGTGCGGCGTCGGCGGTCTTCTCGCCCTCGACCAGCAAAACCGGCGCATCCGGTTCTGCATTGGCCAGACGATCCAACCCGTACAAGGGTCGTGGATCGGGGAATGACTTCCAGCGCCAGTGCTTCTGGCCGCTGGAATTTTCAGCGTAGACGAGCGGGATAATCTCCTTGCGCCCGTCATGCTCAAACCGGCAGACATGGCCCAGGGGTCGCCCTTCACCATTTTTATAGATCCATCGGGCCACAGGGTTGCCATGTCTGAAGTGCCTGAAATCCGACTCCGGGGCATCGTCAGGGGCCGGCAGGATAGGCCGCCAATCGTCTTGCTTGGCTTGCGCCTGTACCTGTGGCCGGTTGCCATTCCCATTCCCATTCCCATTCCCATTGCCGTTATCAATCCCAAGCTCGCGAGCCAGCGCCTTTGCGGCCTCGCCGTGCTTCATCTTGTGGATCGCGGCATACAGGGAAACTGGGTCGCGGCCCCGATCTTCCCCAGCGAAATCAGCCCAGGAGCCCGTCGTCAGGTTCACGGAACAGGACCGGCCCGGACCGCCGTTCAAGTCGCCCGTAATGTACTCGTGCCCCTCGACGCGGCCACCAGGCAGCCACCGGGGCAAGAGGTCCTGCAAACGAGAGAGCGCAGCGGCGTTGATCGAGGCGAAATCGATTCGAGGGCCGGTCATATTTCGTCCCCGGGTTCGTCTTCGGCTTCCAGTTCAAGAAGATGATCGACGCAAGCCAGCATGGCCGATGCTCGCCGGGTGTAATCCCGGTCAAGGGCCTTTGCGTGGTCCCGTCGCATCCGTCGCAGATCGGATACCCGTCGCCACTTGCCGAAGGCCGCCCGCAGGGGTAGGAATTTGCCAGCCGCTTTCCATTCCCAAGGCCCCCGGTTGCGTTGCAGCGCGAAGGGGGCTGTCTCATTTCTGGACATGATTTCCCCCTACGCCGCCGCGCCCGTCTGTCTCGGCACCCTGGGGGCTTCGACCTTGATCCTCGTCGCCAGCCAATCGGCCAGGGCATCGCGGTCATAACAAACCAGCCTGCCGACGCGGAAAAAGGGCGGCCCTTGGCCTATGCTGGCGAGGTTAGCCATGAAGCCGGGGGAGTAGGGAAATCCTGTTTTTTTCAGGTCGGGTCGCCGGATGATCGGCGGGGCCTCTTTGCGGAACGTGGCGAGAACGTCTTGAGATTGAGATTGCATCGCGGTTTCTCCTCACTTGATTCAACACTTGGTTTAATTGTTGAATAATGTGAGGCCAGGATGACAAAATAGGCGTCATAGACGCCAAGATAGACATGATTTTAGAAGGATACGAAGAGGGTAAGGCGGCTTAACATGCTTAAATTACAGGATCAGTAGGGAGTGGCCTCAAATAACAGCCCGGGGGAAATGTCTATCGGGGTCTATCAAAATGTCTATTCGTGTCTATCCTCTATACTTCTTTTTTCTACTTGCGGGTCTTGGCAACGGGGGGAGTTTGGGACCAGCAGGATCATGGACCGCGTATTGTTCACCGGCTTCGATACGGCGTGTTACGGTTCTCACAGTTTTTCCAAGTAGTCTTGCAATTTTCATATTAGTCCAATTCTCTACATGAGACGCATAGTAGGCTTTTACATCTTGCCATTTTTCTGGATTTTCTTGATAAAGTATATCCATATATGTCACGTATTGCTCTGACACAGATACATTTTTTGAGTTTGAGTTTAATTGTTTGCCGTCTCCATTCACAGGGACATCCACCGCCTGCGGCGAATTATCTGAAAGATTTGCCGTTTGTGGTTTACCTAAGAACTTTTCAACATCTTCACGAATAAATATAAATTCCAAAAGATCATCAAAAAACAATTCTTTGTCTACAAGGTGGCCATTTCTTTGATAACGATCTGGCACTGACGATAAATAGTCTTCTCTGCTCCCAAGGCTATTCCACTCCTCTTGTGGCCAATTCATGGCTTGTCTAAGTAAATACTTGTCAACATGAACAAGCGCTTTTGCTGTTCTTTCAGTAGGCTCGCCAAATTTGTTGGTAGCCTTAAGCCCGCGCGCCATCCAGAGAACCAATTCAAACGGCTGTAAGTTGTGCTGGATAAGTATCTCTTTCCCCAAAATGCGTTCACTCGACATGGCAAGCCCTCCCAGGCTTCCCCCAGGTGAAATATCCCCGGCCAGGCGGTGGGAGTGCCGCTTTTCGCGCCGTCGCGCTAGGCCGGGGAAATGGTGCTACGCGAGTCTTTGAGCCTGTTCGATCTTCTCCTGGTCAAATTCCTGGGGCGTCTTGCACCACTTCACGAGAAAGGCCCCCGGGTCGCCTGGTTTTGCGGGCATCAGGTCGTTAATCCGGTGAAACGTGCTGGCTATGGCGTTGCGTCGCACGTTCTCCACGTCAACAACGCGGCCCGGACTGCCAATGTAGACCGTCGCCAGCTTGGATATGCGCGGGTCCACGCCGGAGAAGTCCAAAAACACCTTGAACTTACCGCCCCTGGCCAGGAACATGAAGGCGTTCCAAAGTTCCTTGATGCGGCGGATGCGGACCATGAGGGGCGTCTCCCAAACCATACGAGACGATTCTGAATTACTCATGGTTCACCTCGCCAGCCCAGGCCACCGCGATCTCGCGCAAGCGCCTTTTCATCTCCATGTTTTCCCGCCTCAATTCCAAACCAGCCAAAACGATGTCTTGAAACTCCCGAGCCATGGCCTCGAACCTCTCTAAAAAACAGGTCAAAGCATGGGCGGCCGGATGCTCCGCGTTGCCTTGGTTGTGATCGGTAGTCCTCACACCGCCCGGGCCACTCTCCAAATCGCAGCGAAGACGCATGACAGCATCATGTTGTGACGGATATTTTTTCCGAGACCGTTGAAAATCATGCAAGTGGAGTGGCATACCCCGCACGGTAATTTTCCTCGGCAGCGGCCGTGAGGGCAAAAACCACTTGTACAGGTCGGTACGTGTCGCTAGAGAACGATCAGCCATGATGCACCCCCCTATGGTGTGTTGTGGTTAGGCCCTGGTCGGGAGGTAGTGTCTCCCAACCGGGGCCGTTTTATGATCTCGCCCACGCTGGGCGGGGTCAGCTATTGGCTTTGCTGGAAGTCCAACTTGAGTTTGCTCCCCGTGGCAGCCGCATAGCGCCGCAGGATGTCCAGGCTTACGTTGCTCCCGGCCTCGATCTTGGCGACGCGGGGCTGACTCACGCCCATGCGCTTGGCCACCTCGGCTTGGGTCAGGCCTGCCCGGCTCCTTGCCCGGATCATCGCCTGGGCAATGGAGAACTCTTCTTCCAGGGCATCATACTCCCTGGCGTATTCGGCATCCTCACGCATCATGCGCTCGTGAATTTCTTTGGCGTCGATCATAACCCATGCTCCCCGCACCTCTTGAGTGCCAGCTTGATTTCGTCCTGGGGCGTCTGCTGGGCCTTCTTTTCAAAGAACCTCAGCACCACGAGACGGCGGCCCGCGACGGCCACATAGAGCCCCCTGGCGATGCCATCCTTCCCCTTGGCCCGCATTTCCCACAACCGGCCCTTCACGGGGCGGGCGTAGGGCATGACAAGAGCGCTCAAGCCCTCGTCTTGCACCATCCGAAATATCCGCTGGAAGCGGGCGCGGATGTCGGATGGCAGCTGCACAAACTCGGGAACCGCCTCATCAAGGAATTTTACTGTCCAGGCTTCCATGGATATTTATAACCCTTGAGTTATGAGTTGTCCAGGGCGGCGGCCAGCGATCAATCCCGGCCGATGCGCACCATCTTGCCGCTGCGGCCCTTCTCGAAGGCCTCCAGGTTGGCCACGGCCTCGCGCACATGGTCCGGGGCAAGGTGGCTGTATCGTTCCGTCATGCTCAAAGTGGAATGCCCCAAGAGCCGCGCCACGGTGTAAAGCGGCGTCCCGGCCATGACGAGCCATGAGGCGTAGGAGTGCCGCAGGGTGTGGAAGCAGACCTTCTGGCGGCGGTCTGTGACGCCGTCGTTAAATCCCAGCTTGACGAGGGCGTGGTGGAAGCTCTGGGATACTTGAGGTGAAGGGCGGCCGGTCCTGGCCGGGAAAACCAAGATTTCAGGCGTATGCGCCTTGGCCTCGCCTTGGCGTCTGGTCAGCATGTCGCGGACCTTGGCGGTCATCGGTATGGAGCGCTGGCCGTGCTTGGTATCGAGCAGGTGCAGATTGTTGGAATTGAAATCGACATTGCCCCACGTCAGGCCCGCCACCTCGCCCCACCGGCAACCGGAGAACAGCGAGAGCAGCGCTTGGTCGTGAACATCCTGGGAGTATTCCGCCAGGGTTGCGAGCAGCTGTTCTGCTTCCTCGGGCGACAGGAAACGGACGCGCTGATTGACCACCTTCGTCTTGCTCACCTGTTTGGTTGGGGAGTCGCCCGCGAATAGACCTGCCTTGCGAGCGTGGTTGAACATCTGGCGGACCAGCGCCAGGGCGTACTGGATCGTCCGGGCGGACCTCCCGACGGCGGCCAAGCGCTTTTTCATGCGCTCCAGGTCGAGCGGCGACACCTGCTTGAGCGGCTTTGATCCCACGGTCGGGGCAACCCACAGCTTCCACAACTCCTTCTCGCGGCGCATGCTTTTCGGTTTGGTCCCCATGGCCACATCAAGATAGCCGGGCCACAGGTTGGCAAGAGACAACTCGGCGCGCGCCGTTTCTGCATCGGCCTGGGCCTTGATCTCGCGCTCGACCTTTGCTTGCTCCCGAGATTCCGCCAGGGTGACAGGCCCCTTGCCCGTGCGCTTGTTCTCCAGCAACTCTGAAAGCCGAGCCTTGGCCTTTTTCAAATCCCAGCCCTTACTGGCCCACCCGAGTCCTTCCTCGCGCTGCTTTCCGTCCAGGCGGTAGTAGATGCTGAAATAGCGGTCGAGCCTGACGCCATGTTTGCGGGTCGGATGTTCACGATACCGGATTCCTTCGTCAGCCTTGAACCATTTCATGGGGTTATCCTCTGTGCGCTGGACAGGCGCTGGACAAAGTGAACGGTCCTGGCGGTTCTCTCCAATAAATCGCCTTGCGAATCCCTATGCCTGATTCTGTCCAGCATTTGTCCAGCGTTTTTAACTGAAGCGGGATGATTTTTGATGAATCCCTGTGAAGACAGATAGGAGGGTAAGCCTTTGCTGTCAATGCTTTTCGTGGGAATAAATGAAGCTGGGTGAAATATTAAAATAGGGACTCTTAATCCGTTGGTTGATGGTTCGAGTCCATCATGTCCCACCAGGTAATTCAGGGGCTTGCCGCAAAGACGCGGCAGGCCCTTTTTATTTTGCCCTGAACCTCTCCAATCCTCTCCCAACCTTTTTTCTGATGAAGGGTGAAATTGGGTGAAAATTCCCGCAGGGAGGACTGGCTCAGCCAGGCTATTTCAGCAGATTGATGGCCGATTGTGGGGCATTGTCGTTCGCCTGCGCCATCCCGTTGGCTGCCGACTGAGAGAGGGCTTGTATTGGATTGCCGGGCGCCACGGCGTTTGGGGTGGTGGCGTTAGGATCCTGGACTGCTGGATTGACTGTAGTCATCATGTACTTCTGCGTTCTCGCCTGGTCCGCTGCGGACATTTTTGACAATTGGGCGCGATTCTCGGCATCGCTCTGCGCCGTCTCGTCGAATTTCTGCTGTATGTCGGCAGGGCTTTGCTTCATGGCGACGCCGGCATCCGTCCCCGCCGCCAACTTGCCTTTGAGCATCTCCGGCGGATTCTGGAACGTCGCGGCCGAACCGGAGCTGGGCCCTGCCTTGCTTTTCGGAGTGGATGCCGAGGTATTTTGGTCGAGGTTCTGGGTCATTTGCTGAAGTGTCGCGTTCGCGATCACCTTCATATTCGCGATCCCCGGTTTACCAATGAAAATCGACATAGCGTGGCTCCTTTCCTGCGGGCCTCACCTTGGCAGATCCAACCAGAGGCGAGTCGCGCCCTAAATGGGCTTATCGGATGCGGGGGGGGATTCTATAGGCCACACGTTCAAATCGTGTCGGGCGCTCCAAAAATTCAGGGGGTTATTGGAGAAATTTTTCTCAAGTAGCAGAAAAAACAAAGATTTCTTGTGATAACTCTGGTCAGCTATCGGCCAACCATTTTGATGAAGTCGTCAATATGGTCGAATTGGGCTCAGGGGCCAAGAGGGAAGTGGCCGATTACAAGCTATCACGCTATGCTTGTTACCTAATCATCCAGAATGGAGACCCCGCAAAGCCTGTCATCGCCAACGGACAGACCTATTTTGCGATCCAAACAAGGCGTCAAGAAATAAGCGATGACCAGGCGTTTGCTGGACTTCCCGAGGATGAAAGGCGTTTAATGCTACGCAAGGAGATGGCAGAGCATAATAAGGCTCTTGTCGCTTCCGCCAAGGGTGCAGGAGTCGAGACGACCCTTGATTATGCGATTTTTCAGGACCATGGATACAAGGGGTTATACGGAGGACTTGGGGCTAAAGACATCCATGCCCGCAAGGGACTCAAAAAAGTCACAAGATTTTAGATCACATGGGAAGTACAGAACTGGCAGCCAATCTGTTTCGGGCTACTCAAACAGAGGAAAAACTTCGACGAGACAATATCAAGGGCAAGCAGGCCGCTAATAAGGCCCACCACGAGGTTGGAGCCAAGGTCCGACAGGCGATCAAGGAAATAGGCGGAACAATGCCTGAAAATCTCCCTACGCCTGCCTTGCACTTTTGGGATAATGGCGGAAAACTTTTCGTTTCGCCTCACCCGAAGGCCTTAGGGCCAGTGCCCAGCGCCGTTTGCCGCGATCCCGGCCGTCTCGGTCCCCGGTGGTCAATTCAGGGGCGCCGGAGGAACAAATTCATAGGCCGCCGTAAAATCGCCCGAAGGTATGGGCGAGCATGAGCGACATGGTCAGGACGCCCGCTCCAAGAACGAGCGCATGCAGGGTCTTGCGCGAATCGAAACTTCCGGAGCGGCACAGAAGCAGATAGGCGGCAACGAGGTTGAAGAAGCCCCACAGCACGTTGATCGCCGCGGAGGATAGACCCTCTCCGGGCGGCGAGGCAAAAGGACTTTGGAACGGATGCCCGCAGACTCCGCTGACGAAATGGGGTATGGCGTTCGCGAGAAAAGCGCCTCCGAAAAAGTATGCAAGGTAATGATACCAGCGCATGTTGCTCTCCAATAGTCAGGGTTGGCGGTCTGTTGAAAAACGCCGCCCTGGCGTTTTTCAACGGGCTGTCAGGCTTCAAGCCTTCCAATCCCACAACCCCGCTCGATATTCAAGGGCCATCGGGGCCCGGACAACGGGGCAATGTGGCCCCGCCTGGCCAGGACGGATTTTTTCCGTTTCTTTCATTCCTCCCACTTCCCTACGGTCCAATATCCTGGTACCAATTGAAAATCGCAACCCTTCAGCCTCACCGAGGGATTTATGCTTGATTCCGAAAAAACCAGAGAACAGCTCATCGCGGAACTGGCCTCGATCGCGCGGATGAAAAATCACGACACGGGATTGTTCAAGATTATTCTGGACGGTCTTCCGATGCCATATCTGTTGGTGGATGTCGATGAACGGGTGATACAGACCAATCAGGCCTGTCTGGATATGCTTGGAATCGATGATTTTGAGAAATGTTGCTATGGGAAAACGACCGCCGAGGTATTCTATGGCGATCCAAACCACACGACAATCGTGGGAAAAAGCATGCGCGAGGACAAAGTTTTTCGCGATATCGATGTGCTGACCACGGATCACAAGGGAAGAAAGCGAAATATTTTGGCAAATATTTTTCCGCTATATGATTTTGACAATCAATGTATCGGAGGAATGTCTATATACATAGATTGCACGGAGAGAAAGCAGGCGGAAGAGGCGTTACACAATTCCAATCGCGCGCTCAAGGCTTTCAAGGAGAGTGGGAAAGCTCTCATCAGGGCGCGTGATGAAATATCGTACCTCACCAGCATGTGCAACATATTGGTTGAGACCTGCGGATACGTCATGGCCTGGGTCGGCCTTGCCGCGGCGGACGCCAAAAAAACGGTCGCCCCCGTGTGTTTCGGGGGGGCCGACGGCGGCTATCTCAAAAACATCACCGTAACCTGGGACGAGTCCGAAACAGGCTGCGGTCCGACAGGCGCCGCCATACGGACGCTGCAGCCTCAAATCGCACGGTGCATCGCCAGCGACCCGCGAATGATTCCTTGGCGGGAAGCGGCGCAAGCCAGGGGATATCAGGCCGTTGTCGCCCTGCCTTTGCGCGACCGGGACGTCTGCCTGGGAGCGCTGACCATTTACGCCAGCGAGCCCGACGCCTTTGACGCCGGCGAGGTGGAATTGCTTTCGGAATTGGCCGGCGACCTCGCTTTCGGGATCGTCTCGCTGCGGCTCCGGGAAGAGCACCGGCGAGCGGTGAAGGCCTTGCGGCACAATAAAAACATCCTCAGGGGCATCCTGGACACCGTCCCTCAATCCATATTTTGGAAAGACGTCAATAAAACGTACCTGGGCTGCAATCATGCTTTTGCACGGGATGTCGGGCTTGGGAGCTATACGGAAGTAATCGGCAAGACCGATCTCGATTTGCCCTGGACGCCCGAGGAAGCGCAAGCGTATCGCGCCGACGACGAGCAGGTGATGGTTCATGACCGTCCCAAAGTGCATTATATTGAACACGCGCGTCTCGCCGGCGGCCACCGGTGGGTTGATACATCGAAAATGCCGCTCAAAGACCAGGAAGGGAAAGTCTACGGCGTTCTGGGGGTTTATGAGGACATCACCGAGCGCAAGGCGGCCGAGGAAGCGTTGCGGGAGAATGAAGAGCTCTTCAGGTCATTGTTTGAAGACGCCGGGGACGGGATCTATTTGACCGACACGACGGGCCGGTATTTTCGGGTGAACCGCGAGGCTGAACGCCAGACGGGATTTTCCCGCGCTGAACTCTTGAAAATGAATGTGCCCGATCTCGACCTCAACCTGACCCCCGAATCGTTTCGGACAATCGTCGCGAACGGCGTCAAAGACCATACTCTCACTTTAGAGACCAAACTTCGTCGCAAGGACGGCGGCCATATTCCGGTGGAACTCAGGGTCATGCGGCTGGAATTGACTTCCGGGCCGATACTCATGGGCATCGCCCGCGACCTCACCGGGCGCAAGCTGGCCGAAGAAGCCATTGTGGCGCAACGCAACGAACTTTCGACGCTCTTGAATGGGGTGCCGACGCCTATTTTCTATGTGAATTTGGATAACTGCGTCACCATGGCCAACGAGTATTGGTTCAAGTCGCTCGGACTCGATCAATCGGCGCTCAATATCCCCTTGGAGCAAATCCTTCCCAAGGAGATGGCCGAGACATTTCACGGGAACGACTTGAAATTCATCGCATCGGGACAAGATGGACTGGTGACCGAGGACGAAATTCGTACTGCCGACGGCTGGCGTCACGTCATGACGCACAAGATCCTGCACAAGGATGCAACCGGGGAGATAATCGGGCTCATCTGCGTTTCCTTCGACGTCACCGAACTGAAGCGGGCCAAAGAGTCGGCCGAGGCGGGCGACAGGGCGAAGTCGGAATTTCTCGCCACCGTGACCCACGAACTCAGAACGCCGATGAACGGCGTGCTCGGCGCATTGCAACTCTTGGGATTGACGGAGCTTAACGGTGAACAGAAGGATTACGTCGATACGGGCTTGCTCGCGGCGAACAACCTCCTGAAACTGATCGATCAAATCCTTGAGGTCACCCGCGCTGAAAATAAAGAATGGGAAATCAATGAAAGCGAGTTCCTCGTGTCCGATCTGCGCCACTCGATATCGAGCGCCTTTGAGCCGCGGACGCGAAAGAAGCAGCTTGAATTTACCATGGAAATTTCTCCGGACGTTCCGGACGTCGTCATCGGGGACGCCGGCCGCATCCGGCAGGCGCTCGCGAGCCTCGTCGAGAACGCCGTTAAGTTCACCGCCAAAGGCGGGGTCAAGGTCCTGATAGAGGCCGGCGGGCGCGAGGGGCCGGGTGCGAGGAAACTTCTTTTTTCCGTCTCCGACACCGGCATAGGCATTCCCGAGGATCAAATCTCGCGGGTGTTTACGCCCTTTACCCAGCTCGACGCCTCCTCGACCCGGAAGTATCAAGGCTCGGGCCTTGGACTGGCCATCGTGAAACGGCTCGTCGAACGCATGGGCGGCGTCGTGGGCATCGAGAGCGCGCTTGGCCGGGGGACGACCGTACGCTTCGAGATTCCCGTCGGGACGCCCGTCTAGTGTCGCGTTCCGCAAACCGCGTTTGCGGCGAGCGATCTTTCCAGAAATAGCTGGTTGGAAACAACCACCTATTTGCTGGAACATCACACTAGGACGTCTTTTCCCCTTCGCGCATGCAGCGCAGGCCTCTGCCCGAGCGGGCTTCGGCCATGCACAGGTTGTCGGACAGGCAGGCGGCCGGGCGCAAGTCGCCGCTTTCCCAGCGCGCGATCAACCCCGGTTCGCGGATCAAAGGCCGCGAGAGGGCGATCAGGTCGGCTGCGCCTTCCTCGATCAGCGCCTTGGCGGTTTGCGGCGCGCGCACGCCGCCGACCAGGGCGACGGGGATGGCCAGCGAGGCCTTGATGGCGGCCGCGTCGACGCGAAACCAGGCCTCTCGGCCCGGGGTGTCGCAGCGGCCGGCGCGGATCGGCGAAAATTTCGGGTCGCTGGCCATGGTTCCGCCGGAGAGTTCCGCCAGGTCGAGCCCCTCGTCTTGCAGGGTGCGGCAGACCAGGGCCGTTTCTTCCGGGGTCAGGCCCGGTTCGAGGTAGTCGCGGCTGTTGATCTTGATCAGCACCGGGTAGTCCCCGCCCACGGCGGAGCGCACCGCCCGGTAGACCTCCAGCGGAAGTTTCATGCGGTTCTCGATCGGCCCGCCGTAGGCGTCGGTGCGTCGGTTGTAGTACGGCGACAGCGCTTGGGAGAGCAGGTAGCCGTGGGCGGCGTGGAGCTGGACCGCGTCGAAGCCGGCCGCTCGCGCCCGGACGGCGGCCCGGGCGAAGGCCGAGGCGAGTTCGCTTGCGTCCTGCCCGGTCAGCTCCCGGCAGGCCGGGATCTTGCCGAAGGACAGGTTGGATAGGCCAAGCGGCGTCGAGCCGTCGACCGGGTCGCTGTAGCACCCGGAATGGGCGATCTGGACGGCGATGGCGCCGCCCTCGCGGTGCGCCGCCTCGGCCATCCGGGCGAGTCCCGGCAGGAGTTCGTCGCGGTCGATGGCCATCTGGGTGGGCCGGGTGCGGCCGTCGCCGCGCACGTAGGCGTTGCCGGTCACGATCAGCCCGGCGCGGCCCCGGGCCAGCTCGGCCATGAGCGCGGCGAGTTTTTCGGTGACTTCGCCGCCCGGCCCGGCCAGCCCCTCGAAGGTGGCCGAGCGCAGGAAGCGGTTTTTCAGGGTCATCGAGCCGATGCGAATCGAGGTGAAGAGCTGGTTCATGAAAGCCTCCTGGGCCTGGAAAAGACTGGGACGGGAGCGCAACTTCCTACGGCTTTACGCCGACGACGATATCTTGTCCGTTGTCCATGCCCGCGCGGCCGCACCAGGAACCCGGGATCAGCCGGGCGATCTCGATGCCGCGCGAGGCGTACATGGCGCGCACGAAACTTTCGGAATAGCCAACGGCGTCCTCCATCGCGGCCGGGTCTTCGACGTAAAAAGAGCCGTAGCGGTGCGTGAGCGCCGGCTTGCCCCGTCCCTCGCGCAGCAGGGCCCGGGACTCGTCGTTGAGCAGGAAATAGGTGATGCAGGCGCGGCCGCCCGGGGCGAGCACCCGCGCCATTTCCTCGAAATACCGCGCCATGTCGGCGGGGAGCATGTGGGTGAACACCGAGGTGGCGATGATGCACTCGAAACTCGCGTCCGGGTAGGGGAAACGAAACTCCGAGGCCGGCGTCTTGCCGTAGGGGTTGTAGAGCGTATTGAAGACGTCGGCGCGCTCGAAGACGAAGCGCGGATGCCTGGGCGTGATATGTTCCCGGCACCAATCGACCCCGAAGGGGTAGGCGTCGAACCCGCGATACGAGCCTCGCCCGCTGAGATACGCGGTGAGCGGCACGGCCGCCCGGCCCGCGCCGCAGCCCACGTCCAGGACCCGGTCGTGCGGCGTCAGCCCCGCGTATTCGATGAACTGGCGCAGCAATTTTTCGCCCATCGCCCGGAAGTCGCCGCCGCCGAAGGCGATCCACAAATCTTCCGGCGGAATGAGGTCGCTTGGATACTCCATCAGCATTCCCCTCGCGAGGCGTTCAAATAGATTTGCGCGACGCGCTTGTCGTCGCAAACCTCCGCGAAGTGCAAATACAGCCGTTTGAGATACTTCCGGCGAAGTTCCGCGGCTTTTTCGCGGCGGCGCCCGGGCTGGTCCGGATCAAGCCCGGAGACGAGGTCCAGAAAGGCGCTTGCCCGGCGCCGGGCGCGGTGGTCGCGGTCGACGCGGGCCAGGCCGGCCCGCGCCATGGCCGCGCGTTTTTCGGGCGAGCGCAACAGGTCCTCGCAGACCCGCGCGCAGGCCGCCGCATCGCCGGGCGGGTAGAGCGCGAGCTCCTTGCCCGGGGTGAAAAGCTCGCGCAGGCCGTGCCCGATGTCGGGAGTCACCAGGCACGAACCGCAGCCCAGAGCCTCGAAAACCCTGAAATTGAGGTCGCCGCGTTCGGCTTCGTTGAGCACGATGCGAGCCAGGGGATAAAGCTGCGTGTAATCGCCGGTGCGGATCGCAAGCCCCGCGAGCCTGGTTTTCAGCTCGCCCAAAAAGGCGATCCGGCCGGGGTTGCGGTCCGGCTGCATGGCGCCGACGAACAAAACGTCGTAGAGCGGGCTTTGGGCCGTGGCCGCGGGCTTGTCCGTCTCTCTGGAAAAAGCGGGCAGCCAGGCCAGCTGGTTCGCCGCCAGCGCCCCCCCCTCGAAGCGGCCCAGATGGTCCTTGAGGCTGACGGTGCACAAATCGAACGCCTGGGCGTAATGCTCCATCCACCCGTGGATGTGGGTGTCGACGCAATGGATCGCGGTCAGGCAGGGAAAGTCCTCGACGCCGACGAAAACGGGCGGCAACGAGGCGTCGCCAAGAACCAGCAGGTCCGGCGCGCGGCCGGTTCTCTCCAGAATATGCTTCCAGTCGAAGACGGCCGGCTGGTGCTGCGGGAACACCTGAAGCGCAATTCCCGGCCCTTCCAGCGAATGGGCGAAATGGCGGGCGCCGAACCAGGCGACGCGAAGGTCGCGCGTCCTTTGCGGGCTTGCCGCGTTGCCGCCGGGCAAGTCGGTTTGAGGCATGGCGCCTGGCCTTTTCGTTTGCGCGGCATCGCCGCCGGCTTGTTTCGCCGCGCAGTGTAAAAATTTCGCAGTGGCGGCGCAAGGGGGCTGCCGGCCCCGGCGGTCAGGGCATCTTCCGTCTCACCGCGTAGGCCAGCTCGAAGACGTCCTCGCTCACGCGCAGGCTGCCCGCGACGCCGCGCGAATAGATGAAGTCCGGGCCGCGCATGCGCACGAAGAAATCCAGATCTTCCAGAAAGCGCAAGGCTCGCGGACCGTCCCCGGCGGCGAGCCGCGCGATCTCGCGCTCGATCAGCTCCCGGACGGCCTGCCGGTGTTCGCCTCGCACCAAGGCCACGATGTCGTGCAGCGCTGTTTCCTGGTCCACGTCGTCCCTCCGGCGGCATCGGCGTTCAGAATAACCGGCTCTGGGGAATTGGCAAGGGGGGGCGGCCGCAGCTTGCCTTTTTTCGGGGCTTGGGCCATTGATGCCGAACCCGGCGCGGTGAACGTTCCGTCCGCAGGCGCGTCGCCGGCGGCCGTCCGGATCAATCCATTGTTTCGGCCAAACGCCATGAATGAGACCAAATCCCTGTCCGCGGTGGTCTGCGCGAACGCCGAGGAAAGCCGGCGCGACCGCGCCAGCCTTACGCGTTTGAATTACGCCCGGGTGGTCTGCTTCGAGGCCGGCCGCGAGGCGTTCGAGTCCCTGCTGCAGACCCCGGCCGACGTCATCCTGACCGCCTTCGAACTGCGCGACATGAGCGGCGCGACCCTGATCAAAATGCTCAAGGGCGACAGCCGCACGGCCCATATCCCGGTGATCATGGTCACCCACCGCAACACCAAGGAGACGGTCCTGCGCGCCATTTCGGCCGGCTGCGCGGGGTACGTGCTTCGGCCCTATTCCGAAAGCGTCCTGCAGCGCCACCTGAACCAGGCCCGGTCCGCCGGCCGGTTCGACGAAATCGAGCGCGAACAATTGGGCCACGCCCGGGAACTCGTGCTCCAGGGCGATTTCGACGCGGCCATCGACGAATTCTCGGAACTCGCGGCCGCGCCCGAGGACGCCCAGCACTACTTCGACCTCGGGACCAGGTACCTGCTCGAACAAAAATACGGCAAATCCATCATCGCCTTCAACAAGGCCATCAAGATCAACGAACTTTTCGCCGAGGCCTACCGGGGGCTGGCCGACGCCTACAAGGGCAAGGGCGATACCGAAAAATACCAGCAATATCTCAAGCGGGCGGCCGACATTTACGCCTTCCAGGACCGTTTGCAGGAAACCAAGGAGCTCTTCGCCGAAATTTTGGCGACCGACGCCTACGCGGTCAATCCGTACAACAATCTGGGCGTGCAACTGCGCCACAAGGGCGATCTGGCCGGGGCGATCCGGGCTTACGCCCGGGCGTTGGAACTCACCCCGAAAGACGAGAACATCCATTACAACGTCGCCAAGGCCTACCACCTCTCGGGCCAGACCGGCGCCGCCCTGACGGCCATCACGAGCGCCCTGGAGCTCAATCCTTCCTTTGAAAAGGCGCGCGAAATCTACAGCCTGATCGCCAAACGCGAGTGGCACGTCCCGGCCGAGCCCGGGGGCGGCCGGATTTCGGAGTCGCTTACCGACGTTTGAGAAGGAATCGGGATTGGAGCCCTTTGCCGGCAAAGGGCCATCGTCCGGCGGGTTCTCCCCTCTTTCTTATCCCGCGAATTGATCGGATTTTATTACTTGGAGCATGAAGTTTTTAACTTCATGCTCCATGCTGCGGACGCCGCCTGGCCCCGCGAAGAGCGGGGCCATACTGATAAACGGGAGCACGAAAATGAAGAAATTTTCTGCTCCCGTTAATATTTGAGAGGCAACTGAAAGTGCGACGGGTGGGCGGCGGAATGGTTGGCATAGGTCGGCCAAGTAGGCTCGTATTCCTGCGCCTGATTGCCGAAACCGGTCCACCCCGCCCGCGGGCCTCTTGCGAACAGTTCGAAATAGGGGCCGGGGCTGCATGACTCGATGACGCCGTATTGCTCGTCCGGCTTTCTGGAATGTTCCCGCTTTCGGCTGCCGATGAAGTTGACCTGGCTCCTGCCCGGCGGGAGGGTGCGGGCGTTTTTCCCTTTGGTTCCAAAAAGGATGATTTCCGTCGTGTTTCTGAAATAGAAGCCGACTCCCCGCCCATCCGGGCCGCCGTCTTTGCGTGTTTTATGCCAGATTAGATTGGTTTTGTAGGTGAATCCCCAGGATTGCAGGACCGAGAGTCCATCCGGGAGCAAGGCGTTGGGAACCCAGAGATACAGATGGGCGACATCGGCGGTGATCGCATTGACAGGCAACGACATGATGTCTTTCAGGCTGAGAGTGTCGTACCGGTTGAGCCGCTTGTGTTCGGGCGCCATCTTGCCGGTCCGGTTGGTGAATTGCCAAGGAGGATCGGCGAGTATGGTCTTAAAACGCGCGCCACCGGCGGCATCGAGTAATTCTTGGTCGAGGCTCATGATGATTCCTCCAGGAGTTCCGGCGTCATGCCCAATACAAGTATGGGGCAACCGCCGCTGCGTCCCGCTTCGAGCCGGGGCAGGAGTTTGCCCAGATGCGTGGTGCTGGCGCCGTACTTTTGGGAAACGGCCTGACCCAGGGACTTAAACCAGGGATCGAGCCGGTCGCTTCGGGTGACGATGACGCCGACGCTGATTTTGTTGAATTCGAAGAATGTGCGAAAAGCGTACAAGTCCCGGTCGAATGTCTGGTCCTTTGAGTTCCATTCCAAATCGAAAGCGACTCGACCCTTGAGAAAGTCCACCTTGTGGGTGTCTTGGCGAATTTCCTCGCCGTCCACGACCATGGAGGCCGTGAGCTTTCCTTCCAGCCAACCCAAGGGGCGCATGAGTCCGGACATGGTTTTGGGAATCCGGCTTTCATTGCCGCCGCCCGCGAGAACGTCGTCTTTGCGGAAGCGAAAGCGCATCAACGCGCCGCACAATTCCTCGAATTCCAATCGGAACTCGCAAGAGAGCAACGCTGCGGCATGCCGGTAATCGCGGACTTCATAAAGCCGGGAGATCTCGTCAGGAATGTGGGCTTGCCAAGTCATTGAATGGATTCCTCGGGCCGGCTGCCATAGCCGTCATATCCACGCGGGACAACGGTCTACCGCCTCAAAGGGTGCATTGAAGATCCATTTTCGTCAAGCGTCTTTAACGGTCCGGCCGGGAGAAAGCCCAAATCGCCGAGAGCGCGGCCGCTCGTCTTTCGAGGACGCTCCGGGCGATATTTTTTGCGGCTGAAATGGTTGGTTTTTTAAAGGGGAAACGGGATAAATCAAGCGATATTGCGGGGATATCTTCTGCCTGGCGCGGCAGGAAATTTGCTTGTCTCCTTGCGGCCGGAACAAAAATCCGGCCCAAAGGAGAGCGCCGCCATGTCCAGGCATACCTGCCAAGTGTGTGGAAACGAGGTGAAGCCCCACGACTTCGCGACTCTGTCGCCGGTGGGCATGGTTTGCGGCAGCTGCTGGGCGCGGGAAGGCAAACCCGGGCTCGGCGCGGTCCGCCTCGACGGCGTCGAAAAACCGGCGCGGCCCGTGCCCATGCCCGAGGCCTTGGCGCTGATGTTCCTCAAGACGTCCGGCTGAGCGACCGGGCAAAAAGGCGGTTTTTTGACGTCTCCGGCGGCCAAAGGGCTGCGTCCTTTGGAATCCCACATGATTTTGCTTCGTTGCGTAGCGTTATTGCGCGTCTGACCAGGCGGTAAACGAATTTTGCCAGAGGCTCCGGAACCGTTGTTTTTCAGGGACTGCCGCCTCCAGGCCCCTGCTTCAAGCCGAACAAACCGGCATCAATCCCCTGGAATGATTGTTTAATAAAGGGGCGTTGCAGCTCTGGGCGAGGGCATCCCCAAAAAAATATCAAAGTTTTTTGGGATAGGGGGTCTGGGGGAAAATCCTTTTGTTCACAAAAGGGTTTTCCCCCAGTCTTCTCTTCTCTCCGCCGCCCGGTCCGTCCGGTCCGCCCCGCTTATTTGGCCCCGCAGCACTTCTTGAATTTCTTTCCCGAGCCGCAGGGGCAGGCGTCGTTGCGGCCGGTTTTGGGTTCGGCGCGGCGTTTGGGTTGTTTTTTTGGCGCTTCGCCGCCCTCGCCGGCCGAGTATTGGACGTCGAGCGGCTTTTCCTTGTGCTTAAATTCGTCTTCGCGCACCTCGGCCTTGATCTGCAGGCGGCACAGCGAGCGGACCGTGGCCTCGGCCACGGTGCCGAGCATGTCCTGGAAGATCTCGAAGCCTTCGCGTTTGTATTCCTGTTTGGGGTCTTTCTGGCCGTAACCGCGCAGGCCGATGCCGTCGCGCAGGTGGTCCATGTTGAGCAGGTGTTCCTTCCAGTAGCGGTCCAGGTTTTCCAGAAGGAAATAGCGCAGGATCTCCTGGAAGGAGTCCCCGGCCGAGGCGCGCAGGGCGTCGAACTTGGCGTCGATGAAGGAGCGCAGCTCTTCTTTGTTCGGGAAGGGGACGTCGTCGCCGATGCGCACGGCGAAGGCTTCCTCGATTTCGGACTTGGCGACGCTTAGGCTCTCCACGTCCGGTTCGCCCTTGACCGATTCCACCGGGTCGTAGATGCCGTCCATGATGGCGTCGACGAATTCGCCGACGGTGTCTTCGAGGTTCTGGGCGGTCATGAAATGGCGGCGCTTGGAGTAGATGACCTCGCGCTGCTGGTTCATGACGTTGTCGTAATCGAGCAGCTGCTTGCGTATTTCGAAGTTGTGAGCCTCGACGCGTTTTTGCGCCCCTTCGATGGCCCGGCTGACCATGCGGTTTTCGATGGGCTCGCCGTCTTCCATGCCGAGCTTGTCCATGAGTCCGGCGATGCGTTCGGAGCCGAAAAGACGCATGAGGTCGTCGTCGAGCGCCAGGTAGAAGCGCGAACTGCCCGGGTCGCCCTGGCGGCCGGAGCGTCCGCGCAACTGGTTGTCGATGCGCCGGGATTCGTGGCGTTCGGTGCCCAGGATGTGCAGGCCGCCAAGGCCGGTCACGCCCTCGCCGAGCACGATGTCCGTGCCGCGTCCGGCCATGTTGGTGGCGATGGTCACGCGGCCTTGCTGGCCCGCCTGGGCCACGATCTGGGCTTCGCGCTCGTGCTGCTTGGCGTTCAACACTTCGTGCGGAATGCCGGCCTTGCGCAATAGTCCCGCGAGCAGCTCGGATTTCTCGATCGAGACCGTGCCCACCAGCACCGGCTGACCCTTGGCGTGCAGTTGCCCGACCTCCTCGGTGATGGCCTTGTATTTCTCGGTCTGGGTCTTGTAGATCATGTCCGGGTGATCGATGCGGATCATGGGCTGGTTGGGCGGGACGACCAGGACTTCAAGGTCGTAGATTTCCCTGAATTCCACGGCCTCGGTGTCGGCCGTGCCGGTCATGCCGGCGAGCTTTTCGTACATCCGGAAATAATTCTGGAAGGTGATCGAGGCCAGGGTCTGGTTTTCCGCCTCGACCTTGACGCCTTCCTTGGCCTCCAGGGCCTGGTGCAGGCCGTCGGAATAGCGCCGCCCGGGCATGAGCCGGCCGGTGAACTCGTCGACGATGACCACCTGGTCGTCCTTGACGATGTAGTCCACGTCGCGGCCGAAGATGTTGTGGGCCTTGAGCGCCTGCAGGACGTGGTGCTGCAAAGTGATGTTGGCCGGGTCGTAGAGGTTGTCGACGTGCAGGATGTCCTCGCAACGCGCTACGCCCTCGTCGGTGAGCATCACCGTGCGGGCCTTTTCGTCCACCGTGTAGTGCTCCTCGCGCCGAAGCAGCGGCACCAGGGCGTCGATTTTGACGTAGAGCGTGGTGGAGTCGTCGGCCGCGCCCGAGATGATCAGCGGGGTGCGCGCCTCGTCGATCAGGATCGAGTCCACTTCGTCGACGATGACGAAGTGCAGTTCGCGCTGGACGACGTGGGAGATGTTGAACTTCATGTTGTCGCGCAGGTAGTCGAAGCCGAATTCGTTGTTGGTGCCGTAAGTGATGTCGGCGCCGTAGGCGATCTGGCGCTCGGCGTCGTCGAGGCCGTGGACGATGACGCCGACGGTGAGCCCCAGGAAGTTGTAGAGCTTGCCCATCCACTCGGCGTCGCGGCGGGCGAGGTAGTCGTTGACCGTAATCAGGTGCACGCCCCGGCCGGTCAGGGCGTTGAGCGCCACCGGCAGGGTGGCGACCAGGGTTTTGCCCTCGCCGGTCTTCATTTCGGCGATCTTGCCCTGGTGCAGGACCATGCCGCCGATGAGCTGGACGTCGAAGTGGCGCATATTGAGCGAACGCCGGCCGGCCTCGCGCACGAGCGCGAAGACCTCGGGGATGAGGTCGTCGAGCGCGCGGCCGCCGGCGACCTGGGCCTTGTATTCGGCGATCCTCGCCGGAAAGGCGTCGTCGGGCAGGGCGCGAAGCCCGTCCTCCAGCGCGCCGATCCGCTCCACCAGGGGTTGCAGGGACTTGATGTAGCGATCGTTGCGGCTGCCGATGATCTTGCGAACCAAAGAGGTAATCATGCGTTTCTCCGATTGTCGCGGGCGCTTAGACGTCCGCGCCGATGGACATGTTGTCGCGGTGGACGGCCTCGGGGTAGGGGGCCATGCCCAGAATTTTTTCGATTGCGGCGCTCTTGCGGCCCATGATGCGCGCCATGTCCGCCGAGCGGTAGTTGGCCAGGCCGACGCCCAGGCGCTCGCCGCCGGGGCCGTCGATGGACACGGGGTCGCCGGCCTCGAATTGGCCGGTTACGTTCGTGACGCCGGCGGGAAGCAGGCTCTTGCCGTGATCGGCCAAGGCCCTGGCCGCCCCGGCGTCGACCGTGAGCGCGCCCCTGGGCGCGGTGGCGAACGCCAGCCAGAATTTGCGCCGCGAGACGGCCTGTTCATGAGCCGCGATCCAGGTGCCGACGTCCTGGCCGGCAAAGGCCCGCACCAGCGAGTCCTTCTCCCGGCCGGGCAAAATCAGGGTCGGCACGGAGAGCTTGGCCACGCGCTTGGCGGCGGCGAGCTTGGAATACATGCCGCCGCTGCCGGCGCTCGTCTTGGCGCCGCACATGGCGTTCAGGTCCAGGCTGTCGATGTCCGGGACGTGCGCCAGACAGGCGGCTCCCCCGGGCGCGGGATAGGCCGCGAAAACGCCCGCGGCGCTGGTCAGGTTGACCGCCAGCTCGGCCTCAACGGCCGGCGACAGAAGCGAGGCCAGGCAATCGTTGTCGCCGTAAACCAGTTCATGCACGGCCACGGTGTCGTTTTCGTTGACGATCGGGATCGCCCGCCACTCGCGCAGGGTGCGCAAAGTGTTGCGGATATTGAGATAGCGCTCCCTGGATTCCAGATCGTCGCGGGTGAGAAGCAGCTGGGCCGTGACCACGCCGTGGGCGCCAAAAGCCTCGTCCCAGGCGCGCATCAAGCGCGATTGGCCGACCGCCGCCGCCGCCTGCTTGCTGGGCAGGGCGTCTATTTTGGCCTTGCCTGTTAAAGCGCGCCGGCCCGCGGCCACGGCGCCGCTGGAAACCAGCACGATGTCCACGCCGCGAGCGTGCAACGCCGCCATCTGAGCGGCCAGCGAGCTTACGACCCCGGCGTCCAGGCCCTCGCCGCCGGTCAATACGGCGCTGCCCACTTTGATGAGCACCCGCTTGGCCTTGGTCAGCCGGTGATTGCGATCCTCGCGCCAATCCATGGGGAACCTTTATGGGAGGAAGAGAACCGGGGGAAACCCCCTTCCCCAAAAAAACTTTGTCAGGTTTAGGCAATCAGGGGGAGCCGGTTGTCTCGGGCCGCGTCCGCCATCGGTCGCAAAGCCATTATCTCTCCAATATGATAAAGTTTTTTTGGGAAGAGGGGTCTGGGGAGAAACCCCTTTTGTTCACAAAAGGGGTTTCTCCCCAGATTTTTTCCTCCAAAATTTCTTTTGAATGGATTCCCGGGTCAGTTGGCTTCGATCTTTTTGGTGCGCAGCATTTCCTTGGACATAAAGGAGGTCAGCTCGTAGTCCGACACGGCGTTGGTCAGGGCTTCGGACAAAATGTCGGCCAGGGCGCTTTCGTTGTCCGCCTCGGACGGGGTGAGCACGACCTTGCGGTCGCCCGACACCTTGAAGGTGCGCTCCAGGCCGTGCCCGTTGTTCTGGGCCACGGCCCTGACCTCGGCCGAGCAGGTGATCGTCTTGGGCACGCTGTCGAGATCGGCCTTGTAACCCAGGGCGACGATTTCGACCGTGAGGTGGCGCAGGGCGTCCGCGGCCACGCTGGTCCCGGGCGGGGCGGCCACGACCCGGAAGCCTTCCTCGGTCAGCCCCTTGGCCACGGCCCGAAGCGCGTTGTCCTCAAGACCGTCGACGGCCGTGATCGAAGTCAGGCGGCCGAGATCCGGATCGCGTACGCCGATGACCTTGTTGGCTCTCGCATCCACGACCGTGACCACGATTTCCTTGCCCCGGCCGCCGTCGCCGCCCTCGGAGCGCACCTGGGGGCTGAGCTCCACTTTCTGGCCGCTCATCACGCACGAGGCAAGGACAAGAGCGAGCGCTGCGATAACAAAGCATTTCATTGTATGCATCGGGTTGATTCTCCAGGAAGTCAAAAAACTGATTGGCCCCTCTTACCCCCGGTTTTTTGCTTTGGCAATCAAATATACGCCCCTGTTTTGACAGGATAAACAGGAATGTCCGGGCAAGCGCGGGCCCAGCCGGCCGTTTTGCCCCGCGTCAGGGGCGCGTCCTGCCCCCCAACGTGGGGGTCCGGGGGCGTTGCTAATCCACGATCGCCGCCCCCGCCCGGCGCATGGCCCACAACGCGAAGCGTTTCTTCCAACGCGCGTTGCTGGCCACCGCCCGGGCATGGACAACCACCGCAAAACCCAGCCTGACGGCGTCGATCGCCGTTGCGCGCACGCAACCCTCGGCAAAGACGCCCAGGACGTGCAGTTTCTTGACCCCCTCGGCGCGCAGGTAGGCTTCAAGCCCGGGATTGGAAAAGGCGCTCGGCGCGGCCTTGGAAAAACACCGCGCCGTCCATACTCTCTCGATCCTTGGATCGATCATCGCCCCGGCGCCGCCGGCCACGGCCGCATTGTTGCGAAAGAAATTGGCGACGCGCGCGCCGGGCGAAAATTCGTTGACCACGAACACCGGCAACGCCCCGGCTAAAACCCGCCGCGACAAGACCTCGTTCGCCGCCCGGATCGCCGCCTCGGCCCCAAGCCGGTCGACCGGCAGCCTGCCGCCCTTGCAATCGAGGAAGTCCCTCTGCAGATCCACCAGCAACACCGCGGACTCGGGCATATGGCGTTCTCCTTTCCCGGGGCTTTGCCCCGGACCCCCGCGTCAGGGGCGCGTCCCTGCCTCCCAACGTGGGGGTCCGGGGGCGATCATCGCCCCCGGTGGGCTCCAAGGGGCAAAGCCCCTTGGCCCCCGGAGGGTCTAATCTCCCCGCCCCAGGGCGATCACGATATCGCGGTCGGCTTCGAGGAAGAGGCTGGGGTCCATATCGCCGGGTTTGGCCCAGCGCAGGGTTTGGTTTTCTTTGGGCGTGGGCGCGCCGGTGAAGCGTCTGACGTGGAAGAAGTGCAGGGTGAGCGGGCGCCCGGCCGAGACCACGGATTTTTCGCGCCAGAAGTCGCAGGTTTGGGGCGTGACGCCGAGTTCTTCTTGCAGTTCGCGGATCAGGGCGTTTTGAAGCGATTCGCCGGGCTGGACCTTGCCGCCCGGGAATTCCCAGAATCCGGCCAGGATTTTGCCTTCCGGGCGGCGCACGGCGAGATAGCGTCCATTGCGCCAGAGGATGCCGGCGACGACGGCAAGTCGCGGGGGCGTGTTCATGGCTTTGGGGGCCAGTGCGGCCAATGCGGCCGGACGCGCGGGTGGGGCAGGTAGGGCGGCATGGCGCGCATGATACAGCGGGGGCGGGGCCGGGCCAAGGGGACATTTTTGTATGACGGGCGGCCTTGATCTTACAAAATTGAAATACGCCGGGGCGGGTGAATATGCAAACATGGCGATTTAATTCATAATGGTTCTTGGCCCGTTCTTTGCTTTGTGCTTATCTCCAGAGGGGTTTTTACAAAAATGGAAACAAGCACTGAAACACCCATCTTCGACGAGCGGCGCGACCAGATCCATCGCACCGGCGAGACGCCGTTCGCGATCGCCTGCAACCGCGACAGCCTGGCGGGAGCGGTCAGCCAGAGGGCCTGCGTCTTTTGCGGGGCGCGCGTGGTGCTTTACCCCATCGCCGACGCCCTGCACCTGGTCCACGGGCCGATCGGCTGCGCCGCCTACACCTGGGACATCCGGGGCGCGCTTTCCTCGGGGCCCGAACTCCACCGCCTGAGCTTCTCCACCGACCTTCAGGAAAAGGACGTCATCTTCGGCGGGGAAAAAAAGTTGCACCTGGCTCTCACCGAGCTCATCGACCGGCATAAGCCCAAGGCCGCGTTCGTCTATTCCACCTGCATCGTCGGCATCATCGGCGACGACTTGGGCGCCGTGTGCCGGCGCGTGGCCGAAGAAAAGGGCGTTCCGGTTCTGCCCGTGGCCTCCGAAGGCTTCAAGGGCAACAAGCGCGAGGGCTACTACGCCGCCTGCAAGGCCATGTTCGACCTGACCGGCACGGGCGACACCGCGGGCATTCCCAAGCTGTCGATCAATATTTTGGGCGATTTCAACCTGGCCGGCGAGATCTGGATCGTGCGCGAGTATTTCAAGCGCATGGGCGTGACCGTGGTCGCCAACGTCACCGGCGACGGCCGGGTCGACGACCTGCGCCGCTCGCACGGGGCTTCGCTCAACGTGGTGCAGTGCTCCGGGGCGACCATCGAACTGGCCAAGCTGATGCAGGAAGCCTACGGCATTCCCTTTTCCCGGGTGTCCTACTTCGGCATCGAGGACATGGCCGAAGCGCTCTACAGCGTGGCCAGGTTCTTCGAGAAGGACGACCCGGAGATCATGGAGCGGACCAAGACCCTGGTGCGCGAGGAATTCGCCGTGATGTACCCGCAACTGACGCAGTATCGCCGCGACCTGGAAGGCAAGAAAGCGGCCATCTACGTCGGCGGGGCGTTCAAGGCCTTTTCCCTGGTCAAGGCCTTCCGCCATCTGGGCATGAAGACCGTCCTGGTCGGCTCCCAGACCGGCACCGAGGAAGACTACCGGGAACTGGCGGCCGTCACCGATCCGGGCACGATCATCGTCGACGACTCCAATCCGCTGGAGCTCTCCGCCTTTCTCCAGGAAAAGGAAGTGGACATCTTCGTCGGCGGGGTCAAGGAGCGTCCCATCGCCCACAAGCTGGGCGTCGGTTTCTGCGACCACAACCACGAACGCAAGGAAGCCCTGGAGGGCTTTGTCGGCATGGTCAATTTCGCCCGCGAGGTCCACGCCTCGGTCATGAGCCCGGTTTGGCGATTCACGCCCAGGCGCATTCAAATCGCATCGTCAGGGAGCCAGTCATGATCCAGGCCGCCAAGGAACCGTACGTTTCCACGACCAACGCCTGCAAGCTGTGCAAGCCGCTCGGCGCCGCCCTGGTCTTTCGGGGCGTCGAGGGCGCGGTGCCCTTCCTGCACGGCTCGCAGGGCTGCGCCACCTACATGCGCCGCTATATCATCAGCCATTTCCGCGAGCCCATGGACATCGCCTCCTCGGCGCTCTCGGAAAAGCACGCCGTGTTCGGCGGCGGCCCCAACCTCAAAAAAGGCCTGCTCACGGTCATGCAGAAATACGGGGCCAAGCTCGTGGGCGTGGCCAGCACCTGCCTGACCGAAACCATCGGCGACGACATGCCCGGGCTGGTGCGCGAATTCAGAAACGAGTTCGCCGATCTCGGCCTGCCCGAGGTGGTCACCGTGAGCACGCCGTCGTACTCCGGCACCCACGCCGAGGGCTTCCACGCGGCGGTCAAGGCTTTGGTCGAGCAGCTCGCCGTGCCGGACGAATCGGGCGTACCGGGCGAATCGGGCGAATCGGGCGAAGCTGGCCTGGCCGTCAATCTGCTGCCGGGCTTCGTCTCGCCGGCGGACATCCGCTACCTGGCGGAGATTTTCGACGATTTCTGCCTGCCGGTGACCATTTTGCCCGACATTTCGGAGACGCTCGACGGTCCGGCGCTCGACGAATACCAGAAGATTCCCGAAGGCGGCACGCCGATCGCCGCCATCCGGGCCATGGGACGGTCAGCGGCCACCATCGAATGCGGCCGGACCCTGTTCGGCGTGGAAAGCGCCGGCGAGGTTTTGGAAAAACGCCGCCAGGTTCCGCTGTTCAAGCGCGGCCTGCCCATCGGCCTGCGCGAGACCGACTCCTTTTTCAGCGTCCTTGAGACCCTGGCCGGGGCGCAGATGCCCCGCCGGCACGCCCTGGAGCGCGGCCGGCTCATCGACGCCTACGTGGACGCCCATAAATACCTCTTCGGCAAACGGGCCGTGCTCTACGGCGAGGAGGACCTGGTCATCGGGCTGACGAGCTTTCTCACCGAAATCGGCGTGAAGCCGGTGCTGGTCGCCTCGGGCGGCAATTCCGGCAAACTCGAGGAAGCGGTCAAGTCGGTGACCAGCGGCATCCTGGGAGAAGCGCCAGAGACCGCCGCCGGAACGGATTTTTACCAGATCGCGGCCCGGGCCAAGGAGCTCGCCCCGGACCTGATCGTCGGCAATTCCAAAGGCTACCGCATGGCCAAGGAACTGGACGCGCCGCTGGTGCGCGCCGGTTTTCCCATCCACGACCGCTTCGGCGGACAGCGCATCCTGCACCTGGGCTACCGGGGGGCGCAGGCGCTTCTGGACACGATCGTCAACGCGTTGCTCGACAAAAAACAAGCCGGTTCGGAAATCGGCTACGGATACATCTAGGCCGCCAGACGGCCCCGCCAGTTAGACAAACGCCAAGGGGAACACCATGTCTCACGCACCCGTCGACACCAGCCTGCACCCCTGCTTCAACGAGAAGGTCAAGGGAACGCGGGCGCGCATCCACCTGCCGGTCGCGCCCAAGTGCAACCTGATGTGCAATTTCTGCAACCGCAAATACGACTGCGTCAACGAATCGCGCCCGGGCGTGACGAGCGCCGTGCTCTCGCCGGCCCAGGCGGAGAGCTACCTGGCCATGGCCCTTGAGCGCGAACCGAGGATCTCGGTGGCCGGCATCGCCGGACCCGGCGACCCCTTCGCCAACGCCCGCGAAACCCTGGACACCTGCCGGCGCATCCGCAACCGCTGGCCGGAGATGATTCTGTGCCTGGCCACCAACGGCCTGGAACTGGGCGATCACCTCGACGAGGTGGCCGAGATCGGCGTCTCGCACGTGACCGTGACCGTCAACGCCGTCGATCCGGAGATCGCCGCGAAAATTTATTCCTGGGCCAGGCTGGGCAAGGTCCTCTACCGGGGCGCCGACGCCGGGGCCGCGCTTTTGTCCCGGCAGGGCGACGCCATCAAGGGGCTCAAGGAGCGCGGCGTGATCGTCAAGGCCAACACCATCGTCATCCCGGGGGTCAACGACCACCACGTGGAGGCCGTGGCCCGGCGCATGCGCGAGCTCGGCGCGGACATGCTCAACTGCATTCCCATGCACCCCAACAAGGACACCAAGTTCGAGGACGTCCCGGAACCGGCCAAGGAAATGATGGCCGCGCTGCGCGACACGGCCGAAGCCTACCTGCCCCAGATGCGCCATTGCAAGCGCTGCCGCGCCGACGCCGTGGGCTTGCTCGATTCCGACCGTTCCGGGGAATTCGCGGGACTGCTCGGCGCCTGCTCGCGCTCCGCGCCCACGATCGACGAAGCCAGGCCTTACGTGGCCGTGGCCAGCCTGGAGGGGCTCTTGGTCAACCAACACCTGGGCGAAGCCGGGCGCTTTCTTGTTTTCGCCAAAAAAGACGACGGCTACGCCCTGGTCGAGGAACGGCAGGCTCCGGCCTCCGGGGCCGGCCCGAACCGCTGGTACGCCCTGGCCGAGGCGCTGAAGGACTGCCGCGCCGTGCTGGTGGCCGCGGCCGGAGAAACGCCCAAGGCCGTGCTCACGGAGGAAGGACTCACGGTCGTGGAAATGAACGGACTGATCGACCAGGGACTGCGCGCGGTATACGAAACCGGCGACTTCGCCGGTCTGGCCAAGCGCTCGGGCAAAGGCTGCTGCGGCGGCCTCAAGGGCGGCGGCTTCGGCTGCGGTTGAGACGAGGCAATATTGCGATAACCCGTTACCCAAGGAGACCGATATGCTCAAAAGCACCTGGGAAAAAGTGTTCGAATACGCCTCCATGCCCGTGCATGGAACCCTGTCGCGCAAACTGCGCAAGGACGTCAAAATCCAGATCAACGAAGGGAAAATCTACGAAGACGCGGTCATTTTTCTCGGCGAGGAGTTCGCCCGCGTCACCGAAAAGGCCGGCGGCGAAGCCGTCAACACCTACTACGATTGGGAAAAAATCGCCTGCATCCGCACCTACGGCAAACCGGCGGAGTAGCGCCGGGCCAGGCGCGCGAGGCTGGGCAATTCGCATGGGGCGAGGGAAAACTTTTCGAGAGTTTCCCCTCGCCCCGTCTCGTTTCTTCGGCCGTCGCCGCGCCCGGGGCCTAAAAAGCGCCGGCTCCGGTTCAGCCGCCGGGGCGTTTTTTGGCGCCCCCGGCGCGGCGCGCGCCCGCGACCCTCAGGCATTCCACCCCGCCGGGCGCGACCCGGGCGAGCTTGCCGCCCGGAAAGCGGAACATCCCGCCCATGCGTCCCCTCGCCCAGGCGTCCGCAAGGTCAAAGAGGCTGTCGGCCCGCGACTCCCCGGGGCCGAGCCGGTCGAGCGCGGCTTTGAGCAGCCGCAGCCGCAGGGCCGGATGCGCGCCCGCCAGTTCGCTCGCGCCGACGACGATCGCCCCGGGCCGCGCGGCCGGTCCGTCTTGCGTCAACGGCGGCAGATGCGAGGCGGTCAGGCCGTCGAAATACTCCGCGTCCAGGCGGGCCAGCCGCCACAGCCGGGCCACGGCCCGGCCAAAGCCCGGGTTTTCCTCGGTCAAACGCGGCAGGACGTCGCCCCTGATCCGGTTGCGCCGGTAGTCCCGGCCCGCGTTGGACGGGTCCTCGATCCAGGACGCGCGAAGTTCGCGCAGAAATTCTTCGATGCGCGCCCTGGGAGTCATGAGCAGCGGCCGCACGAGCGCGCGCTCCGGATCGGCGGCCGGCATGCCGCCGAGCGCCGGCCAGCCCGCGCCGCGCACCAGGCGCAAGATCACGTCCTCGCACAGATCGTCCAGGTGATGGCCGAGGCAGGTCAGGGCCGCGCCGGTTCGGCCCCGGACGCGCTCGAAAAACGCGTACCGGGCCAAGCGTCCGGCCTCTTCGAGACCGGCGCCGCGCGCCTTCGCCAGCGCGGCGACATCGACGCGTTCGCCGTAAAAGGCGATTCCCATGTCCCGGCAGAAGGCGCCCGCCCGTTCGGCCTCGGCGGCCGAGGACGCGCGCAGGCCGTGGTCCAGATGGCAGGCGGCAAGCGAGACGCGCAGCCTCGGGGCGAGACAGGCCAGGGCCAGAAGCAGGGCGGTCGAATCGGCGCCGTGGGAAAAGGCGACGGTAAGCGTGGCGCCCGGGGCGAGATCCGGCGGCGCGATTTCCCGGAAAAAAGCTTCGATCTCCAGGCAGAACCGGGCTTGGCGCGGCGGGAGCTCCTGGAGGCGACGGGGAAGCCGGTCTGGGGCGTACGGCATGGGGCAGGCGGTTTTGACCGGTTCAGACCGGGATGTCGCATTCCCTGATGAGCGCGTCGATCAGGCCGATGGCCAGTTCGCGAAGAACGGGTCCGGCGTAGGCGATGCACGAGCAGCGCAGTTTGCCCCGGCCGCGCACCAGAAGCTCCAGGCGCAAAAAATCCTCGCCCGCTTCCAGGATCAAAACGTACGGCCCGCATTCGCCCGCGTGAGCGGCCTGCTCCTCGCTTAACAAGTCAAGCGGGGCGGGCAGGTAGTAGACGCCGTCCAGCGGACTTTCGTAGCCGCGCGCCTCGAGCGCCCCGGTGATGCGCGCCAGGTCGGCCGCGCTGAGTTCGTCGATCAGGTAAGAGCGCATTTAGTCCCTCCCGTCCTCGGTCATCCCGGCGTCGTCCAGGCAGTCCTCGCGGGCGTCCCGGGGAAGTTCGTCCGGCTCGCCGTCGCCGGTCCGGTCCAGGTGGGCGTCCCCGGGCACGGTCTCCTTGTCCAGGTTGAACATGCGCCTGGCCAGATCGATGAACTTGTCGGCGGAGCGTTCCTCCCTGGCCCGGCGCTTCAGAAAGACCAGCGGTTCGTGGTAGAGCTTGCGGCCGATCGACAGGACCAGGGTTTCCAGGGCCTGCTCGGTTTCCGGGGAAACGTCCGGCCCCAGGCGGCGCAGGGTCTTTTTGAGTTCGCGCTTGGCCACGCCCTCGCCAAAGGACAACAGGTCGACGATGGTCGGCTGCAGATCGAGCGAGGTCAGCCAGTGCCCGAATTTTCCGGTCTCAAGGTCCACGATCTCGACCGCCTTGGCCGCCTCTTCCTGGCGTTGGGCCAGGTTTTCCTCCACGATCTCCTGCAAGTCGTCGATGTCGTAGAGATAGACGTTGTCGAGGCTGTTGATGTCCGGATCGATGTCGCGAGGCACGGCGATGTCGATGAAGAACATCGGCCGGTTGCGGCGTTTGCGCAGGACTTCCTTGACGTCGCGGGCGCGGATGATGGCCGTGGGCGAGCCGGTGGAGGAGATGACGATGTCTGTCTCGGCAAGCCTGGTGATGAGCTCGGCAAAGGACACGGCCCGGCCGCTAAAGCGTTTGGCCAGCTCCACGGCCCGCTCGTAGGTCCGGTTGGCGACCAGGATGCGCTCGACCCCGGCGTTTTGCAGATGGGCGGCGGCCAGTTCGGCCATTTCGCCCGCGCCGACGAGCATGGCCGTCTTGCTGCGCATGTCGCCGAAAATGCGCTTGGCCAGCTCCACGGCGGCGTAGCTGATGGACACGGCCGAAGCGCCGATGCCGGTTTCGGTGCGCACCCGTTTGGCCACGGAAAAGGCCTTGTGCAGCATGCGGTTGACGATCACCCGGGTCGAGCCGTTTTCCACCGCCGCGCGGTAGGCCTGCTTGAGCTGGCCCAGGATCTGCGGTTCGCCGAGCACCATGGAATCTAAGCTCGACGCCACGTAAAACAGGTGATGCACGGCCGTGAGTCCGGCGTGGACGTACAGATGGGGGGTGAGTTCGCCGGGAGCGCGGCCGCAGTGCCCGGCCCAGGCGGACGCGGCCAGTCCGGCCAGATCGGCGCCGGCGCGGCCGACGGCGAGCACCTCCACCCGGTTGCAGGTGGAGACGACCAGGGCCTCGCGCACGCCCGGGGCGGTCAAAAGCCGCTTTTCCAGGGTGCCTGCTTCCTTGACCGCGAAAAGCTCGCGGACTTCCACGTCCGCGGTGCGGTGGTTGAGCCCGATAAGACAGATTTCGTGTTGCACGTAAGTTACGTCCCAGCCCTCGCGCAAAGGCTCAGGATTTGAAGCTGTGATGCGTGGGCAAAAGAAAATTGATGCCGATCATGGACGCGAGCGTCAGGCCGAAAACCCAGATCACCATCCAGGCGGTCTTGCGGCCCTGCCAGCCGAGCATGACGCGCTGATGGAACAGGAAGGCGTAGAGCAGCCAGATGAAGATGGCGGCGACTTCCTTGGGATCCCAGGAAAAGGTCTTGCCCCAGGTGAATCCGGCCCAGATAAATCCGGACAAAAGCCCCAGGGTGTAAAGCGGAAACCCGGCGGACACGGCCAGGCGGTTCATCCTGTCGAACGTGGACAAGGGCGGCAGGGTCTTGAAGAAGCCGCTGAGTTTTTCCTTGGCCTTGATCTTGTGGTCGATGGCGATGTAGGCCGCTCCGGCGGCGCAGGCCATGGCCAGAAGCCCGATGGCGGTGAACAGCGCTCCGATGTGCAGGCCGAAAAAAAGCCCCGAGAGCGCCGGCGGCAAGGGCAGCCGCCCCCCGCCGAGAGCCATGGAGGAGACAAACAGGATCAGCGCCAAAGGCGCGGCCACCAGGCCCAGAAACGAGGCGGACAAACGCCACCAGAGGACGAAAAAAATCAGCAGCAGGCTCCAGGCCAGCAGGCTGAAATAAAAATCCGAGCGCGTCAGCTCGGCGCTCCACTGCACCGCGAGCATGACGCCGAGCACGCCCGTGTGCATGGCGAAGCCGCACAGGGTCAGGGCCGCGCCCGCCCGGACGGCCCGGGCGCGGCCCGCCACCGCGCCGCCCACGTGCACCGCCGCGCCGCAGAAATACAAGGCGGCGATCAGGGCGTCGACGATTTTAATAAAGTCCATCGAGCAACTCGCCTGCCAAGGGGTGCAGCTCCGGGGGCAATTCCGCGAGCAAGACGGCTTTGGCCGCCGCCAGATCCTTATTTTCCAAGGCGCTCAGCAGGTCGGAATTCACCAGCCGGCGAAAGACCGCCGCATTGGCCTCGGCGCCGTGGCCCAGGCCGATGATATGCGGCCGCAGCCGGCTCATCAGAATGAGCAGGGCGCCGTAGCCCGAGCCGAAGAAATCTCCGAGATCCTGGCGGATCCTGCGGGCCAGGGCCGGGGAGGCCCCGCCCGTGGACACGGCCACGGTCAGATCTCCCTGGCTTAAGATGGCCGGCACGATGAAGCCGCATTTTTCGGGCTGGTCCACGATGTTGCACAGGATATTTTGGGCCGCGCACAGACGCGAGATCGTCCAGTTGAGCTCTTCGTCGTTCGTGGAGGCGATGACCAGCGTGCGTCCCGCAATGTCTTGCGCGACAAAGGCCCGGCGCTCGAAACGCACGCCGGGAAGGCTGCGGATCGCGTCGAACTCGGGGCCGGGATCGGCCACGTCCAGGACCAGCGTCTCGGCGGCGCCGCAGGAGGCCAGGGTGGCGATCTTGCGCCGGCCGACCTGGCCCGCGCCGACCACCAGGCATTTCTTCCCGGTCAGATTCACGAAGATGGGGTAATAGCGCATGCGCGCCTTCATAGCAAAATCGTCCGGGCCTTAAAAGCCTTTCCTGCGGGCGCGGTGAATTTTGATTTTCGCGTTCCCGGTGATTTTCGTTGCCTTTTGGCCTCAAGCGGTTAAAGTGACGCCAATCGGCATTACGCGGAGCAGGGCATGAGCGAAAACAGCGGCGAAAGCCTCACTTCTTGCGGCGTTCAATCGGACCGGGTCTGGGACCGGCAGCGCCTGCTCGACCGCTACGAAGGCGACATGGCGACGGTGATCGAACTGTGCCAGGCCCTGCGCGAGGACCTGCCGGCCAAGACCGCGCGCCTGACCATGGCCGCCGCCTCCGGCGACCTGGAGCGGCTGAGCGCGCTCGCCCATTCGGTCAAGGGTATTTGCGGCACCATGGCCGCCGAGCCCTGCCGCCTCCTGGCCCTGGAGCTGGAAACCGCCGCGCGAGGCGGCGCCGCGGCCGCCGCGCGGGGCGTCCTGCCCGGGCTTCTGGCCTGCCTGGACAAGCTGTTGGGCGAAATGCCGCAATAGTCAGCCCATTGCGATATGGGATTCCAAAGGGTGAAGCCCTCCCGCCGCCGGGGGCTTTCTTCCACACCCACACCCACACCCCCGGCCCTATCCCGCCTCGCCCCGCCTATCGAGATTGCGGTAATTGACCGCCTCGGCCAGGTGCTCGACGTTCACGTCGGCCGCGCCTTCCAGATCGGCCACGGTGCGGGCGATGCGCAGGACCCGGGTGTAGGCCCGGGCCGAGAGTCCCAGGCTCTTGACCACGTTCGAGACCCCTGCACGGCAAAACAGCATAATTTGTCTTTCAACTTGCTGTAATTTATGTTAATTTATCTCCATCTTCAACGATGGAGGCGGTCATGAACGAGCGCAAGAAGATTCCCGGCGTT
>JADFXV010000002.1 GCA_015233395.1 Desulfovibrionaceae bacterium
CCTAAACCTCGCGGATTTCTTTGGAGCACCCAATTCTCGAAGGCGTTCTCCTGGTTGGGATCGTTCAAGGCAATGCGGCCGTATCCTCGGGAGGGAGATCAAAATCGGTGGACAGGATGCGCTTTCGGTACTAAGGAGGCGGGCACATGATCGGACACATCTCCCGTGAGTTTGGCGAGCCTGACGGGCTAAATTATTCAAATCATTTGAGGGTGATCGAGAAGTGTACGCAATTTGTCCGGCCTCTTTTACGCCGATAACGGGATTCAAATCCCCTTGGGGACGCCAAGCTGTTTCCGCGATTTATGCGACCAGCGTAAGCCGCTTTCACGTCCGGGTGAATCTTTTTGATTGATTTCGCCGTATCCCTCGCAATCGTCTCCGAGCTCGCCCTATGCATCGTTTCCATAGGCTTACGCGTGCGTTCCCTTGGCCGATCCACCCCCCACGCTTTCGCCTACGCCTCGATCCTGACCATGTCCGCCTGGTCCGTGGCCGCGCAAACCGTGCTCATCGCCGGCAGACCCGGGCTGTATTATTTCGTCGATGCAGGCATCGTGGTTTTCTGTCTGGCCACCCTTCGCCAATATCGAACACAGCTCAACGCCGCGGCAGGGGATATACGGCTGTTTCTCGCCGGCCGGTGGGATTTCCCGCTTTTTTTTCTCCTGATCGCCATCTGTTATCTGGCCGTCCAGACCCTGCTTGCGCCTCCAACGAATATCGATGGCTTCGACTACCATCTTCCGCGAGTACTCCTCATGATACGCGAGAAGACTTTGTTTCTCGGTCACTACAACGCCATACGCCAACGTGTTTTTCCAGTTGGTTCCGACGTGTTATTTTTTCCATTTTTGCGTTTCAACTCGGACTTCTCCCTTGGAATATATAGCTTCATCAGCTACTTAGTGATCGCAATCGGAGCATATTCGATTGCCTTTGAACTCTCAAATTCGAAAAAATCTTCTATTATAACTTCGCTTGTCATCGCTTCGTCGACAAAGATCGTCCTTCAGTCTCTCTCTGTAAAAAACGACATTATCCTTGGAGCAATCGCTATCACGCTGCTTATGGCTGTTTTGAATTTGACACGGGATAAAACGATTGAGAAGCGCAAATCATCATTTGATCTTTTTTACATTTTTGCCGCAGTCACATTTGCGATGAGCGTAAAGTACTATTTTGCGGCGTTCCTGGCTGTTTTTTTCGCCGTATTCTTTGTCGCCAACAAGGACCTCCGCCTTGCGGGATTGATTGCGCGCTTGAGGCGGAGCCCAAATGCTCCCAATGCTCCGCTGGCCTTGCTGGCCTTCACTTCTCTCGGCCTGACCCTGGTCTGGGCTTGGGCCAATTTCCGCCAATTCGGCTCCCCGTTCGGCCCGGAGAGCTTTGTTCAATTCCATAAAAATACGGACGGCGTTGCAGGGGCGTCCTTGAACGCCCTGCGCTATGCCGCCGAACTCATCGACCTGCCCGGTGAAAAAATTACCGAGGGACTCGTCAGCCTTGTGAACCAGATCGCGGGACCCGGCAGTCGGACAGGCACCTTGTTCGATTTCAAAATCAACGCCGACCTGCGCCTCTTAAGACCTGATGAAGACTTCTGCGCTTTTGGCCCCCTGACCGCGTTCATCACCATGGCCGCGACCCTGTTTGCGACATTTCGCGCCCGTGGTTTTGTCCGGCGAGCCGCGTTCATTCCACCCGCAATATTTGCGGTTTTCTGCTTCACGCTCCCCTGGATGCCGTGGAATCTCAGGTTTTTTACTCTGATTTTTGCGAGCGCGGCCCCGGCCGTCGGCTTCTTCATCTGCTCTCTGTCCCGCTACCGCGTGATCCTTTTCGCCATCGGGCTGTGTGCTTGCGCCAATATTGTATTCACACTCACGTTCAACAATTTTTACGGGCTATTCCCGCCCTTCTCTCTGATACAAGACAGCGAGTCGACCAGCCAATTCCCTTATTGGCTCGACCTCTCGCTTCACCGCCCGCGCTTCTACGACTCTCGCACCGGAGGCGCCTTGAAAACGTTTGTCCGCGATATGCGGGGCTGCAAAAAAATTCTCTTTATGGGCGATGAAAACTTTCATCTTTTTCCCTTTCTCTTGGCTGCGAAAGGCCTCGATTGCCAAGTAGAGGGCTTGGAATTGCCCGGCCAACCGCCGGAGACAAACGATTTGCCGCCAGAAGGCGCGCAGGCGAACAGCCGGGCAAGCCAGTACGACCTGATCGTCGCGTCGGGCGACCCAAAGAGCCTCTCCATGTTACCCGCATACTATCGCAACGACTTCGATGCGCCGATCACATTGCGCAGTCGCATTCTCGCGGATTCCGTTGTCGGCGCTATCTATCCCCTGCGCGCCGATCCGGGCAGCCCCGGCATCGGCCTCGTCAATATTGAATCATCACCAAGACCTCACCGCAATTGCTGGATGTTCGGACCGCGTGCGGCCGTGAAGTTTTATCTTCCCAGGCCAACTCGTCTTTGCTTGTCTTTTCGTATCGTAAATACTCTGCCTCTCCAGTCGCTGAACGTTTTTGTCAATGATACGCCATTACGCAGCATTGCGGATATACCCCAAATGGGGCAGGTCAAAGATGAAATCGGTATCGATTTCCCTGCGGGATGGAATGAAATCGAATTCGTATTTGGCGACTGGAACAACAAATCCATTGCCTACAGACCGAACGACCCCCTGACATACGCTGCCGTACTCGAGGATATCCGTCTTGAGAGCGCTTTGCGCCTCGACAATCCCAACGAACACGGCCGACCCTAAAACGAAGATAGCCGTCTGCCGGATGGAAAATGCGCACAGAATAAGGGCTTCCCGGATGAGGATTGACGAATACCGGGCCATTCAATAATAGAACGGGCGCAGGGAACCTCCTCATGCGAAACGACGCCGCTATTTTACGACTGACGAATTTATCCCGGGGAATACAATTATGCGAAAAATACACATAAATAGCAACTTTGCCTACATTGTTGTGCTTTCTTTTTTTGTTTTCCTTCGCGCCTGGGATACCTCGTCAGCGCAAATGCCCTTCAATGGCTGGGATGAATTTAATCATATCGGTGTAAGCTATCATGTACATCTTTATAATAAAATGCCCGTAAGTACTGACCATCTCTCGATGGACTTGTTTCCATTGCTACGCGCTCATCCTCACCCTACGGGATCGTATCCTTTTTTTATCGGCTTCGCAAAATTATATCCGGGCGCCGCCATCAAAGACGAACATAACGTGCCATTCAACGAGGGACACGACAAACAATTCGACCTTTATGAAGCACAACATGGCCCACTTTTTTATCATTTTTTGTCGAAATTTGTTTCCGGAAATGATCCCCACTCACTTCTTGCATGGATAGACACCGGAAGATTATTTAATTGTATTCTATTTGTCCTTACAGTTATTATCTGGCACTTTATACTGGCGAATATATTTTACAAATACGATATGCCCATCTTGCTATACGGAGGAACGTTACTTTTTGCATCATATTCAATATCTTCTTTTAACTTCGCAAGATTTTCAAATGATTCTTTTTCACTATTTTTTGGTTCACTTGCAATTTATTACTATATTTCATATATAAAAGAGAAATTAAAGGCAGGACTAAACTTACTCCCAGTCTTTTTTCTTGGCTTACTCTCGGGTGTTGCCGTTTTATCAAAGGCCACCGTTTTAATTTTGATCCCAACATTTATTATTTCCATCGCAATTGAGTCATTTAAACATCATCGTGCGCGAGGATTAATGTCAATCATCGTATTTCTTTCAGGGTATCTTATCCTTGCTGGCAGTTATCATTTGCGAAACTATGAAACGTATGGCGTAATTACTGGAATGCAAGAATCAGTAATAAATTCTTCGCATGGCCAAGGGACGTTAGACGCTCTTAAATTGTTGCCTCAGCTCCCCTGGAACATATGGAACGGGAATTACAGCATAACGAAAAATCCGTTTTTTTACAACAAATTCACTTTCATTGGAGGCTGGTCCGACATATCTAATCCATTATACTTGAGCATAGCATATGACTATTGCATTAAAATTTGCCTACTGATGATTTTTCTTGTTTTTTTTATACCAGACAAGCGTAATATTTTATTTGCAGTTGTACACAACAACCTGGAGTTGCCCCTGGCAATACTATTTGGTTTTCTTGGATTACTATATCACTCGCTACAATCTTCACTTGCCTACGGCATGAGCTCGACTGGCGGCTGGTATGGCATGTTGATTTTACCAATAATCTTTTCATTCCTACTATTGGGGCCAGCATTATTCGGAAAAATTACTTCTTTTTTTATATTTACTTATCTTGCATTACTTTTCAATTACTCTCACTACCTCGGAATAATTGATTTACTGCAAAAAGAAACCGGGATCAATTCTGTGTCGGCTGCCATTAATAATATCATAGCGCATCATGTTATTTTCAAATACAGCATATTCATACCACTCATAGTTGAATCTGCGCTCATCATTGCCCTATCGCTATTTTGTATAATGAAAATTTTCCGGGACACGCACTCTCGAGCACGGGTTCAGGATTTGGATTCGGGGAAATTGGGCCTGGCCTGACAGGGAAACAGGCCATGAAAATGGCCCGATCACACGTATTGTCAAGCGGCATGAGACATTTCCTCCCTTACAACCGGCTCCACCGCGTCCCTGTCTGGCCAATCGATTGAACTGAGATGGCCGACCATCAGAGAATGCTGTTTTGGCCTTCGGCTCGCCTGGACAGTGTCATTCACACAACAAATGACACGGAGCGCTCATATTAATGGGAGCAGAAAATGTCTTCATTTTCGTGCTCGCATTGATAAGTACGGCCCCGCTTTTGACGGGGCTCAGCGGCGTCCGCCGCCGGAAGCAAAAAGTAAAATACTTTTTGCTCCCAGTAATACGAAACGGCGCCTTGGTTTCACATGCCTGGGCGTTATTCCGGAGAAAATGACGATGCGTGAAAGCCATATGAAATACAATATCATCTTCATTATAATGCTTTCAATTTTTGTTTTCCTTCGTGGGTGGAACACCTCTTCAGCCCAAATGCCCTTCAATGGCTGGGATGAATTTAATCATGTCGCCGTAAGCTACCATGTTCACCTTTATGGTTCAATGCCATTAAAGAGTGACGCCGCGTCGATAGACTTATTCCCATTACTCTGTGCGCATCCTCAACCCATAGGATCTTATCCTATGTTTGCTGACATTTCAAAATTATATCCCGGCCTCGTCGGCATCGAAGGAAACAACTCTCCGTGCAAGGAATGGAAATATAAAATATTTGATCTCTATGAGGCGCAACACGGGCCATTATTTTATCACCTTTTATCGAAATTTGTTTCCGGGAACAGATCTCACGCACTTCTCGCCTGGATGGACACTGGAAGATTATTTAATATTATTTTATTTGTTTTTACAGTTATTTCTTGGCATTTCATACTTATAAACATTTTTTATAAATATGATATGCCCATACTGACATACGGAGGGACATTACTTTTTGCTTCTTATTCGATCGCTGCGTTTAACTTTGCACGATTTTCGAATGATTCTCTATCATTATTCTTTGGAGCATTAGCAATATACTTCTATGTTGTTTTTATAAAAGAAAAAATAAAATCAGACATTCCATTGATTTCTTTATTTTTTCTTGGGCTGCTATCAGGAATTGCCGTGCTGTCAAAGGCTACCGTTATAATTTTAGTACCTACATTTATTATTGCTATTGCATTCGAGTCGTTGAGGCGTCGTCATGCGAAAGGATTGATCTCAATACTTGCTTTTACTTTAGGATATCTACTTATTACGGGCGGCTATCATCTGCGCAACTATGAAATGTATGGCGTGATAAGCGGGATGCAAGAATCAGTGATAAATTCTTCGCATGGTCTCGGAACGATCGACGCACTTAAATTACTACCACAACTTCCCTGGAATATCTGGAACGGCGACCACAGCATGACAAGCAACCCGATTTTCTACTATTTGTTCACATTTATCGGGGGATGGTCAAACATACGCAATCCGTGGCAATTAAGCGCCGCATTCGATTACTGCATTAAAATTTCTCTTGGGATGCTCTTTTTTAGTTTATTTATCCCAAAAATACGAAACCGCCTACTCCCCATGGTCTACAATAATATGGAACTTCCGCTGTCTATCATCTTTTGTACTCTCGCATTATTATATCACGCACTGCAATCTCTTCTTGCCTCCGGAATAAGTCAAACTGGGAGCTGGTATGGCATGATTGTTTTGCCGTTAATCACTGCCGGTCTCCTTCTCGGCCCTGCATTGTTTAGTAAAATTATTTCATTTGTTATGTTTATTTCCCTTTTAATAATTTTTAATTACTCTCATTACCAGGGACTATCTGATCTATTGCGGAATGAAACGGGAATTTACTCACTGCAAGGTGCGATCAATGACGTCGCGACGCATCATGTTATTTTTAAATATAACATATTTGTATCTCTAATGGCTGAGGTGGTGTTTATAATTGCCTTGTCGCTATTTTGTGCAATGAAAATTTTCCGCGACACTCATTCCGGAATGTATCCACTCCCCCCGTCTGGCTTTGCGAAAAGGCATGAGCCTTCTTGAAGCAGCAGACGCTTTTGGGCGCCGCTTATTCCGTTTCCATGAGCATGAACCGGTAGCCCACCCCGGCTTCGGTGCGCAGGTATTTGGGCCGGGCCGGATCGGCCTCGATTTTATTGCGTAATTGGTGCACGTAGATGCGGGGATAATGGGCCTGGTCCGGATTTTTTCCGCCCCAGACTTCGGCCAGGAGTTGCGTGTGGGTGAGCACTTTGCCCGCGTTTCTGGCCAAGGCCGCCAGGAGCTTGAATTCAATCGGGGTCAGGCGGATCTCGGTTTCCCCCCGGAAGACGCGGCGATCGGCCAGATCGATGCGCAGGTCGCCTGAAACCACGACCGGTTCCCGCGTTTCCCCGGTGGTCCTGGCGAGCCGCAGCGACACCCGGATACGCGCCGCGAGTTCCCCGACCCCGAAGGGTTTTGTCAGATAATCCTCGGCCCCGGCGTCCAGCGCCACGATCTTGTCCTCTTCCTTGCCCCTGGCCGAAAGCACGATCACCGGGATTTTGCTCCACTGCTTGAGGCGCGAGAGCGCCTCCATGCCGTCCATGTCGGGCAGCCCCAAATCGAGCAAAATCACGTCCGGACGCTGCGAGGCCGCCAGAGTCAAACCTTCCGAGCCGGACGCGGCCTCGATAATCCGGTAGTTCTGGCTGGTGAGGTAGGTGCGTAAAAAGCGCCTGATCGGGGCTTCGTCGTCGATGACTAAAATGGTGGCGACGGGATCGGCCATGGCTTAGGACTCCCGCGCAAGCGGCAAAACAATGGTGAAGACCGCGCCGCCCTTCGGTCTGTTTTCGGCTTTGATCGCTCCTGCGTGGACCCGGGCGATGGCCCGGCAGATGGCCAAGCCCAGTCCGTAGCCTTCGGGCTGGCCCTGGCGATCGACCCGGTAGAAGCGTTCAAAGACCCGGTCAAGATCTTTCGCGGGCAATCCCGGGCCTTGGTCGGAAACGCAAATTTCCAGGCTGTGATCCTTGACGGCCGCGCTGATGGCGATAGGGGTGTCTGGGGGCGTGTGTTTGGCCGCGTTGTCGAGCAGGTTGATGAACAGCTGCTCCATGAGCACGCCGTCCATGGGAGCGGCGGGCAAATTGTCCGGCAAATCGATATCGATGCGCCGCCCGACGAGCTGCTTTTCCAGTCGTGTCAGGGCCGCGCCTACGACCTCCTGCAAGGGGGTGTGTTGCAAATCGGGGCGGAAATCACCGGACTCGAGTTTCACGATCCGCAGCAAATTGGCCACCAGGCGGCTCAAACGCAAAGCCTCTCCATGGATATTTTCGGCCATGGCCGCGACCACCGCCGGCCCGGCGCCGGCGCCCATGGCGAGTAAGCTTTCCGCCGACCCGGCGATCGCCGCGAGCGGGGTCTGGAAATCATGCGTGACCGCGCTCAAGAGCGACGAACGCAGTTTCTCGGCTTCCATCTCCACCCGGCTCACGTGGGCCTGCTCTTCCAAGCGGTCGACCTCCAAAGCAAGAGCTGTCTGGCTGACAAAGGAGTCGAGCAGGCGCTCGCGGTCGGGGTGTTTGAGCCGCTTGGCGGCTTCTGGAAAAAGCGGCTTGATCCCGGCCACGCCGATCACGCCCGAGGCCCCGGTCAGGGGCAAAAACAGGCTTTCGGTGTCGGGCAGGGTCTGGGTGCCCAATCCGGCCGGTTTGCCGTTGGCGTAAACCCACTGGGCCACGCCCATATCCTTGCCGCCGGGCTCGAGCGCCTCGGTCGAGACCGCCCGGGAAATCAGACGGCCATGCGCGTCCGGAATCAGGAAACAGGCCTGACATTCAAACACCGAGGTGAGATGGCGCATCGAGGTGGCCAGCAGGTTCTCCATGCCTCTCGTGGCCGCCAGTTCGCGGCTGAGCGCGCTGATGGCCTCGGTCTGCCGGGCCACCCCCGTGGAGGCTTCGGCTTGGCGTTTGATCCGGTCGGCCATGCCGCTGAGCAGCATGGAGGCCAGAAACATGACCGCGAAGGTCAGGACGTGGCTCACGTCGGTCACGGCGAAGCTGAATCTGGGCGGCACGAAGAAGAAATCGAAGCACAGGACGCTCGCCGCCGAGGCCGTGACCGCAGAGGCGCGCCCCAAGCGCACGGCCGCGGCCATGACCCCAAGCAGATAAACCATGACCAGGTTGGCCAGGTCGAAGAAGGGATACATGACGAAGCAAACGCCGGTGGCGGCGGCGGTCACCGCCAGGCCGGCGGCGATGCCGCTCCAGGCCACGGGCTCGGCCGCGACGGCCGTCCTGGCGGACTTTCCGGCGGGACCTTCTTCCCCCTTGATGACGTGGACATCGATCTCGCCGGAAAGGCGGATGATCTCGTCCACCGGACTGGGTATGAAATAATCGCGCAGACGCTTGCCGCGCAACGGCTTGCCGATGACGATCTTGGAGACGTTTTGTTCCCTGGCGAAATCGACGATGGTTTTGGCCACCTTGACGCCGGAGAGCATATAGGTCTTGGCCCCGAGTTCCTTGGCCAACTCCAGGTTGCGCAGTATCCGTTCGTGCTGCGTCCCGGTGACGCTGGCGTCGCGCGGGGATTCGATGGACACGGCCAGCCAGGGAATATTCTGGCCGGAGGCCAGGCGTTTGGCGGACCGGATCAGCTTGGCCGAGGAGGGCGAGGGGCCGACGCAGACCATGATCCGTTCCGAAGTCGGCCACGTGGTCTCGATGGCCCTGCCCTGGCGAAAGATCAAAACTTCGGTGTTGACCCGCTGGGCGGTGGTGCGCAAGGCCAGTTCGCGCAGGGCGATCAGGTTGCCCTCGCGGAAAAAGTTCCTGGCGGCCCGGTCGGCCTGCGCGGACAGGTACACCTTGCCGTCGGCCAAGCGCTGGCGCAGGTCCTCGGGCGGCAGATCGACCAGCACCACGGCTTCGGCCCGCTCCAGCACGGCGTCGGGCACGGTCTCGTGGACCTTGACCCCGGTGATCTGGGCGACCACGTCGTTTAGGCTTTCGACGTGCTGCACGTTGAGCGTGGTGAACACGTCGATTCCGGCTTCCAGAACCTCCTCGACGTCCTGCCAGCGCTTGGCGTGACGGCTGCCCGGGGCGTTTTCGTGGGCCAGTTCGTCGATCAAAACCAGCCCCGGCCGCCTGGCGACGGCGGCGTCCAGGTCGAATTCGGTCAAGGCGCGCCCTTTGTATTCCACCTTGCGCCGCTCAATGATCTCCATGCCGTAGAGCAGGGCGTCGGTTTCCTCTCGCCCGTGGGTTTCGACCAGGCCCACGACCACGTCCAGGCCCTCGGAGCGCTTGAGCCTAGCCGCGTCGAGCATAGCGTACGTTTTGCCTACCCCGGGGCAGGCTCCGAGAAAAACTCGAAGTTTGCCCCGGGCCTGGCGGCGTTCCTCCTCGATGACAAGCTCCAGGAGCTTGTCCGGGTCGGGACGGGTGTCATCGTCGTCGCGCATGGCGCCAGCTTACTTTTTCACGGCCAGCAAATCCAGAGCCATATTGAGGGCCAGCACGTTAACCCGGGGCTCGCCCAGAATGCCCAGTTGCCGCCCTTCGACTTTGGACAAAACCAGTCCCCGCACTGCTTCTTCGGGCAGCCCCCGCCCCGCGGCCACGCGGGGTGCCTGGGCCAGGGCCGCAGCCGGGGTGATGTGCGGATCGAGCCCGGAAGCCGAGGCCGTGACCATGTCCACGGGCGCCTGCGCGCCTCCGTTCGCCTTGCGGAAAGCCTGCGCCCGGTCCGCTGCCGATTTGAGCAGATCCTCGTTGGCCGGCCCGAGGTTCGAGCCGCCCGAGGAAGAGGCGTTGTAGGGGTTCGGCGAGGTCGCCGAAGGCCGGCTCCAGAAATAGCCGTCCCCGGAAAAGGGCTGGCCGATGAATTCGGACCCGACAATCACGCCGTCCTTTTCAATCAGGCTGCCTTCGGCCTGCCTGGGGAACAGAATATGGGCCAGGCCGGCGACCAAGCTCGGATACGCCAGGCCGGTCAGGACGGTCAGGACCAGAAGCATGACCACGGCCGGCCTGCATTGGGAAAGCGATGTCTTGAACATGTTTGCCTCCTTAGGACAGCTTGGCGGCGACCAGCAGCATGTCGATGAGTTTGATGCCGGCGAACGGCACGGCCAGGCCGCCCAGACCGTAGATCAGCAGGTTGTCGCGCAGCACCCTGGCGGCGCCCAGCGGCCGGTAGCGAACGCCTCGCAGCGACAGGGGAATGAGGAAAACGATCACCAGGGCGTTGAAAATGACCGCCGAGAGGATGGCCGATTGGGGCGTGGCCAGGCCCATGATGTTGAGCAGGCCGAGCTGCGGGTAAATTCCGACAAAGGCGGCCGGGACAATGGCGAAATACTTGGCCACGTCGTTTGAGATGGAAAAGGTGGTCAGCGCGCCCCGGGTCATGAGCAGTTGCTTGCCGATGGCCACCACTTCCAGGAGTTTGGTCGGATTGGAATCGAGATCGACCATGTTCCCGGCTTCCTTGGCTGCCTGAGTGCCGGAATTCATGGCCACGCCGACGTCGGCCTGGGCCAGGGCCGGGGCGTCGTTGGTGCCGTCGCCGGTCATGGCCACCAGGCGCCCCTCGGCCTGGGTCTTGCGGATGAGCGAGAGTTTGTTCTCGGGAGTGGCCTCGGCCAGAAAGTCGTCGACCCCGGCTTCGGCGGCGATGGCGGCGGCGGTCAGGGGGTTGTCGCCGGTGACCATGACCGTCTTGATGCCCATGGCCCGCAGTTCGGCGAAGCGCTCCTTGATGCCGCCCTTGACGATGTCTTTGAGCCACACCACCCCGAGCACGCGGTTGTTTTGCGCCACCAGAAGCGGCGTGCCGCCGGATTCGGCGACGGTGCGGATGTCTTGTTCGACCTCGGCCGGCAACTGCGTCCCCTGCTCGGCCAAAAACTTGCGGATGGCGTCGGGCGCGCCCTTGCGGATCACGCGCTGCGGCAGGTTCACTCCGGAAATCCGGGTCTGGGCGGTAAAAGGCACGAATGAGGCTTCCAGGGCGCTCATGTCGCGGCCCCGGATGTCGAAACGCTCCTTGGCCAAAACGACGATGGAACGGCCTTCGGGGGTTTCGTCGGCCAGCGAGGCCAGTTGGGCGGTGTCGGCCAATTCTTTTTCATCGACCCCGGGCGCGGGCAAAAAGGCGTCCGCCTGGCGATTGCCGAGCGTAATGGTGCCGGTTTTATCCAGGAGCAACACGTCCACGTCGCCGGCGGCTTCAACGGCCCGGCCCGAGGTGGCGATGACTCCGGCCTGGATCAGGCGGTCCATGCCGGCGATGCCGATGGAGGAGAGCAGTCCGCCGATGGTGGTCGGGGCCAGGCAGACGAAGAGCGCGGCCAGAACCGTGATGGTCACGGCCTCGCCCTTGCCCGCCTGCTCCACGGCGAAGGCGCTCATGGGCAAGAGGGCGGCGCAAACCACCAAAAAGATGAGGGTGAGCGCTGCAAGCAGGATGTTCAAGGCGATTTCGTTCGGGGTCTTGCGGCGCTTGGCGCCTTCCACGAGCGCGATCATGCGGTCGAGGAAGGTCTCGCCCGGATCGGCGGCCACCCGGACCACCAGCCAGTCCGAGAGCAGCCTCGTGCCGCCGGTGACGGCGCTGCGGTCGCCTCCGGCCTCGCGGATGACGGGCGCGGATTCGCCGGTGATGGCCGATTCGTCGACCGAAGCCACCCCTTCCACGATCTCGCCGTCGCAGGGGATGAAGTCCAGGGCCTCGATCAGGACGAAATGGCCCTTGCGCAGGGTGGTCGAGGAGACCATCTCGATTTTTCCCTCGCTGCTCGGCCTGTCGAGCAGCCTGGCCTGGGTGTCGTGGCGGGCCTGGCGTAGGGAAGCCGCCTGGGCCTTGCCCCGGCCCTCGGCCATGGCTTCGGCGAAGTTGGCGAACAAGACGGTGAACCACAGCCAGAGGCTGATGGCGGCGATGAATCCGGCCGGGGCTTCGCCGTGGCCGGCAAGCGCCTGGACGAAAAGCGCCGTTGTCAGGATCGAGCCCACGTACACCGTAAACATGACCGGATTGCGCAGCTGGTTTTGCGGCGCGAGTTTGGCGAAGGAGTCTATGACCGCCTGCTTGACCAAGGGCGGGTCGAACAGCGGCCGGGCTTTGCGTTTGGTGCTCATAATATTTTCTCTCTTTTTCGCGCGGGTTAACGCAGCAGAGCCAGGTGTTCGGCGATCGGACCGAGCGCCAGGGCCGGAAAGAAGGTCAGCGCCCCGACCACGGCCACGACGCTGACGAGCAGGGCGATGAACAGCGGCGTGTGGGTGGGCAGGGTGCCTTCGCCTTGGGGCACGATCTTCTTGGCCGCAAGCGACCCGGCGATGGCCAGGGTCGGCACTGCCAGCCAGAAGCGGCCGGCGAACATGGCCAGGGCGCCGACAAGGTTGTAGAACAGCGTATTGCCCGAGAGCCCGGCAAAGGCGCTGCCGTTGTTGTTGGCCATGGAAGAAAAGGCGTAGAGGATTTCCGAGAATCCGTGCGCCCCGGGGTTGCCTATGGCGGTCTTGGCTTGCGTGGCCACGGCCGCGGCCGTGCCCAGCAGGGCCAAGAAGGGCGGAATCAAGATGACCAGCGAGGCCATCTTGGTCTCGAAGGGTTCGATTTTCTTGCCCAGATACTCGGGCGTGCGCCCGACCATGAGCCCGGCCACGAACACGGCCACGATGGCGAACACGATCATGCCGTACAGGCCGCTGCCCACGCCGCCGAAGATCACTTCGCCCAACTGGATCAGCCACATCGGAATCAGACCGCCGAGCGGCGTGAAGGAATCGTGCATGGAGTTGACCGCGCCGCAGGACGTGGCCGTGGTGACGGAGGCGAACAAGGCGGAATCGACCACCCCGAAGCGCGCCTCCTTGCCTTCCATGTTGCCGCCGGCCTGGGCGGCGGCGCCCTCGGCCGCCTGCTGGTCCACTCCCAGGGCGGTGAATTGCGGATTGCCGCCTTGCTCGGCGAAAACGCAGACCACCAAAAGAACGAGCAGGACCGAGCCCATGGCCGCAAGCAGGCTGCGCCCCTGGCGCTTATCCCCGACCATGGCGCCGTAGGTGAAAAGCAGTCCGACCGGGATGACCAGGATGGCCAACATGTTCAGGAAATTACTCAGCGGCGTGGGGTTTTCAAAGGGATGGGAGGCGTTGGCGTTGAAAAAGCCGCCGCCGTTGGTGCCCAAGGTCATGATAGCCTGCTGGGAAGCCACCGGACCAAGCGAGATGACCTGTTCGGTCATGGTCGCCGGTTCGGTCGTGGGCTTGCCGTCCGCATCCTTGACCGGCTGCCCGTCCGCGTCGGTCACCGGATTGTCGTAGGCCGCCGGCTCCAGGATGGTCGCCTTGGCGGCCTTCGCGAACGTCTGCGGCGCGCCCTGCCAGACCAAGGCCAGGGCCAGTACGCAGGACAAGGGCAAAAGCAGGTACAGGACGCCGCGCAGCAGATCGACCCAAAAATTTCCCAGGTTGGCGGTCTGCCGGCGGGTCAGGCCGCGGATCAGGGCCAGAAGCACGCAAATGCCCACGGCCGGGGAGATGAAATTATGCACCGCAAGACCCATCATCTGGGTCAGATAGCTCATGGTGCTTTCACCGGCGTAGTTCTGCCAGTTGGTGTTGGTGGAAAAGCTCACGGCCGTGTTCAGGGCCAGGTCCGGGGCCACGGCCGGAAGGCCGTCGGGATTGAGCGGCAATACCGCCTGGAAGCGTTGTTGCAGGTAGAGCAGCACGATGCCGGCGGCGGAGAAAACCAGCAAGGCCAGGGCATAGGTCTTCCAGTCCATTTCCCGTTCCGGGTCGATGCCGCAGATCCTGTAGATCAGGCGCTCGACCGGCCCGAGCACCCGGTTGAGCCCGCAGGGCTTGCCTTCGAAAACCCGGGCCATGTACGCTCCGAGCGGCCAGGACAAGGCGAGCAGAGCCGCCATATAAGCGATTATCTGAATGATGGCGTTGGTTGTCATTCGAATATCTCCGGTTTGAGCAGGGCGACGACCAGGTAGACGAACAGGCCCGCAGCCAGGATGAGACTGACGATGGTCATGGCGTTATCCTCCCAGATGGTCGAAAAAAGCGGCTGCGGCCGCGGTGGCGACCGTGGCGGCGACGGTTAAAAAGATATACAGAATGTCGATCATGTCCCGGGTCTCCTTTGGCGGCGAAGATTGAGCCGCAGGGTCGAGATATCTCCTTTTGTGTCGGGATGGCGTAAAAAAGAAGGGGAGGGGCGTAAAAAAAAGGTTAAGAAATGATTGGGTAAGCGGTCAGGATTTATTGAACGTGTAATTGCCTTTGAAGAATTCCTCGACGTACCAGTCTATTTGGCTGTCGTCGGCAATGGCCATGTCGAGCAGTCGGACCGAGCCGAGCAGCCTGCCCAGATGGTCGAGCTTGTCGCAGATGATTTCGGGCTTGCCTTCCTTGAGTTCGCCCCGGATCATGTCGCCACGCAGCTCCACGCGCAGGCCGAGGCGTTCCAGAATGCGGGCGATGAGTTTGGCCCGCCGTCCGCGCCGTTCCATATCGGCCGCTCCGCCCTTGAAGGAAAAGGCGATGTAGTTCTCGTCCAGGCTCTCGCCGAGGTAGCTGTCCACCACGGCGAAATGATAGCCGAGCCGGGCGTTGAAATTGAGGTAATCCTTGGAAATGACGGCGTAGTTCGGTCCGCCGAAGCGGCCTTCGACAGTCGGATCGTTGAGCACGGATTGGGCCATGAGCGCGGCCAGCCCGCCCATGTTCATGCCGACGGCCCCGGTCCAGACGACGTCCTTGTGGGTCATGCCCCGGATCAGGGAGGCGAACGGCCGCGAGGCCACATGTTCGGTCAGGGCCAGATTTTTTCCGGGTTCGAGCGAAAGGCCTCCGCCCATATCCACGCAATAGATGATCATCGGCAGCCGCACCCGCAAGCGTACGGCGCCTCTTTCCTCCTCGTCCTCCACATACTCGCCGATGCGAAACATCTCGTGCATGGAGATTTCGTGGGCCAGCCGGATGACGTCGTGCAAGGTCCTGCAGCCCTGAGGGGTAAAATTGTCGCCGTGGGGGTTGGTGAGAGTCAACGGGGCGATCTTGGCCATGGCTTCGCGGGCGAGCTTGTAGACCGGGCTGCCGGCCATGGGATTGGACTTTTTCTTGAGTTGCAACAGGGATTCGACCCGGCCCCGGTAGATCCGCCTTCGCACCGTGTCGATGGTGATTTCCGCACCGTCCGGAATGGCCGAGGTGGCGTTTTCCGTGGCCACCAGCGTAGGCAATTCGAATTCCCTGGCCACGGCGGCCATGTGGCCGGTGACGCTGCCGAGATCGGTGACGATGCCCCGAAGCCGGCCCATGATCGCGACATAGGCCGGAGAGGTCTGCGGCGCGATGAGGACGACGCCTTCGGGCACGCACGAGAGTCCTTCATCGGAGAAAATCCGCAAAGCCAGGCCGCTGGCCACTCCGGGAGAGGCGCAATGGCCGCCCTCAAGCAGAACCGGATGCAGCCCCGCATCCGGTTCTGCAACCGGCTCAAGCCGCTCGCCGGCCTCCTCGCTTGCGACCATGGGATTGAGCGGTCTGGCCTGGAGGATGAGCAGGCGGCCGCCCTTGTCCTTGGCCCATTCGATGTCGAGAGTTTGGCCGTAATGGCCTTCCAGGCGTTTGCCGTAGTCCGCGAGTTCGGCGATCTCTGCGTCGCTCAGGCACGGCGCAAGGCGCAGCTCTTCCGGCACGGCTTCGGTGACCAGTCCGCCCGCGGCGGCCATGACGACCCGCGTGACCTTTTTGGCGATCTCTTTGCCCACATTCCCCGAGGATTTGTCCAGGCGATACATGTCGACCGAGGCCGAGCCGTCCACAACGCTCACCCCCAGTCCCCAGGCGGCGCTGATGATGATTTCGTTCGCCGCGCGTCCGGTGGGATCGCCGGTGTACATGACGCCGCTGGCGGCGGCGTCGACCATGGCCAGGCACAAAACGCTCATGACGATGTCGTCTTCCGAATAGCCCTTCGTACGACGATAGAAAATGGCCCGGGGGGTGAAAGTGGAGGCCACGACCTCCTTGTAGGCGTCCAGGATGTTTTCCGTGGAGACGTTGAGAACCGAGGAATATTGGCCGGCGAAGGAGGACTCGGAATCTTCGCAGGTGGCGCTGCTTCTGACAGACAGGCGCGGGTCCGGGCCGAGCCGGCTCTCCAGGCCCGCAGCGACGGCGCTTATGGCCGCTTTGAGCTCTTCCGGAGGATCGGCGCCCTGGATCAGGCCCCGGATCTCGGCGCTCAGCTCTTCCAAGGCCAGGGTGTCGTCGATGTCGATGGCCCCGATGCGCGAGGCAAGCGTTTCCAGTAAATCGCAGTGCTTCAAAAATTCGCGGCAGGCGTAGGCCGTAACGGCAAAACCCGGAGACACGGGCAAGCACGCGCGGTTGCATATTTCGCCGTAATTTGCGGCCTTGCCGCCGACATCGTCCAACCGGTCGCGGCTGAGTTGCTCAAGGGGAAGGACCAGTTCGGTTCGTTCAAACTCCTTGCGGCGCGAGAGCTCCCTCAGAATGTCCGCGCCGATGCGCCCCGTGATCTCGTGGAGTTCCTGGTATTTCCCGCCGCACAGGCTGTTGAGGGAGGTAACGATGTCGCCGACCGACCGGGTGAGGGTATGGACGTGGGCGACGACCATCTCCAGAGTGAAGGGCCTGTTTTCGCGCAGCAACATCTCCATTTCGGAAAGAGCGGTCAGGGAGCCGGTATTGTGGGCCAAAAGACTGCGGTAGGCGTTGTATTTGCGCTGCAGGACGTTTTCTTGAGGCGCGTGGCGCCGCATGCGGATTGCACTCAGAAGATTCCGGCAAAAACCCCTCATGGGTCATCCTCGCTCTGTTTTGCGAGACGCCGTTTTCGGGTCAATTCAGGTCTGCATGCATCGTAACGACCGGGCAGGGAACACGGACGGCTTCGCCCGGCTGCCGAGACGTTACGGCTTGCGTTCGCCGCATTGCCCGCATGACTTATAAATATTCACAAAATTACCTTCAAAAGTCCATCTTTTTTATCCGCGCCCCGGAGGGCAGGCAATGTCATGGCTCGCCGCCTGGCCTAAGACATCGATTGTTTGCCTGTCCCCGGCAAAAGCAGGCCATGGCCCGGCAAGCCCCCCGTTCTAGTTGACAAGCATCCCGTCTTATTCTTTAAGCAGGGCCATGAGAGGGATGGCAATATGAGAATGGAAAGCCTGGAAGGGTTATTTCTCGAATTGTTTCAAGACAAGAGACGAGACAAACAACCGGCAGCCTGGGCGGGAATTGCGTTTGCCGCCATTGTTGTTTTGGGGTTCATGGATTATTTTACCGGGAACCAATTCCATTTTCTCGTTTTTTACCTCGCCCCGATCTTGGCCGCCACGTTGCGATCGGGGAAATTGTATGGATATGCGCTGTCGGTCGTTGCGGCGGCCGCCAGCGAGACGGCGTTCCTTTTGGCTGTCCGCCAAGACGTTTTAACGGCGACTACGTGCTGGAACATCCTCGCTCAAAGCGTACTTTTCATGCTGTTCGTCTTGCTGGCCCACACCGTCAAGACCTATCAACGGCACGAAAAAAACGCCTCGCGCGAAGACGGCCTGACCGGGATGCTCAACGCCAGGGCGCTCGGAGAGGTTCTGGCCAAAGAAATCGAACGCAGCCGCAGGTTTGCCCATCCTCTCTCCGTCGCCCACATCGCCTGTGAAAATTTTGGACAGGTCAGCGGAAAAATCGGCGCGGCCCTTGCCGACGGCGTCTTGCGCCTGGTGGCGGAATGCATGCGAGCCGCCTTGCGCGGCACCGACGCCGTGGCCCGGGCCTACGACGACGAGTTTGTCGCGGTGCTGGCCGAAACCGACGAAAAGGCCGCCCTGCTGGCCATGGAAAAGCTCGAATCGAGGCTTCGGGACGTGGTCTCCCAGCATTATCCGGAACTGATCTTTTCCATCGGCGTCATCAGCTTCGCCACGTGCCGGTTTACCCAGCAGGAGGTCCTGGACATGGCCGAGATGGCCCTGTACGAGGCGCGCAGGCTGGGCAGGATCGCCTGCGTCTCCAAATGACCCTCCGGCTTCCATGCCCGCCGCGGCCACGAATCAAGCCACGACGCTTTCGCGCCAGGCCGTCTGCCTCGGCTTGGCCTCGTCGTCGTCGGCTTGTTTGACGAGCACCTGGAGCATGGCGCACCAGTGATCGGCCAGGCCCCGGACTTTCGCGTACCGGCCCGACGACCTGGGCAGGCCGCGCCCCGGTTCGTCGAGGAAAAAAACGCCGTGGTGGGGATCTCCTTGGTCCGCGACCGTGACGCGCAGTTCGATCCGGCGGACGGTCGCCGCGCCCGCGTTGTTTTGCGCCGCCTCGCCGGAGGGAAAGGTCCCGGTGAGCGCGTCCACGGCCTCCCGGCTCAAGTTGCGCACGCCCGTGGCCGTGGTTTTGGTGATAGGGGAGCCGTCCTCGACCAGGGCGACGGCAAGCAGGCCGGAGAAGGAGACGACTTTTTGCTTTTGCCCGTCCGTGGCGACCAACAGGATCTTGCGGCTTTTCTTGTCGATGGCGATGGCGCCTTTGCCGTCGTAGCCGACGAAATAATCCCGGGAGAAAAGCGTAAGATTTTTCGCCAGTTCCTGTTTGGCGAGGTAATATCTGCTTTTGCTCTTGCTTAAGCCCCACAGGACTGACAAGAGCGCGGCGGCGAAGAGGACAACGATCCAGACTGTATCCATAAGCCCTCCGGCGGGACGGATGGCTGCGGGCCGGCAGGCCCAAGCCTTGGGACGCCTTGGCTCTTTGTGCCCGGATCGGAAAAGGCCGTCAACGGTCCCGTGGATCGCCCGGGACGGATCAGGGAGCATCTTGACCTCGCGGTGACTATGATCTACCCACTTTCGTGCAGTCCGGCGCGCGAACCGTATCCGCGCGCCGGCTATTTTGATTTTGAGTCGAGGAAAGAAAAATGAGCAGAATTCCCATTACTGTCGAAGGGTTCCGGCGCCTGGAAAGAGAGCTCGGCAACCTGAAAAAAGAACGTCCCGGGGTCATCCAGGCCATCAAGGAAGCCCGCGAGGAAGGCGATCTGAGCGAAAACGCCGGCTACGACGCGGCCAGGGAACGCCAAGGCATGATCGAGGCGCGCATCCGGTATATTGAAACCCGCCTGGCCACCTCCCAGGTCATCGATCTGGCCACGCTGGATGGCGACCGGGTGATCTTCGGGGCCACCGTCGAGATCGAGGATGCGGAAACCGGCGAACGCAAGCAGTACACCTTGCTTGGACCCGACGAGGCCGATCCGGCCAAAGGCAGCATTTCCATCATGTCGCCGGTGGCCCAGGCGCTTCTCGGCAAGGAAGAGGGGGATGAAATCGTGGTCGAGGCCCCGCGCGGCAAGATCCACTACGAAATCGTCTCCATCTGTTTCAACGGCCCGGCCCCGGCCGAAGCCTAGCCCCGGAAATCCGGCCGGCCCGGAGACGGATCGCCGGTCGCCCGCCATGTCCAAAATATCCATCCAATCCCTGAGCAAGTCTCTCGGCGGACGCGACCTGTTGCGCGATTTCTCCCTGGAAATCACCCCCGGGACGCGCCTGGCCGTGGTTGGGCCCAACGGCTGCGGCAAGAGCACCTTTCTGCGGCTGCTGGCCGGGGAGGCCGAGCCCGACGGCGGGCGCGTCAGCCTCTCGCCCGGGGCCATGGTCGGATACGTCTCCCAGGAACTTGAGGCCGGGGACTTGTCCGAGCCTTTGCTGTCCTGGGTGATGAGCGCGTTGCCTTCCTGGCCGGAATTCTGGCGCGACTGGGAGCGGGCCTGCCTGGCCGGCGACGGCAAGGCCCTGGCCGCCCTGGCCGGACGCCAGGCCGAACTCGAATTCGCCCTGGGCTACAATCCCGAGGCCAGGGCCAAGGCCATCGTCACCGGGCTGGGCTTCGCTCCCAAGAAATTCGGCCGCACGCTGGCCGAATTTTCCGGCGGCTGGCGCGAACGGGCCAAATTGGCCAGGGTCCTGGTGACCGGGGCCGATGTCCTGCTGCTCGACGAGCCGACCAACCACCTGGATCTGGAGGCAGTGGAGTGGCTTGAGGAGCATCTGATCCGCTTCGGCGGCGCCCTGGTCTTTGTGGCGCACGACCGGATGTTTCTCGACCGGGTGGGCAATCAGGCCCTTTTTCTCGGCGGGGACAAGCCGCTGGCGAGGCCGGGCACGTTCAGCGAACTCATGGCCTGGCGGGCCCAGGCCGAGGCCCAGCGCGAGCTGCGCGCCGCCCGCCTCTCCCTGGACATCGAGCGCCAGATGGCCTTCGTCGAACGCTTCCGGGCCAAGGCCACCAAGGCCACGCAGGCCCAAAGCAGGCTCAAGGCCGCGGGCAAGCTGCGCGCCGAAATGGAGGAACTGCAAGCCGGGGTGAGCCGTCCCGCGCGCGCGTTGTCGTTTTCCCTGCCCGACCCCCTGCGTTCGGAGAAAAACGTCCTGAGCGCGGCCGGAATCGCCGTGACCTTCTCCGACGGATTCACCCCCTGGAAGCCTTTGACTTTCAACCTGTACCGGGGCCAAAAAGTGGCCCTGGTCGGCGCCAACGGGGCCGGCAAGACCACCCTGCTCAAACTGATCGCCGGGGTGAGCGCCCCGACCACGGGCGGGCTCAAGCTGGGTTCGGGCGTGCGCCTGGGCTATTTCAGCCAGCATCAGACCGAGATCCTCAACCCCTCGGCCACGGTCATAAGCGAAATTCGCCGCCTGTCCGACCCAAAAACCTCCCACGAACAGCTGTGTTCGGTGCTCGGACTTTTTTTGCTCGGGGAAGAGTATTTCGAGCGCGCCTCCGGCGATCTGTCCGGCGGCGAGAAAAGCCGGCTGGTCCTGGCCTCCTTGTTTCTGGCCCGGGCCAATTTTCTGGTGCTCGACGAACCGACCAACCATCTCGACCTGGAGTCGCGCGAAGCCTTGGTCCGGGCCTTGGCCGATTACGCGGGAACCCTGCTTTTCGTGGCCCACGACCGCCACCTGCTGGCCGAGGCGGCCAAGACCGTCTGGGCCGTGGACGGCGAAGGCATGCGGGAATTTCCCGGAGGCTTTGCGGCCTATGAACGCGTCCTCAAGGAGCAGGCCGTCCTGGCCGCGAGCGGTCCGGCGGCCGCCCGAGCCGTGGCGGACCAAGGAGGGCGCCTGGCCAAACAGGAGGCCAAACGCCTTGAGGCCGAGCGGCGAAACGCCCTCTACCGCGAACTCAAACCCAGGCAGGAGCGCTTCGCGGCCATGGAGGCGGCGTTGGAACAGGCCCTGGGCGAACAGGCCGCGGTCGAGGCGCAGATGGCCGACCCGGCTGTTTACGCCAAAACGGATCTCTTCACCGAACTCTCCAAGCGCTATCACGAGCTTTGCAGGCAAGCCGAGTCGCTTCTGGCCGCATTGTCCATCCTCGAGAACGAGATCGGCGAACTCGAAGGCCGGCGTGAAGCCCGCAAACGCCCCGAGGGCGACTGCCAATAAATTCCTTGACCCCCACCCGCGAGGTTCCTATTTTGGGTCAATCGTCATCCACGCTGGGACGGGAGGATTCCCCCATGACTCGGACCGTATGCGCGCTTTTTTTGGCTTTGCTTACGACCTGTCCCTGCGCTCCGGCGAACGCGGCCAGCCAGTCGGTCAGGGAACTGCGCGCCAAGGACGGCCTGGCCGAGTTCACCGCGCCCCAAACGTTTCTCGAAGGCAATTTCGTGGCCGACGAAGTCGAGCCCCGGTACGTCTTCGGCGCGGTCAAGGATTTCGCCGCCTCGCGTTCCTGTCCCGTGGCCTGGCTGATCGAGGCCGCCGAGAAAACCCGGATTGACGCCGCAAACGGCGCGGCCGGCTCCCTGGAATACAGCCTCATTCTGGAAGAGGATTGTCCAGGCAAGGTCATCCATTATGTCTTCATCGATCGCTCCCGGGCCGACACCGCACAGTGGCTGGACTGGCGGCGGCAATTCCACAAGAACAAGACCGACGGACAATACACGCAGGCCAAGGACAGCCTGGAAAAGGCCGGGCAGAGCGGATTTCCGGTCAGCTCCGAACTGCGTTTCATCGATGCCGGCGGCGATTTGCAGTTGCAAAAGCCCGAAGACTTCCTGATCCGGGAGAAAAAAATGGTCCCGCTCTATGACTTGAGCCAAGGCAAGGCCTTGGCCAAATAAGCCGGCCGACGGAATCCGGCACGTTTTTACAATGTTTCTGGATTGTTATGAGTACCTTGTCCAAACCACTGCGCTTGCGCCGAGGGCCGAAGCGGATCACCTCGGTCGGCGCTGCCGAACGCCGGGCCGGATACGCCGTCTTGTGCGTCCTGCTGGCCGTCCTGGCCTACGCCCTGACCAAACAGTCCCAGTTCAACCCGGCGGTGGTCGCGGCCCTGCGCGAAGGCCCGGCCGACGCGAAAAAGACTTCCGGACAGCCCGCCTCGGAACTGACCCCGGCCCTGGACGCCCTGCCCGGGGTCGCGGCCTTGGCCGGGGCCGAAACCTTTGGGCCGGACACCCTTTCGGACAAGATCGACGGCAAGGCCGAACTGTATCTTTCCTCGGGCTTCAAGGAGATGGTCTGGCGCCCCCTTGCTCCGGCCGGCGGCGACAAGGCGCGTTTTGACGTTTATGTCTACGATATGGCTTCCCCGGATTCCGCCTTTGCGGTCTTTTCCGGGCAGCGCCGCAGCGGGGCCGCCGCGTCCGGCCTGACCGAAAACGCCTACTCCACGGGCAACGCCCTGTTTTTCACCGTGGGCGCGCGCTACCTGGAAATCGTGGCCGACTCGGACGAAGCGGCCGTCAAAAATCTCCTGGAGCCCCTGGGCGCAGCCCTATTGGCCAAGCTTTCCCCGTCGCCCGGCGAGGGGGCCGGCCGGGAGACACAGTCAAGTCCGGCTTCCCTTTTCCCGGCCCAGGGCATGACGCCGGGCAGCCTGCGCCTGGCCATGGCCGACGCCTTCGGGCTGGAGGGCTTTGGCAACGTCTATACCGCCGACTACGCGCTCGGCGGCGCCGAGGCCACGGGGTTTGCCGCGATTTTGCCGGATGAGGCCCAGGCCCGGACCTGGAAGCAAAACTACCTCGCGTTTCTGCTTGCCAACGGCTACGGCGAAATCACGGCGCAGGATCTCCCCGAAGGCGCGCAGGCGCTTGAATCAAACGGCGTTTTCGAGGTGCTTTTGAAGCAAGGGCGCCTATTCTACGGGATCCACGAGGCCACCTCCCTCCAGGCGGCCGTCGCCCTGGCCGCTACGTTTGAAAAGCAGGCAAGGGAGAAGATGCGGTGAATAAGCCGAGCGATACGGGACACCGTGCCGAAGGGGCGCTGACCCGCCGCGATTTCATCAAGCGGGCCGCCGCAGCCTCGGCCCTGACGCTCTCGGCCGGAGCGCTGTACGCCGGCCTCTATGACGGGCGCGGACCGCAGCCGGGCGACCTGGGTAAGGTCTTGACCGGCCTGGGCGATTTTTCCGTTCAAACCGCCTCGGGCCAAGGCCGCATGGCCATCGTCCGGGGCGCCGACCGCGCGGCGATGCTGGAACGGGCCGTGACCGCCCTGGGGGGCATCGAGGCCTTTATCCAAAAAGGCGACCGGGTGCTCATCAAGGTCAACGCCGCCTTCGCCACGCCGCCTTCTTTGGGCGCGACCACAAATCCCGAGCTGTTTGCGGCCATGGCCAGGCTATGCCTGGCCGCCGGCGCGGCCTCGGTCACGGTGACGGACAATCCGATCAACAACCCCGAGAGCTGTTTCGCCCTGACCGGCATCGCCGAGGCCGCGTCCTTGGCCGGGGCGGGGCTTATCATCCCCGGGGAGGGCATGTTTTCGCCCCTGACGCTGCCCGGGGGCAAGCTGCTCGTCGATTGGCCGGTCATGGCCGGGGCTTTCAAAGGCGTGACCAAGCTCATCGCCATGGCCCCGGTGAAGGATCACGCCCGGGCCGGGGCCTCAATGATCCTGAAAAATTTCTACGGCCTGCTCGGCGGCCGGCGCAACGTCTTCCATCAGAAGATCGCCGGGATCATCACCGAACTGTCCCTGCTCGCCAAACCGACCCTGTGCGTCCTCGACGGAACCCGGGTCATGCTGACCAACGGCCCGACCGGCGGGTCGCTCAGCGATCTCAAGGCCGCCGACACGCTCATCGTTTCCACCGATCCGGTGGCCGCCGACGCGGCCGGGCTGGAGCTTCTGGAGCGCACGATCTCAGAGGTTCCCTATATCCGCATGGCCGAGGCCGCCGGGGCCGGGCATGCGGACTATACGCGGCTCAATCCCGTGCGCATCAACCTCGGGGCCTGACCCCAGAAACGCCATGCCCATCGTAACCGTCAGACGCATAAGCCAGGTGTTTTTCCTGATCCTGTTTTTCTGGCTGTGCCTGGTCGCCTCCGTCGGCGACCGCTGGTGGCAATTGCGCGGCTGGCCGGTCAACTGGCTTCTCGATCTCGATCCCCTGACCGCGCTCGCGACCATGCTTTCGACCGGAACGCTCTACGCCCCTTTGCTGTGGTCCTTGGCCGCGCTTGTGCTGACGGCCGCGCTCGGACGGTTTTTTTGCGGCTTCGCCTGCCCGCTTGGCGCGCTCAACCAATTTTTCGGCTGGCTCGGACAATATTCCAGCAAGCCGCTGGGCAGAGTCCGGGCCAACCGTCCCCGCCCGGCCCGGGTCATCAAATATTATCTGCTGCTCTTTCTGCTGGCCTGCGCCCTGACCGGCACGCTTGCGACCGGGCTGCTCGATCCCTTGCCGCTGCTTCACCGCTCCATCAACCTGACGCTCGCGCCCATCCTGGATTCGGGCTCGCTCATTTTATCGTTTAAACCCCGCCACTACGGCTCGGCCTGGCTGATCGGCGCGGTGTTGCTCGCGATTTTGGGCCTGAATCTGGTCATTCCCCGTTTTTTCTGCCGGTTTGCCTGCCCCCTGGGGGCGCTTTTCGGGCTCTTGTCCCGATTTGCCCCCTGGCGCATCGGCAAAGCCGCCGATCATTGCGGCGAATGCACGGTGTGCGAAGCCTATTGCGAGGGCGCCTGCTCGCCGTCGGGCACGGTCGTCACCGGCGAATGCCTGATGTGCTGCAACTGCCTGGAGCGCTGCCCGCACGGCCGCATCCGCTTCGACGCCAAGCCCTCGGCCGGTGGGGAAGCGCCCCTGCCCGACCTGTCCCGGCGGGGGGTGGTCATGGGCGCCGCCGCAGGCCTTTTCACCGGACCGGCTCTGCGCCTTGGCGGCTTGACCGGTCCGAACAACAATCCGAACCTCATCCGCCCGCCCGGGGCTCTGGACGAGGAGCGCTTCCTGGCCCGCTGCATCCGCTGCGGCCAATGCATGCGCGCCTGCCCGAGCAACATCATCCAGCCCGCCCTGGCCGAGGCCGGACTGGAAGGGCTGTGGACCCCGGCCATCAATTACCGGCTCGGCGATTCCGGCTGCCAGGTGAACTGCATCGCCTGCGGCCAGGTCTGTCCCACCGCCGCCATCCGGCCGCTCACCGTCGACGAAAAAAGAGGCCGGGCCGATTTCGCCGCCGCCGGACCGATCCGCCTGGGGTCGGCCCTGGTGGATCGCAGCCGCTGCCTGCCCTGGGTCCTGGACCGGCCGTGCATCGTCTGCCAGGAGCTGTGCCCGGTCAGCCCAAAGGCCATTTTTACCCGCACGGTCTTTGAAGCCATCCGCGACGGCCGGGCCAAAATCATGACCGCTTCGCAGGACAGCCTGGAAGTGGCCGGGCTGGGGCCGGTCAATGCGCCCCTGGCCGGAGGCGATTATTATCTGCGCCGTAGCGGACGGCAGCAAGAAGCCCTGCGGCGCATCAGCGTGTTCGAAGGCAACAGGATCGGCCTGGTCAAGGCCCCGGGGTGGAGCGCGCCGCCCGAACCGGGCGAGGCCGTGGACATCGTGGTCCGGCTGCAACGGCCCTACGTGGACGCCTCGCGCTGCATCGGATGCGGCATGTGCGAACACGAATGCCCGGTCGCGGGCCTGCGGGCCATCCGGGTCAACAGCGAAAACGAGTCGCGCTCCCGCCGAGGGCGCCTGATCATATAGGGGGCCGGGGGGAGAGAAAGCCTCCGGCGGCCAAAGGGGCGAGGCCCCTTTGGAATCCCATTTTGAAAGCGCTGAACGACAAAATGATTTTATTTTGTAGTACAAAATAAATTAAAAAAGAAAACCAGATCCAACAGGTTTCGACCGGAGGCAGCGATCATGGACGACAAGAAGAATTCCCCGGCTTTTTCCCGGCGTCATTTTCTGAAAACCGTGGGCCTTGGCTCGGCGGCCGCGACCGGCCTGGCCGCGGCCGGGCCTTTTTCGACCGCCGGCGCGGCGGAGCAAAAGCCCGCGCTTGCGGCCATGCCCCGGCGCAAGCTGGGCAAGACCGGCGTCGATGCGCCGGTTTTGTGCCTGGGCGGCATGTTCGACACCATAAACAACCAGTTGCTGCTCAAGCAGGCGCTGGCCTGGGGCGTGAACTACTGGGACACCGCCGAGATCTACGGCAACGGCTTAAGCGAAGAGGGCTACGGCCGCTTCTTCAGCCGCAATCCCGAGGCCCGGGCGGGCATCTTCCTGACCACCAAACTCGTGCCCAAGGGCGGCAATTTCCCCGAACGCTTCGACAAATGCCTGGGGCGGCTCAAGACCGATCACGTGGATTTATTTTTTGTCCACGGCGTCAACGCCTTCGACGAGGTCGAACCGGCCCACCTGGATTTCGCGGACAAGATGAAGAAAGCCGGCAAGATGCGTTTTTTCGGTTTCAGCGCCCACAACAACATGGAAGACAGCATCTTCGCCGCCGTCAAGAAGGGCGGCATCGACGTGGTCATGATCACCTACAATTTCCGAGTGATGCAGACGCAAAAGATGCAGGAGGCGGTGGCCGCCTGCACCGAGGCGGGCATCGGACTGGTGGCCATGAAAACCCAGGGATTTGGCCCTACCCGGCCCGACAGCGAGGCGGAGCTGAAAATGGTCAGCCGCTTTCTGGAGCGCGGCTTCACCGACAAGCAGGCCAAGCTCAAGGCCGTGTGGGAAAATCCGCATGTCGCCAGCATCTGTTCCCAGATGCCCACCCTGACCATTCTGGCGGCCAACGTGGCCGCTTCGCGGGACATGACCGCCCTGGCCGAGGATGAAATCCGCTCGCTTGCGGCCTTTGCCGAAGACACCAAAGGCGGTTACTGCGCCGGTTGCAGCAGCATCTGCCAAGCCGCCGTGGACGGCGCCGCGCCGATCGGCGAGGTCATGCGTGGACTGATGTACCACAAACACTACGGCGACCCGGAGCTGGCCAGAAACGTCCTGGCCGGACTGTCCGAAGAAGCCAGGGCCAATCTTGCCGGCCTGGACTACAGCCGGGCCGAACGCGCCTGCCCCCAGGGATTGGCCATTGCGCAACTCATGCGTGAGGCCGGCGAGTTGCTGGCCTAGCAGCCCGTTGAAAAAGGGATGGCCGCCGGGACTTTTCGCGGCTTGACGAAAGGCGGGACAGTCCGTAGCCAGGAGTCAATGCTGGATTTTTCGTCCAGGCCGCGATCCACGGGACGCACGTTCGCCGCATGGCGAAAAGGGAGGCCGCAATGCACAACGGCAAGGGTTCGGTTGCAGCTTTGAACGCCCGACAAGCGAGGAGAAGATGAACGCATTCACGCTCGTTTTCGTCGCGATGTGCGTTTTCGCCATAGCATACCGTTTCTACGGCCTGTTCATCGCGAACAAAGTCCTGAGTCTCAAGGACAACCGCCTGACCCCGGCCGTCAAGATGGCCGACGGCGTGGACTATGTAAACACCAACAAATTCGTTCTGTTCGGACATCATTTCGCGGCCATCGCCGCGGCCGGGCCCCTGCTCGGGCCGGTGCTGGCCGCCCAATTCGGCTTCCTGCCCGGGGCGCTCTGGATCATCGTCGGCTGCGTCGTGGCCGGGGGCGTCCACGACATGGTGATCCTGTTCTGTTCGGTGCGCCACAAAGGCCGCAGCATCGGCCGCATCGCCGAGCTGGAAATCGGCACGGCCACGGGGCACGTGGCTTCCTGGGCGGTGCTGTTCATTTTGCTTTTGACCCTCGCCGGGTTGTCCCTGGCCGTGGTCAACGCCATGCACGACAGCGCCTGGGGCACGTTCACGGTCTTCGCCACCATGCCCATCGCCCTGCTCATGGGCGTGTATCTGCATGTCTGGCGCCCGAACGACGTCTTCGGCGCGAGCCTGATCGGCGTCATCCTCCTGTTTGTCGCCGTGGTGGCCGGGCCGCACGTGGCCGCGCATCCGGTGTTCGGCCCCTGGTTCAACCTGAGCCGCAACCAGATCGCGCTCATCATCCCGGCCTACGGCTTCGTGGCCTCGGTGTTGCCGGTCTGGGTTCTGCTGTGCCCGCGCGATTACCTGTCCACGTTCCTCAAGATCGGCACCATCGCCGCGCTGGTGTTCGGCGTGTTCTGGGTCCGGCCCGATCTCCAGATGCCGGCCCTGACCCAGTATATCCACGGCGGCGGCCCGATCATTCCGGGCAAGGTCTTCCCGTTCGTGTTCATCATCATCGCCTGCGGAGCGCTTTCCGGCTTTCACGCGATCATCGGCACCGGCACCACGCCCAAAATGATCGGACGCGAACGCGATGTCCTGTTTGTCGGCTACGGCGCCATGCTCGTCGAAGGCCTGGTGGCCATCATGGCCCTGATCGCGGCCTGCGTCTTGGTTCCGGCGGACTACTTCGCCATCAACGCCGCGCCCGCCGCCTTCGCCAAGCTCGGCCTGGACACCGTCAACCTGCCCGCGCTGGCCACAGCCGTGGGCGAAAATATCCAGGGCCGTCCCGGCGGCGCGGTTTCGCTCGCCGTGGGCATGGCCTACATCTTCTCCTCCGTCCCGTTCATGAAGTCCATGATGGCCTATTGGTACCACTTCGCCATCATGTTCGAGGCCGTTTTCATCCTGACCGCCGTGGACACCGGCACCCGGGTCGGCCGTTTCTTCCTGCAGGAAATGATCGGCCACGTGATCCCCAAGTTCAACGAGAAGCGCTGGTGGCCGGGCATCATCATCGCCAGCGCCCTGTTCACGTCGGCCTGGGGCTACCTCGTCTATACCGGAGACATCTCCACCATCTGGCCGCTCTTTGGCATGTCCAACCAACTCCTGGCCGCCTGCGCCCTGATCGTCGGCACCACGATGATCATTCGCATGGGCAAGGCCAAATACGCCTGGATCACGGCCGTGCCCGGCCTGCTCATGACCGTGATCACATTTACCGCCGGAATTGAGTCCGTGACGGACAACTTCCTGCCCAAGGGACTCTACCTGCTGACAACCTTGGCGATTGTCGTCATGAGCCTGATGTGCCTGGTGTTCGTGGGGGCGTTTGCGCGTTGGCGGGAACTCTTAAAGATCAAGACCGTCGCCAAGGACGAATACGGCGAGGTCGTCCTCGAAACGGTTCCCGAATAGGCGTACGGCCTGACGGCCAAAATCGCGGGAGCAGAGGGTAACGCCTTTGTCCGCAAGCAATCAGCCAAGGGAGCGCCGGGTGAGCCGGCGCTCCCTTGGTTATTTACAGCTGCAAAAATTCCCGGCCGCCGCACTTGGGGCAGGTGAAATAGTCCGTGCATACGACGCCGCAGTGGGCGCAGGTTTTCTCGCCGGCTGCGTCCTGATCCTCTCTGATTTGGCCGCACAGGCGGCAATGCGTGAAATCCGCATCGTTCTCGGCCTGGCATTTGGGGCAGGTCCAGCGTTCTTTTTCCGTCATGATGGCATCCTCTCGTCGGTTGGCGCGGCCGCCAAGGTTATTTAGACTTTGACTGAGTACCGTGGCGGCGGCGTTGGGTCAATAGCGTGTTTGATTTTTCTTTGTCGCTCAAAAGACGGCGCGCCCGGCCGAATATTTTATAGGGCAATGAGAGAGCAAAGGAAAGCGCAACGGGGTGGTCTCGGAATTCGGGGAAAAAACGTACTCTTAGACTAAAATCAGTCCACGGGATCAATGAATGCGCACGCAGGAGGTATTATGAGCAGAGAGACCGAGCCTAGGTTGAGGGAGAAAATGCTCCTTGTCTTCACTGGGAGGTACGGCATCATCGCCATCAATGTGCTGCTGATATTTGTGAGCGTATTGTCCCTGTTGATCACGTTGCCAATGATCTTCAATGCCGTGGGCAACGTGCTCGAACTGGAAGATACCTACGAATACCTAGGTGTCATCCTGATCGGATATGGTGTCGCCGTGGAGGAACGTCAATCTTTCATGCGAATATTCAGGCTTTACCCGGCATTCGAGACCAGGCTCCAGCAACAAGTGGATCATATCTGTCATGAATACGGCTTGTGCTTCTTACTGCTGGGCTTGTTCATGGAAATGTGCGTTGCCTGCATTAAAATACCCAACACCATCGTCAACACCGAGCGCATCGAAGACATTGTCTTCGCTGCCAGCGCTTTTTTCCTGACCTGGAACACTATCCTGATGCTGCGCCATTGTTGGTTTATGCTCCGCGCAAATACGGATGACCAAAGATCCGAGCATGAGCACCAGGATGGCGCGATTCGGCAACACGTTCACGCAATAAGAAAATAAAACAACCAGTGCACCGTTACGATGTCGTTTTACGGCTGCATGCGGATAGCGTTTTGCTAAGGAGCCACTCGAAGCTGTATCTCCCGCCAGCCTTGTCCCAGCGCTTCAACACGGGATAATAAACAATCAACAAAAGGATGGAGGAAGCCAGGGCGAGCGAAGTGCTGGTCAATTCGTGCAAATAATATTTCCCGGTCGCGAGATGGACGATGCGTAGCGGGATGTAAAACAAGGCGAAATGGCTCACGTAGATTGTCAGGGAATATTTGCTGATTTGCCGGCAATAGTTGAGCGCCAGCCCGGGTTTCGCGTTCGTATCCGGCTTGCTGTCCAGGACGTTCCATAAAACGGTGAACACGATCAGCACGACGCCCAAAAGAAACATGGCCATGCTAAAGGACAGCGGGTAGAACGACAGCGGCGTGATGTAGTCGTTGGCCACGGAGAACGACGGCCGTATTGAACCGGCATAGGCGGTGAACAGCCCCATGAAGGACAAGAGCAGTCCGATGAGCAGTAAATACGGGGTATCGGCGGCCATGCGGTCCTGCGCCAGCCTTCTGCCGACGGTAAATCCGACGACCGGATAGACGAGCCAGGGCAGCAGCGGGAATTGCCCGGTCAGAAAAAAACCGACGGTGTTGTCGAGAACCGTTTGGCCGCCCAGGTAATCCTTGGCCGGGTCGAAAATGAAATTGGGAATAAAGTCGGAGATCCAGCCGACGCTCACGAATTTTCCGCCGTAAAACGAGGCAATGTCGGTAAAAGACCGAAGCCAGGGCGTTACGAAGAGCACTGCGGCGCAGAGCGCAAGCAGACCCCAAGACGGCGCCCGGCGACAATACAGCAGCAGGATGGTCATGGCCCCGATGAAGGTCAGGATGTCCCAGTCCCAGAGTTCCTCATACCCCACGATTATCAACAGAAATAACAACCCGAAGATGAATATGACCGCGCCGCGCAGCACCACCCGGGAATCGCTCGCGTTTGCGGCGCCCCTCTTTTTCGCCGACAAAACCTGGCTGACGCCGACTAAAAAAACAAACCAGGAGGCCGCGAAATCGCCGCCCAGCAGATGATTGGACAGGAAATACAACATGGCGTCCGCCCCTTCGCCGCTGGAAAGGAAAATGGGATAGTGGCAGATCACCATGCCAATCAGGGCGAGCGCTCGGAGAACATCGACAGAGTCTAACCGTTTCATATGCAGCCGTCCCCCGATAAGGTCTTTCCCCTGGCGTTCAAAGCCGCAAACACACCATTGCGTCCGCCAACGGGACATCCGGTTTTTTCCGTTTTCTGAAGGGAGCCCGCAAAACACTCCCCCCGGCGCACGGCGGGGCGCCTTGCGCCCTTGAAATGCAAAAGAGGGGGCCGATTCACCCACGGTTCATTCTTTGCGGGCCGTGACCAAGGCCGCGATATTGCCGGACAAGGCCTGCGTCCGGATGTCCGCGAAGCCCTGCGACGCAAGCTGTCCGGCCAGATGGCCGGGCCAATTCGTGCGCAGCATCAGTTCGGGCAGTTCGCGGAAGATCGTCTCCCACTCCGGATAGCGCCAGCGGCTATAGGCCCGAAGCAGTATGAAATAGAACGCGCCCAGGCCGCCGAAGGAACGATCCCGGGTTGGGGCGAAATCGTGCATGGCCAGGATTCCCCCGGGCCGCAGCATGGCCTTGGCGCCCGCGATCAGCACCGGGAGATCGGCGTATTTGGCCAGATACGAGGAGACGATGCAATCGACGCCGGGCTCAAGGACCACGTCCTCGGCCCGGCCCAGGATGAATTCGACGTTGGTCAGACCGGCGTGTTTCGCTTTGCGCCGGGCGAGGCTCAAGTATTCGTCGCGCAGCTCGACGCCGATGACCCGGGCCAAAGGAAACCGCTTGGCGATCTGGAAGGTGAGGATGCCGGTTCCGCAGGCCTGGTCGACGATCCGGGTCGAGCCGGCCGGGATTTGCTTCAGGATCAGTTTTTTCCAGCGGGCGTCCTGCCCGAGGGTGGTCAGGCCGACAATGTGGTCGTAAGTCGGGCCGGTGCCGGAAAAAAATGTTTCCACCAGCCCAGCGCCAGGGCCATGGGAATCAAGCCGGCTATCGCCCTGGACATGAGAATCCGGTGCGGCCACGCTTTTCCCCTCCCCTTACCGCCTGCCTTGCCGTAAAATACGGGGTTGCCCCGGCCTGGCCTACTGCACCAACTGTCCGATCCTGTTCCAGCGAACCGAGATCGGGGAATCGCCCCAGGACCAATAGATGCGCCAGGCCTTGCCCTTGATTTTCGAGCGATCCACGAAGCCCCAGCGCCGCGAATCGTAAGATTCGTCGCGGTTGTCGCCCATGCAGAAGTATTTGCCCTGCGGCACGGTGATCGGGCCGAAGTTCTCCAGGTCCGAGTCCGAATCCGGATGTTTGAATTGCGTGTAGCTTTCGTCGACTTTGACGCCGTTGCGATAGACGACCTTGTCCTTGATTTCGATGGTGTCACCGGGCAGGCCCATGAGCCGCTTGATGAAGTCCTTGGAGGGGTCTTCGGGAAATTCGAAAACGATGATGTCCTGGAAAGCCGGGTCGCTGATCGGCAGGACCACAATGTCCGTGAAGGGCAGCTTCAGGCCGTATAGGAACTTGTTGACCAACAGATGATCGCCGATCTGGAGCGTCTCCAGCATCGAACCCGAAGGAATCTTGAAGGCCTGGACCACCGAAGACCGGATGACCAAGGCCAATATCACGGCCACGGCCAAGGCCTCGACATATTCCTTAAGCAAACTCTGCCATCTGGGATTCATACGACCCTCTTTTCATTGAAGCTTTTTTTGGGGGAGCGAATCTGGGGAGAAACCCCTTTTGTGAACAAAAGGGGTTTCTCCCCAGACCCCTCTTCCCCAAAAAACTTTAAAGTTTTTAGGAGTTGGGAGAATTGGGGGAAGAACCTTTTTTTTAAAAAAGGTTCTTCCCCCAATTCTCCCAACTCATCTAATCTCCAGCCTTAAGCGCCGCCAGGAAGGCTTCCTGGGGGATTTCCACGTTGCCCATGCGCTTCATGCGGCGTTTGCCTTCTTTTTGTTTTTCCAACAGCTTGCGTTTGCGGGTGATGTCGCCGCCGTAGCATTTGGCGGTGACGTTCTTGCGCAGGGGCGCGACCCGTTCCTTGGCGATGATCTTGGTTCCGATGGCGGCCTGGATGACCACTTCGAAGAGCTGCCGCGGGATGACCCCGCGCAGTTTCAGCGCCAGGGCGCGGCCTTGGGTATAGGCCTTGTCGCGGTGCACGATGACCGAGAGCGCGTCCACCGGATCGCCGTTGATCAGGATGTCGAGCTTGACCAGGTCCGAGACGCGGTAGTCGATGACTTCATAGTCCAGCGAAGCGTAGCCCCGGGTCATCGACTTGAGCTTGTCGAAGAAATCGTAGACCACCTCGGCAAAGGGCACTTCGTAGGTGATGATGACCCGTTTGGAGGTCAGGTAGCGGATGTCTTTCTGATGCCCCCGTTTTTCCTCGCACAGCTGGAAGATGTTGCCCACGTATTCGCCGGGCGAGTGGATTTCCAGACGCGCGTACGGTTCGCTCAGGCTGGCGATTTCCGCCGCCTTGGGCAGCTTGCTCGGGTTGTCGATGTCAAAGGTCTTGCCGGCCAGGGTGGTCACTTTGTAGATGACCGAGGGGGCGGTGGCGATCAGGTTGGCGGAAAATTCGCGCTCCAGGCGTTCCTGGATGATCTCCATGTGCAAGAGCCCGAGGAAACCGCAGCGGAAGCCAAATCCCAGGGCCTGGGAGGTTTCGGCCTCGTAGGTCAGGGCGGCGTCGTTGAGCTGGAGCTTTTCCAGGGCGCCCTTGAGCGTCTCGTATTCGTCGGCGTCCACGGGATAGAGCCCGCAAAAGACCATGGGCTGGATCTCTTTGAACCCGGGCAGGGGTTCATTCACGGGATGGACGGCTGAGGTGATGGTGTCGCCGACCCGAGCTTCGGAGAGGTCTTTCATGCCTGCGGTGAGAAAGCCGACCTCGCCCGGCCCCAACTGCTTGGAGTCCATGGCGTCCGGGGAAAAGACGCCGAGCCTGGCCACCTCGTACTCCGCGCCGGTGGCGAACATCCTGACTTTGAGCCCGGGGGTGACCACCCCGTCCATGACCCGGAAAAGCACCACCACGCCCTGGTAGGCGTCGTACCAGGAATCGAAGATCAGCGCGGCCAGGGGGGCGTCCGGATCGCCCTCGGGCGGCGGCAGCTTGGTCACGATGGCTTCCAGGACCTCGGCCACGTGTTCGCCGGTCTTGGCGCTCACAGCCAGGGCCTGGGCGGCTGACAGGCCGATGACCTCCTCGATCTCGGTCTTGACCCGCTCCGGGTCGGCGCTGGGCAGATCGATCTTGTTGAGCACCGGGATGACTTCCAGGTCGTGGTCCAGGGCCAGAAAGACATTGGCCAGGGTCTGGGCCTCGACGCCCTGGGTGGCGTCGACCACGAGCAGCGCGCCTTCGCAGGCGGCCAGGCTGCGCGAGACTTCGTAGCTGAAATCCACGTGGCCCGGGGTGTCGATGAGATTTAAGATGTACTGGCGGCCGTCGGCGGCCTTATAGGGGATGCGCACGGATTGGGCCTTGATGGTGATGCCGCGCTCGCGCTCGAGATCCATGCGGTCGAGGTATTGCTCGCGGCGGTCCCGCTCGGCCACCAGCCCGGTGAGTTCCAGGATACGGTCTGCCAGGGTGGACTTGCCGTGATCGATGTGGGCGATGATGCTGAAATTGCGAATATGGGATTGAAGCGCCATGCGTGGTTTATGGGGGTTCGGGGGAGGAGCCCGAAGGGCTCCTCCCCCGAACAGCTTAGATCTTCAGGGCCGTTTTCAGATCGGCGACGGCGTCGGTGCGCTCCCAGGTGAAATCCGGGCGTTCGCGGCCGAAATGGCCGTAGCAGGAGGAATTCTTGTAAATCGGGCGGCGCAGATCAAGACGCTTGATGATATAGTACGGACGCAGGTCGAAGACCTCGCGCACGGCGCGGGTCAACTCTTCGTCGCCGATCTCGCTGGTGCCCTGCGAGGTGACCAGCACCGAAACCGGCTGGGCCACGCCGATGCAATAGGCGACCTGGACCTCGCAACGCTTGGCCACGCCCGCAGCCACCACGTTCTTGGCGATGTACCGGGCCATGTAGGCGCCGGAGCGGTCGACCTTGGAGGGGTCCTTGCCGGAAAACGCCCCGCCGCCGTGGTTGCCCATGCCGCCGTAAGTGTCCTGGATGATCTTGCGCCCGGTCAGGCCGCAGTCGCCCATGGGGCCGCCGATCACGAACCGGCCGGTGGTGTTGATGAAAATCTGGGTGTTCTTGTCGACCATTTCCTTGGGCAGCACGCTCTCGATGACTTCTTTCTTCACCGCCTCGGCCAAGTCCGGGTACGCGATGTTCTCGTCGTGCTGGCAGGCCACGACCACGTTGTCGATGCGCACCGGCTTGCCGTTGACGTACTCCACGGCCACCTGGGTCTTGCCGTCGGGCCGCAGAAAATCGAGGACCTTGTTCTTGCGGACGTAGGCCAGGCGGCGCGACAACTTATGGGCGTAATAGATCGGCATGGGCATGAGCGTTTCGGTCTCGTCGCAGGCGAACCCGAACATCATGCCCTGGTCGCCGGCGCCCTGCTCTTCGGGGTTCTTGCGGTTGACGCCCATGGCGATGTCGGCGGACTGCTTGTCCACCGAGGAAATCACGGCGCAGGTTTCCCAGTCGAACCCCATGGTCGAGCTGTTGTAGCCGATCTCCTTGACGGTCTCGCGCACGATGGCCGGGAAATCGGCATAGGCGCTGGTGGTGATCTCGCCGGCGATGAAAGCCAGCCCCGTGGTCACCAGGGTTTCGCAGGCCACCCGGGCGTCCGGGTCCTGACCGATGATCGTATCCAACACCGCGTCGGAAATCTGGTCGGCCACCTTGTCGGGATGCCCCTCGGTCACTGATTCTGAAGTGAACAAATACCGGCCTTGAGACGCAATCATTATGAATCCTCCGTTCCTATTGGCGTGGTCGTCCCGCCGGCCAGGCCCGCAAGCCTTAAAACCCGGGAGACGCCGTCCCGGCTCACGGCCGGGAATTTACTTTGAGAAAGCGCCGCAACTTGGCACAGACCATCGTGAATTGTCAAATTCCAAACGGATGCCGGCGTCTTTACCCCGCCGGGCTCAAAAGCAGGTTGTCGATCAACCGGGTCCGGCCAAACCGCATGGCTGCGGCCGCCAAGGCCCGATCGCCCACCTGGCCGAGCGGCGTCAGCGAATCCGGGTCCACGATCTCCAGATAGTCGATCTCCCCGAGCGGGGCGCGCTCGCCGCACCAGGCGCGCAACCGGGCGGTCAATGCCTCCGCGCCGGTCTGCCCGCCCCGGACCCAGTCCCTAAGCAAGCGCAATCCCTCGTACAAGGCCGGGGCCTGGGCGCGTTCGGCCTCGCTCAAATACACGTTGCGGGAACTGAGCGCCAGGCCGTCCGGCTCTCGCACCGTGGGCAGGCCGACGATTTCGGCCGGAAAGCCCAAATCCTGCGTCAGGCGCTTCAAGATGGCGAGCTGCTGCCAATCCTTCTGGCCGAAAATGGCCATGCTCGGCAAAGACAGCATCAACAGTTTGGCCACGATCGTGGCCACGCCGCGAAAATGACCGGGCCGGCTGCCGCCGCACAGCCCCTTGGCCAGCTCCGGCACGTCCACCCAAGTGGCGAACCCGGGCGGATACATGGCCCCGGGCTCGGGAGTAAACATCACGTCCACCCCGGCGGCCTCGGCCAGAGCCGCGTCGCGTCCGGGATCGCGTGGATAGCGCTCAAAATCCTCGCCCGGGCCGAACTGGGAAGGATTGACGAAGACGCTCAGCGCCACTTTGTCCGCCCGCTCCCGCCCGGCTTCAAGCAAACTGGCGTGGCCGGCGTGCAGAAACCCCATGGTCGGAACCAAGGCCGTCTTGGCCCCGCTCAACCGCCAAAACCAGCAAACCCGCTGGAACGCCGCCGGATCGGAAATGATGTCCATAATGATCCTCGCTCTCCGGGAGCCAAGGGGCTTTGCCCCTTGGAACCCCACCGGGGGATGAACTGCGAGTAAGCGAAGGAAGACCTTCGCAACTCGCAATTGACCCCCCCGGACCCCCTCGGCAAAGGGCCCGGTTATTTTTTGTCTACACCGTAAAAGATTTTCTCTCGAACTCCATTCAAAAACCTGATTTCGGCGGTGGCCTGTTTTCGCTGCGCGAAAACAGGCCACCGCCGCGAATAAAGTTTTTGGAAGGGGGTTCGGGGGAAACTTTTTTTCAAAAAAGTTTCCCCCGTTCTTCTCTCTTACCCGGCCTTGGCTATTTTGAGTATCTTGGCGGCCTGTTCCAGGGCGGGGTCGAGGGCCAAGGCTTTTGCGGCGGCCGCCGCGGCTCCGGGGAAGTCGCCGCGTTTGGCTTTGACCACGGCGAGGAGCTGGAGCAAAAACGCGTTGTCGCCCAGTTGTTTTTGCGCCTCGGCGAAAAATTTGTCCCCTGCGTCCCAGTCCCCGGATTTGATCAGGCCGGTTTGGAGCAGGTCGTAGGCCCTGGGATTGGCCGGGCTTTCAAACACCGCCCGGCGGGAAAATTCGATGGATTGCTTGAAATTGCCGGTATCGATGAGCCGGGTGGCGACCAGGGGAAAAAGCCCGGTTTCGTCCTTGAATTCGGCCGCCGCCTCGCGGAAGCAGCGCATGGCTTCGTTGATGTTCTTGTCGGCGAGCAGCTTGTTGCCCTTGATAACCATCTGGTCGATGAGCAGCTTGCGGGCGCGCATGGCCTCCAGGCTTTCGCGCTTGAGCGCCTCGTCGATCTGCCTGACCACGGGCAAGAGCGCGGCCAGCATGGATTTTTCATCGCCTTTGACGTAGGCGAGGCCTTTTGGAGCGAATTCCCTGACTTTATCGAATTTGTTGGCGTTTTGATAGCCTTCGCGCAGCATGGTGTCGATGCGCGCCTTTTCCGGTCCGGCGATCCTGCATTCCAGTAGTCCTCGCAAGGCGCTGCCCAAGCTCATCAGCGACCGCTGGACGTCGTTGCGTTGATAAAAACTTTTGGCCCGGGCCAGATCTTCCTGAATAGTCTTGGGTGTGCTCGTCATAGGATAACCAGTTGAAAACCAGCTCGTTACAATGTTTCAAAGCCGAAAGCCCCGCCGCTTCCCCACCGGCTCCACCACCCGCTCCCGTTTCACGGAGGCAGAGGGGACGCTTGTCCCTCCGGCGCAGTCCGGGACGCGGCCAGGACCGCGTCAGTGCGCGTCGGCCCAGGTGCGGCCGATGCCGGTATCCACGGCCAAGGGGACCCGCAATGAGTATATTTTGCTCATGATTTCCGCAAGCAGCCGCCCGGCTTCGGCGGCGTTTTTTTCCGGCGCTTCAAGCACCAGTTCGTCATGCACCTGCAGGATGAGCGTCGCGCCGAGGGTTTGCAGCCGTGTATCTGCGGCTGCGGCGATCATGGCCATCTTGATGATGTCGGCCGCGCTGCCCTGGATGACGGTATTGACCGCCTGGCGCTTGGCCTGGGATTGCAGCTGGCTGTTTTGGGAATGCAGTTCGGGCAGGAAACGGCGCCGCCCGGCCAGGGTGGTCACGTAGCCGGCCTTGCCGGCCGCTTCGATGACGGCCTCGTAGAACTGTTTGAGCCCGGTCAGGCGTTCGAAATACTTGGCGATGAACTCTTTGGCCCGGTTCATGCCGATGCCCAGTTCCCGGCTGAGTTTTTGCGGCCCCATGCCGTAGAGCAGGCCGAAATTGATGGTTTTGGCCAGCCGGCGCTCGTCGGCGCTGATTGCGTCCGGTTTTTTGTCGCACAAAAGCGCGGCGGTCTGGGCGTGGATGTCCAGGCCGCGCTCGAAGGCGGCGATCAGGGTTTCGTCGCCCGAAAAGTGGGCCAGAACCCGCAGTTCGATTTGGGAATAGTCGGCCGCGGCCAAAAAGTGGCCGGGCTTTGCCGTAAAGCAGGCGCGCATGCGCCGGCCCATGTCACCCCGGATGGGGATGTTCTGCAGATTGGGATTGCTGCTGGAGAGGCGTCCCGTGGCCGCGGCCAGTTGGTTGAAAGTGGTGTGGATGCGCCCGCCCGCGCCCACGAGCTTAGGCAGGGGTTCAAGGTACGTCGAGCGCAGTTTTTCCAATTTGCGGAAGGCGAGCAGCTTGTCCACCACCGGATGGGCGCCTTCCAGCCGCTCCAGAACCTCCACCGACGTCGAGACCGCCCCACCCGGAGTTTTGCCTTGGCGTTTGAGCCCCAGGCGGTCGTAGAGGATCTCGGCCAATTGCCTGCTTGAGCGGATGTTGAATTGCGTCCCGGCCAGGGCGAAAATCTCGCCGGTGAGCCGGTCGAGATCGGCGCTCACCTCGCGCAGAAAGGCCTCGAAACTCGCGAGGTCCAGGCCGATGCCGGCCTGCTCCATGCCCACGAGCACCGGAATCAGCGGCGTCTCCAGGCCGCGCATGAGCTCGCCGAGCGCGGCCTGATCGATTTTTTTCTCCAACGCGAGCCCGAGTTCCAGAGCGGCCAGGGCGCCGGGACGTTGCGCGTTCTCGGGCAAAAATTCGCCGTAACCGGACAAGAGGCGTTCGAAGGAATAGTTGCGGTCTTCGGGATTGAGCAGGTATCCGGCCAGGCTCAGGTCGAACCAGACGTTAAGCGGAACCGCCGCAAAGGCCGGCTCGCGCGCGAGCAGCTCCTTGAACGAGGGCGTATGAACGCGGCCGGCCCGGGCGAGAACGGCGGCTGCCTGCTCCGGGGTGGCCTTGACGCGGACTTCGCGCCCGTGCAGCGCAAGTTCATAGTCCTCGCCGTCCGCGACCAGGCCGAGGCTTGCGCCGTCCAGGCCGGCCAGCCCGGACAGTTCCGCGAGGCCGATGGCGGCTGCGCGTAAAAGTTGCGGGCGCGACGGCAGCGCTCCCGGGACGATTGGGGCAACGCCTCTCTCCGCAGCGGCGGGGCCAGGGTCCGGACCCGAAAAAAGCGACAGCTGCCGCGCGACCGGCCTTGCGGAGCCGGGCTCCCTGGCCCGGGAAACTGCGGCGGCCGGGACGGAGTCCTCCGGCGCGTTCGCCAGGTCCCGGGCCAGGGAGCGCAATTCGAATTCATTGAAAAAGGCCAGCACGTCCTTCTTGTCGCCGGGCCGCAGGCGCAACTCCTCCAGGGACAGGTCCGGCAGGCGGTCGGTTTTGAGCCGGGTCAGTTCGCGGTAGACGAAGACTGCGTCCATTTGCGGGGCGATCTTGTCGCGCCAGGCCGGTTTGACTGCGGCCACATGCTCCCTGAGCCCTTCCAGGTCCGACCAGTCGCGGATCAGCGACACGGCCGACTTGGGGCCTATGCCGGCGACGCCGGGGATGTTGTCGCTCGTGTCTCCGACCAGGGCCTGAAGATCCGGCCAGGCCGACGGGGCGATGCCGTATTCCTCGGTGAAGTCGCGCAGGGTGACGAGCTTGTCCTGCTTGCCGCCCGGGTCCCACAGGACCACGTTCTCGCTGATGCATTGGCGCAGGTCCTTGTCCGACCCGACGATGACCACCGGCATGCCGGAGCCGAAACGCTTGGCCAGGCTGGCGATGCCGTCGTCGGCCTCGGCCCCTTCCAGGACGAGCAGGGGGAATCCGAGCAGGCCGGCGCCGCGCCCGACCGGTTCGACCTGGAGTGTGAGGGGTTCCGGCATGGCCTCACGGTTGGCCTTGTACTCGGGATAGAGCCCGTGGCGGAAATTCTTGCCCTTGCCGTCGAGAAAAAATCCGGCGTAGCGGGGCTTTTCCTCGCGCAAGAGCCGCAGCAGGATGCGCAAGACGATATACAGGGCGTTGGTCGGCAGGCCGTCCGAACGGCGCAGGTCGGGATAGGCGTAAAAACCCCGGTACAGAAAGGAGCTGCCGTCGATCAGGTACAGCGGCTCCCCGGTAAATCCCAACTTGTCCTTCAGCGGCATCGGCGCTCTCCGGTCGGACGGTTGCCAAGGTCAGGGCAAAAGGCAGAAGGCGTTTTCGATACAGCCGTCCGGGCCCAATATACGCGTGCAGGCGTCCACGCAATCCGGGCAGTATTTGACGCCCCGGCTGGCGGCGATCTCGGCCAGGGCGAGTCCGACGCCCATGGCCGGCCGGTAGGGCCGGTGCGCGCTCATGGCCTCGACCACGTCGGCCACGGCGATGATCCGGGACTGCTCAAGCAAATCAGGGCCGGCGAGTCCCCGGGGATAGCCCGAGCCGTCCATCCGTTCGTGGTGCTGGAGCACGATTTCGGCGACCGGCCAAGGCAGGGGGATGTCCTTTAGGATCTCATGGCCCCAGGTGGAATGCATCTTGATGTACGCCATCTCGTGGACTTCAAGCCTTGATGGCTTGGCCAGAAGTTCGAGCGGCACGCAGACCTTGCCGATGTCGTGGACCATGCCGGCGACGCGCACGCATGCCACCCGGTCCTCGCTCAGACCCAGTTCCTTGGCCATGGCCTCGGCAAGAAGCGAGACTTTTTTCTGGTGCCCGGCGGTATAGGGATCGCGCATTTCCGCCATGGTGGCGATGGAATTGATCGTGGCCGCCAGCGTGGCCCGCATCTGGACGTTGGCCCGCTCCAGGTCCTCGGTGCGCTCGCGGATTCTGGTTTCCAAGTCGGTCTGGTAGACGGCGTTTTCACGCAAAAGCCCGGCGCGCTCCAAGGCCTTGGCCACCGCGTGTTCGAGCACGGCCATGTCGGCGACGGGCTTGGCCACGAAGTCCCAGGCGCCGCGCCGCAAGGCCTCGATGGCGTCCTGCACCACCCCGGTTCCGGAGACCACGACCACCGGCGTGCCGGGGGATTCGCGCCGCACGGCCGAAAGGACGTCCAGGCCGTCGACTTCCGGCATGCGCAAATCCACCAGAACGAGATCCGGCTTCTCGCGGCGGAACATGTCCAGACCCTCGCGCCCGTTTTGGGCTTGCAGCATCGTAAAACCGCTGTCTTCGAGATAGGCGGCTATGCTCTCCCTGACCACCGGCTCGTCGTCGATGGCGAGTATCCTGACCGGCCCGGAACTCACGGCTTTTCCTCCTTGCCGGCCAGCCGCCGGATGGTCCGTTGTCCTCGACTTCGGGGCGGATATTGTCAAGTTCCCCGGTCAGGCGCAAGACGATTCGCGGTTTCCCCGCGCCCTCGCGTTCGGCGGTGTTTTCCGAAGAATATCCGGACAATCGCCTCGGATACCCCGGGCGAGAACTAAGTCAAGAGCCGCTTGTCGATCACCTTGGCCGCGCCCGAAGCCGCGTCGCAGCGCTCGACCAGCCGGACCTCGAAGGCCACCCCGGCGCTTGAACGCAGCTTGCGCTTGATGGAATCCACGAATTCCTTCTGCCGCCGCATCTGGTCGAAAAAAATATCCTCAGAGGTCTCGATGAGCACCGTGGCCGTATCCAAGGCCCCCTCGCGCTCGACGATCACCCGGTACTCCGGAGCCCCGCCCGGCATCTGGGACAAAGCCGCCTCGATGGTCCCGGGAAAAACCGGCACCCCCCGGATCAGCAGCATGTCGTCGGCGCGCCCGAGCGTGCTGTCCAGACGCGCGAACGTCCGGCCGCAGGGACACTCGCCGGGCAACAGCCGGGTCAGGTCGCCGGTGCGGTAGCGGATGACCGGAAAGGCGTCCTTGGTGAGCGAAGTAAGCACCAGCTCGCCGGTCTCGCCCACGGGCAAGGCCTTGCCCGTGGCCGGATCGACGATCTCGGCCAAAAAATGGTCCTCGTTGAGGTGCATGCCGCCGCGCGCCTCGCATTCCCCGGCCACGCCCGGCCCCATGACCTCGGTCGGACCGTAGTTCTGCGTGGCCGTCAGCTTCAGGCGCGATTCGATTTCCAGGCGCATCGCCGCGCTTAGGGGCTCGCCGCCGAACAGGCCAAAACGCAGCGACAACGAATTGGCGTTGATGCCCATCTCGTCCATGACCCCGGCCAGATGCAGGGCGTAGGACGGCGTGCAGGCGAGGACCGTGGTCTTGTAGTCCTGCATGATCATCACCTGGCGGCGGGAATTGCCGCCCGAGGCCGGGATGACCGCCGCGCCCAGACGCTGCGCCCCTTCGTGAAACCCGAGGCCGCCGGTGAAAAGCCCGTAATCGAAGGCGATCTGCACAACGTCGTCGCGCGTGGCCCCGCCTGCGGCCAGAACCCGGGCGGTCAGGTCCGACCAACGCTTTACGTCGTTGACCGTATACCCTACCACCACCGGCGTGCCCGCGCTGCCAGGCGAAGCATGCAGGCGCACCACCTCGCGCAGCGGCACCGCGAACAACCCGTACGGATAATTGTCCTGCAAGACGCCCTTGTCCGTGAACGGCAACCGGGCCACATCGGACAAATCGCGAAAATCGTCCGGGTCGATGCCGAGCGCGTCGAATTTTTTGCGGTAATAGGGAACGTTGCGGGCGACCCGGGTCAATACGGACTGCAACCGCTCGAGCTGCAATTGCTCCAGATCCTCACGAGCCATGGTCTCGCACTTGGCCTCAAAATACATCGGCGCCCCCCCTCCTCGGCCATTTACGACGATCTACCCCCAGCCCCAAGGAAAGGCAACGCCTCCGGCGCCAGGGGGAGGCGCAGCCTCCCCCTGGACCCCCTCCGCCGGGGACTCGGCCGTGCCCCCTGACGCGGGGGTCCGGGGGGCAAAGCCCCCGGTAATTGGGGGCCATGCCCCCCGGCGGGGCCTGGGGCGGAGCCCCAGATCTCTGCCCTCCTCAGTCCTGGCGCAGGCGGGTTTCCAGGGTGGGGTCCGGGGCGACGAGGAGGCTTTCCAGGACTTTGTCCACGGCCACCGCGCCGAGAGCCGCGCCTTTGATATGGCGCACGTCCTTCACCAGGGCGCAGACGACCCGGGCCTTGGCCGCGCTCTGTTCCCAGCCGGCCAGGGCGGCCAGGGCGGCCGCCTCCTCGACGGCGCGGCGGGGGAAGTCCACGCCCGGATGATCGCGTTTTAAGATCACGTGCGCCCCTGGGCCGCCTTCGGCGTGGAACCAGTAGTCGAAGGGGCTCGCCGCCCTGGAGAGCAGTTGGTGGTTGGCCCGGGCGTTTTTGCCCCGCAGGGCGACGAAGCCGTCCGAGGTCAGGTAGCGCCTGGCCTGGATTTCCCGGCTCTTGCCCCCGCCTTTGCCCTGGGCTCTCGCCTCGGGCTTGCCGGCGGCTTTTCCGGAGGAACTGCCCAAGGACGCCGCGCGCGGTTTTTCGGCCCGGCCCGGCAATTGGACATTGCCGGCCGCCGGCGCCTGTTCGCGCGCGGCGAGATGGACCAGGCCGCGCTTGCCCTTGGCCGCCAGCTTGTAGAAACGCTGCATGTTCTCGATCACGGTCAGGGAAGGATCGAGTTCAACAGCGGCCGCGCCGCCTTGGTCCAGCCGGGAGAGCTTGGCCCTGGGATCCAGGCGGTCCAGGCCGGCGGCGACGGCGTCGCCCTTTTCGCGCAAGGCGAGCAATCCCTCAAGCCGCAGGCGTTCGGCGGCGAGGCGCTCGCGCAGGCGCTTGGCGCGTTTTGCCGCCGTCTTGGCCGCGGCCGCCGCCCCGGCCCCGGCCAGACGCGTCAGGGCTCCGAAATACGCCGCCTGTCCGGCGGCCTCGGCGGCGGCCAACGGCCCCAAGTCCGGATCGACCCCGTCCGGCAGGCCCGCCGCCCGGGCCAGTTCCGCAAGCGCCGTGAGCGCCGTCCAGGCCGCGGGGCCGCTGGCGCGAAGCGCCTCCCACGTTTGCTGGGACTGCTCCGGAGGCAAGCCGGACAGAACCCGGCGGACCGGCCGCGAGACAAACGGGCTTTGCCCGGGCGCGGCCGGTTCGGCCAAGGCCTCCGCCAGATCCGGCCAACGCGGCTCGTCCCCGAATCCCGGCGCCAGTTGCCCGGCCAGCGACAATCCATGGACCAGATCGAGCACCAGATAGCGCCCCTCGCCCGGCGAAAGCTCAAGGGCCAGACGCCTGCTTCGCCAATCGGCCAGACAGGCGGCGACGAAACGCCCGCTCACCCGCTTGCGCAGCCACATGGCCCTGGCCGGGGCCTCGGCCGGATTAACGGGTCTCGCCGCCGACGGAAAAAGCGCCCCCTCCCGGACATCGGCGCGCAGCAACACAACCTTCCACCACGCCCCGGGAACGTGGTGCTCGATCGACCAGAACCCCTCGGCCGGCATGCCGATCTTGCCGATGCGGCCGCCCGGGAAGAGCAAGGCGAGTTCGCTGGATACGGCGCGGAAAAATAAGGCGTCCATGAATGCAGAACCGGGGGGGAAACTTTTTAAAAAAAGTTTCCCCCCGGACCCCCTTTCAAAAATTTTGCCCCCTGGGGTTGGCTGCTTTTCGCGCAGCGAAAAGCAGCCAACCCCAGGAAATTTTGTTCAATATAACAAGGTGATCATCAAGACAATCTCGCCACCCCTGGAATCGACCGTCGAGGGGGTCCGCGGGGTTCAACTGCGAGTTGCGAAGGTCTTCCTTCGCTTCCTCGCAGTTACGATGAGGGTCCACGGAGAAGGGGCTCCGCCCTTCTCCCTGGCGGGGACGCAGGGGGCAGCGTCCTGGCGGGTTAGTCTTCCAGAACCGAGATATCGCCGAGTTCCTGGCCGAGTTCTTCGGCTTTGAGCACGCGGCGCATGATTTTCCCGCTTCGGGTTTTGGGCAGTTTATCCCGGAATTCCACGGCTTTGATCACGGCGATGGGGCCGAGTTCGCGGCGGATGTGTTTGATGAGTTCCTTGACCAGTTCGTCTTCGTTTTCGAACTCTTGGCGCCAGTTGTCGTTGAGCACGACGAAGGCTTTGGCCGCTTCGCCTTTGATCGGGTCGGGCACGCCGATGATCGCCGCTTCGTTGACGGCTTTGTGGGTTTCGAGGGCCGCTTCCAGTTCCGCGTTGCCCAGCCGGTGTCCGGCGATGACCAGGACGTCGTCGGCCCGGCCCTGGATGAAGTAGAAGCCGTCTTCGTCCTTACGGGCCATGTCGCCGGCGAAATACACGCCGGGGATCTTGTCCCAGTAGGTTTCGCGGAATCCTTCCGGGCTGTTGTAGAGGTTGCGGACCATGGCCGGCCAGGGTTTTTTGATCACCAGGAAGCCGCCCATGCCGGGCGGCACGGGCTGGCCGTTTTTGTCCACCACTGCGGCTTCGACGCCGGGCAGGGGTTTGCCCACGCTTCCGGGTTTGATCGGGCTGATGGGCAGGGGGCTGATCATGCACATGCCGGTTTCGGTTTGCCACCAGGTGTCCATGATCGGGCATTCCGAGCGGCCGATATGTTTGTGCAGCCACAGCCAGGCTTCGGGATTGATCGGTTCGCCGACCGAGCCGAGCAGGCGCACGGTGGAGAGGTCGTGGCGTTTTGGGTATTGCGGGCCAAAGCGCATGAGCATGCGGATGAGCGTGGGCGCGGTATAGAAAATGGTCACGCCGTAGCGGGCGATGATGTCCCAGAGCCGGTCGGCTTGCGGATACAGGGGGTGGCCTTCGTACATGACCGTGGTCGTGCCCGCGATCAGCGGCGCGTAGACCACGTAGGAATGGCCCGTGATCCAGCCGGGGTCGGCGGTGCAGTAGAAGATGTCCGTGGGTTTGATGTCGAAGACCCAGCGGAAGGTGCGGTTGATGCCGACCATGTAGCCGCCGTGGGTATGCACCATGCCCTTGGGTTTGCCGGTGGTGCCGGAGCTGTAGAGCAAAAACAGGGTGTCTTCGGCGTCCATGACTTCGGTGGACGCATCGGAACGTTCCTGGCGCACCACGTCTTCGTAGCGCACGTCGCGCGGCTCGGTGAGTTCGATGTCCACGCCCGCCCGGTGCACCACCACCACGGTCTCGGCGCAGCCGCCCCGGATGCCGATCAGGGCTTCGTCCACCACGCTTTTGACGTTGACCACCCGGCCGTTGCGGTAGAAACCATCCACGGTGACGACCATTTTGGCCTTGGCGTCGTGGATGCGGTTGCGCAGCGACTTGGCCGAAAATCCGGCGAACACCAGGCTGTGCGCCGCGCCGATTTTGGCCGTGGCCAGCATGGCCACCACGGTTTCGGGCACCGGCGGCATGTAGATGACCACCCGGTCGCCCTTGCCCACGCCCAGCGAGCGCAGGGCGTTGGCGAAGCGGTTCACTTCGCGGTAGAGTTCGTAATAGGTGAATTTGCGGCTGTCGCCCGGCTCGCCTTCCCAGATCAGGGCGAGCTTATTCTTGTTGGGGCTGGCGATGTGCCGATCCAAGGCGTTGTAGACGATATTGCACTTGCCGCCGGTGAACCACTTGTAAAAGGGCGCCTGGCTGTCGTCGAGGACCGTGTCCCAGCGGCCGTACCAGTCCAGTTCGCAGGCCGCCTCTTCCCAGAACTTCAGGTAATCGCGCGCGGCCTGATCCTGGGCCGCTTCCAGGCCTCTGGGGCTCAGATTGGCGCCCAGCACCACCTTTGGCAGGGGGCGGAACACTCTTTCCTCGTGCGACAGCGCGTCCAGGGCGCCGGATGCGTCCGGCGCGACGTCTTGGGAAGCCGATTTTTTCATCACGGTACGCCTTGGTTGCGGTTTTAAGCCCGCAGCCGTTCTCATTCGATCGTTGTTCACGGCCCGCAGCCGCGCCGGAAACGTCTTTTTTCAGCCGTCTGCGCCCTTTTCGCCCTGAAATCCTGGCCGGGCGTAATACGGCGCATGGCAACCATAGCACGATTTTTCCCGAAACCTCACTAAAATTCGGCCAGCGGCGCGGGATTTCCGGTCAACGGCGAATTGTCCGCCAGGGCCGGTTCGCGCCCCGGTCCCGATCAGGCCGCGCTCGACCGCAAGCCTGCCGCAAGCCCCTTGTCCAACCCCCCGTCCTCCCTGAAACTGTAAAACCCCAGCAAACCTCTTTACTCCCACACAATTGACGCAACATGCCGATTTTGCATCTCATCGATTTGCAGTCCAACCCCAAGCCGGCGGCGCGCCCAGGGCCATCCCCGGATTTCGCCGGCTCCGCCGGGCTGCCGGTCGCGGTCCGCAGCGAAAAAACCAGCCGCGCTTGACGCGGCAAGGCCCCTGGCGTAAACTTTTAAACTCGACGATCAAAGGTCGCCGGAGCGAGAATACGCCGGTTCCCGGCCACAGGGGCGCCACATGAACGAAACCAATTCCGCCGAGCTCAACCAGTATCTCACGTTCACCCTGGCCGGCGAACTCTTCGCCCTGGACATCGCCGCAGTGCGCGAGGTGCTCGACAACGCCGTAATCACCCGCATTCCCCGCACCGTCGAATTTTTGCGAGGCATCATCAATCTGCGCGGCAATGCTGTCACGGTCGTCGATCTGCGGATGAAATTCGGTCTGGGCCGCACCGAAATGACCGAAAACACCTGCATCGTCATCGTCGAGGTCGTCATCGACGGCGAATCCATCGTCCTGGGCGCCATGGCCGATTCGGTCCACGAGGTGTACGACCTCGATCCCGCCGGCATCGAGGCCGCGCCGTCCATGGGAACGGTCATCGAGCCCGTCTATATCAAAGGCATGGCCAAACACGAGAATTCGTTCATCGTCATCATCGATACGGAAAAACTCTTTTCGCTTGAGGAATTACGAGCCGTCCCGGGCATGGGCCGCGCCGCCTAGGCGGCGCGGGCGGCGAAACCGCCTTCCAAGCCCGGCGGCGCGACCCCAACGACCGCGCCAGATAGCGAACGCAACCGTGGAACATCTCGAAGATTCTCGCAAACGCCTCTTCATCGGACTGATTTCCGGCACCTCCCTGCTGGTGTGCCTGATTTTGGTTCTGCTGTGGTACATTCCCTACGTCGGGCTCAAAAACATCCACCCGTACGCGCCCTGGATCGTGGGCCTGGCCGCCGCCGCCCTCATCGTCCTGGTGCTCTGGGCCTGCCTGGGACTGCTGCTCAATCTCGCCTTGCGCCGCAGCCTGCCTTTCACCCGCAGACTCCGGGGCCTGACCATCAAGCTGCTTTTGCCCCTGATGACGCTTTTAGCCATGGCGCTGCGCATCTCCAAGGAGCGGGTGCGCTCCTCTTTCATCAAGGTCAACAACGAACTGGTCGCCGGCCCGAACCCGAAATACAAACCGGCCGAAATCCTGCTGCTGATGCCGCACTGCCTGCAAAACAGCCGTTGCGCCAAGCGCCTGACGTACAACATCAACAACTGCGCCCGTTGCGGCCTGTGCCCGATCACCGGCCTGCTTTCGCTCGCGCAGCGCTACGGCGTCCACCTGGCCATCGCCACCGGCGGCACCATCGCCAGGCGCATCGTGGTCCAAAAACGGCCCAAGATCATCCTGGCCGTGGCCTGCGAACGCGACCTGGCCAGCGGCATTCAGGACACCTACCCGCTGCCGGTCTACGGCGTGCTCAACGAACGGCCCAATGGCCCCTGCCTCGACACCCTGGTGCCGCTCAAACGGCTCGAACAAGCCATCGTCCGCTTCATGGACCCTGACTGCCTGCCCGCTTTGGCCGAGGCCGACGACGGCGGCCTGGAAGCGGCGACGGCGGGCGCGGATCAAAACGCCTCCGGCGGCCAAAGGGGCATTGCCCCTTTGGAATCCCATTCAGTCAAGATGCAGTAGCCCGGCCTTGAAATCCGCAAGCCCTTCACCCGCGCGCGACGCGGCCCTGGCCTCGGCGCTGGCCTGCCTCGGGCCGGACAAGTTCGATCTCCAGGCGGCCTTGCACGGCGTCTTGCAACAGGGCGGCCTGGACAGCCGCGACGCCGGCCTGGCCACGGAACTCGCCTATGGCTTCCTGCGGCTCAAGGGCCGCGCCGATTTCGTCCTGAGCGCCTTTCTTAAGGACCCGGGCAAACTGCCCTACGAGGTCAAACTCGTCCTCGGGCTGGCCGCCTTCGAGCTGACCCACCTAGACAAAAGCCCGGCCCACGCCGTGGTCAACTGGGCGGTCGGCGCGGTCAAGGCGCGCTTCGGCGACGGCCTGGCGCGGCTCGCCAACGCCGTCCTGCGCCGGGTGGCGGATCTGGGCCAAAGCCCGAGAGACGAGCATTTCTACCGCAAGGGGGCCGCGAGCGAGGAAGAATTTCAGGCGCGCTTTTATTCCTGCCCGCGCTGGATCGTGGAAGCCATCGGCCGCGATCACGGCCCGGCGCGGTGCGCCGCGCTGCTCGCCGCGCAGACCGTGCAGCCGCCGCTCGGCCTGCGCTTCAACGCGCTCGCGCCCGGCGCCGCCGCCGCTTACGAGGATCTGGCCTCGCTGCACGTCCATAAGGGCCGCTTCCCGACCATGATCCTTGAAAAAGGCGAGCGGCCGGACAATACCCTCGACCTCGAAGCTCGCGGCGTTCTCAGCCGCCAGTCGGCGGCCTCGCAACTGATCGTCGCCGCACTCGAGCCCGCGGCCTGGCCCGGACCGGTGCTTGACGCCTGCGCCGGACGCGGCGGCAAGGCCTGCCTGCTCCTGGAGAGCGGTGTGACGCTCCTGGCCGCCTGCGACCTAAGCCGCCACCGGCTGCGCCAACTCGGCCGGGAACTCGACCGCCTGGGCCTGCCGCCGGTCCCGCGCATCGTCGCGGACGCGCAGGCGCCGCAACCCTGGCGCAAGCCGCCCGGAACCATCCTGATCGACGCCCCGTGCACCGGGCTTGGCGTGCTCTCGCGCCGGCCGGACTCCAAATGGAAACGCAGCCGGGCCGACGCCGCCGCGCTCGTGCGCCTGCAAGCGGCCATCCTCGGGCGCGCCTTTGACGCCCTGGCCCCGGGAGGACGCCTGGCTTACGTCACCTGCACCCTGCTTGCCCGCGAAAACGAACAACAGATCCGCAATCTGGCCGCAAACCGGACCGGCGTGAAAATCCTGCGCCAGGAGACCACCCCGGACAGTCTCGAACTCGGCGAATTCTTCTACGGCGCGCTGATCGAAAAAACCTGAGTCGCGGACCCGGAGGTCAAAGCCATGCCCGAAAAGAAAATCGTCGCCGCCGAGGCCGCCCCCAAGGCCATCGGCCCCTATTCCCAGGCCGTCTGGGCCGGAGACCTGCTTTTTGTCTCCGGACAGGTTCCGCTTGACCCGGCCACCGGCGCGGTCGTCCCCGGCGCGGCCGCGCCGCAGACCCGCCAAGCCCTGAAAAACGCGGAGGCGATCCTGAAAGCCGCCGGACTTTCGCTTGCAAACGTGGTCAAAACCACCCTGTTCATCAAAAACATGGACGACTTCGCCGCGATCAACGAAGCCTACGCCGAGTCTTTCACCACGCCCTACCCGGCCCGCTCGACGGTCGAAGTCGCCAGGCTGCCCAAGGATGTACTGGTGGAAATCGAAGTGGTGGCGAAGAAGTAGAGGAGACCAGGGGCGCTGCCCCTGGACCCCGCCGGGGGGCATGATGTCCCCCGGACCCCCGCGTCAGGGACGCGGCCGTGTCCCCTGACGCGGGGGTCCGGGGGCGATCATCGCCCCCGGTGGGGTTCCAAGGGGCAAAGCCCCTTGGCTGCGACAGCGCTTATTTGATGTATGTTCCCATGCTCAGGTACAGGTCGCGGGTGTAGGAGATCATCTTGTCCATGAGGAAGGGGAAGGCCAGCAGGAAGGCTAGGAACATGCTCAGGATTTTGGGCACGAAGGCCAGGGTGGTTTCCTGCAGTTGGGTGGCTGTTTGCAGGATGCTGATGGTCACGCCCACCGCCAGGCCGACGCCGAGCAGCGGCAGGCTCATTTCCAGGGTGACTTCGATGGCCTGTCTGGCCAATCCGACCGCCATGTCAGGGGTCATCGGCTTGTCCTTGCCTTAGGTGAACGAGTTGACCAACGAACCGATGACCAGGTTCCAACCGTCCACCATGACGAACAAAAGCAGTTTGAACGGCATGGAGATCATGGCCGGCGGCAGCATCATCATGCCCATGGCCAAAAGGACGCTGGAGACCACCATGTCCAGGATGAGAAACGGGATATAAATCATAAAGCCGATGGTGAAGCCTGTTTTGAGCTCACTGATCATGAAGGCGGCGGCCAGCATGATCGTGGGCACTTCTTCCTTGTTCTTCGGCGATTCCATTTTGGCGATGCTGTAGAAAATGGACAGATCCTTTTCCCGGGTGTGTTTGAACAGGAATTCGCGCAGCGGGCCTTCTGCGCGCTTGAGCGCGTCGGTGAAGGAGATCTTTTCGTCCATATACGGCGTGACCGCATTTTCGTAGATGGCTTTTCCGGTCGGCATCATGATGACCACGGTCATGAAGATGGCCAGGCTGGTCAGAATCTGGGTGGGCGGCTGCTGGGCCGTGCCCATGGCCTGGCGCAGGAAGGAAAAGACCACGATGATGCGGGTGAAGCTGGTGACGCAGACCACGATCGAGGGCGCGAGCGACAGCACGGTCAGGGCGAAAAGGATCTCCAGCAGCACGGAGATCTTTTCCGGTCCGCTCTGGCCAGCGGCCAGACTCAAGGACAGCGTCGGCGCGCTTTGCTGGGCCAGGGCCAGGACAGGGACGAAAAGCAGCGGCAGGCTACAAAGAGCCGCCGCCAGTATCGCCCGCCTTGCGGAGGCTTTCTTCAAATGGCTTCGTTGGGCCAGGTGCATCCGTCACGTCCGTCTCGGTCAAAAGATTGATGGAATGTTCGGTCACGCCGAGGACCAGCATTTTCCCCGCGAATGCGACCACGGCCACGCCTTGCTTGGGCCCCAGCGGCAGATGCCCGACAAAGCTCACGACTCCGGGTCTCCCCCGGCCGCGAACGCCCCACTTGATGCCGTATTTCTTGAGGATGTAGTATCCGGCCAGAATCACCCCCAGCAGCAGCAGCAGCGCAAGGGAGATATGGATCGCGTTCCCGGCCAGGCTGGCGGGTTCGGGCTGGGCGGCGATCCCTAGGACGGCGGATTCGGTTGCGCTAGGCAAGGGATTTGACCCGCTCGATCGGGCTGATGATGTCGGTCAGGCGCACGCCGAATTTCTCGTTGATGACCACGGCTTCGCCCCGGGCCACCAGCTTGCCGTTGACGAAAATTTCCAGCGGCTCGCCGGCCAGCTTGTTGAGTTCGATGACCGAGCCCTGGCCGAGCTGGAGCAGTTCGTTGATGAGCAGCCGCGTGCGCCCGAGCTCGGCCGAGACGTCCAGCGGAATGTCCAGGATGAAGTCCAGCTCCTTGTTTATGCTCTCGGAGCGCGGCGCCTTGGCTTCGGCGGTCATGTCCTTGAAATGGGGTTCCGTGCTGCGCGTGGCGTAGTGCTGCTGCTCTTTTTCCTTGCGAAGCGACGTTTCCTCTTCGGTGGCCAGAGCCTTGGCCCATTCCTCGGCCAGCGCGTCGCCGCCGTCCGCTCCGGCCTTGGCCGTGGCGGCTTCGAAAGGATCGGCGGCCGCGCCTTCTTCCTGGGTTTCCAGGGCGGCGGCCCATTCCGCGGCGAGTTGGTCTTGGTCGACATCGTCCGGCGTCATGACGGATTCCCTCTTGGCTGTTGCGTCCGAACCGGTCGCCCGGCCCGGCTAAAAATGCGTTTCCTCTTCCTTGGCCACCTGAAACGCTTTGGTTTCCTTCACCTTGCCAGGAATACCCCAATACTTGAGCACGCCTTGCACCTCGGCCGGGAGCTGATCGTCCACATCCGTATCCAAAAGCAGGATGTCCCCGGGCTTGAGCGTCATGAGCTGGCGACCGGTGATTTTGGACTGCCCCAGACGGATGATCATCTCCACCGGCGTTTCGAGCAATCGCTCCTTGAAGCGCGCGATCCAGGCGTGGTCCACCTCCAGCCGCTCGCTCTGAAAGGAGGCGTACAGCTTGGAGCGGATGGGCTCGATGGTGGCGTACGGCAGGCAGGCGATCATCGAGCCGATGGCGTTTTCCAGTTCCACCTCGAACGTCACCACCACGACCACGTCGCTCGGCGGCACGATGGCCGCGAACTGCGGGTTGATTTCCGAGCGCACCAGCTCGATGTGCACCTCGTGCACCGGCCGCCAGGCGTCTTCCATGTTGGCCAGGATGATGCGCACCACCCGGGAGATGATGGCCTGTTCGATGGGCGTGAAGTCGCGGCCCTCGATTTTGGGCTGGGAGCCCGCGCCGCCGAAGAAATTTTCCACCAAGGCGAAAACCAGGCGCGAATCGACCACCAGAATGGCGTTGCCGCGCAACGGATCGAGCTTGAAAATATTGATCGAGGTCGGCACCGGCAGCGAACGCATGAAGTCGCCGAACTTGGACATGTCGATGGAAATGGGGTTGACGTCCACGCGTTTGCGCATGGCGTTGGCCATGGCGTTGGTGGCCAGCCTGGAAAAACGGTCGTTGATGATCTCCAGAACCGGCATGCGGCCACGGATGATCCGGTCCTGGTTGGCCAGATCAAAGGACACGATCCCGGAATCGTCCTCCACCAGATCGGTTTCGGTCTCGATTTCGCCGCCCGACAGGCCGCGCAGCAGGATATCGACTTCGTCCTGGTTGAGAATCTTGCTCATCGTCGGCCTTCCGCGTCCGGGCTATTGGATGACCAGTTCGCTGAAATACACCCGCACTACCTTGGGACCTTCCAGGGTCAGGTTGATCTTTTCGGCGATCTCCTTGCGCATGGACAGCTTGCCCTCCATGCTGGAAACATCTTGGGAGGTCTTCGAGGACAACAAAAGGATGATCGCGTCGCGGATAAAGACATTTTTGTCCTTGATCTCGTTGGCCGCCTTTTCGTCGACCATCTCGGCGTCGACCCTGACTTTCATGTAGCGCCTAGCGGGCGGCGGATCGGCCAGATTGACCACGAAGGGATCAAGAGAAACCATCAGGCTGACGGGCTTGCCGCCCTTTTCGCCTTCTTTCTTGCCTTCGTGCGACTTCTCTTCCTTTTTCGCCTCGCCGTGGGCTTCGGGCGGAGCATGCTCCTGCACGGCCGGGGCGGGCTCGGCGCCGGGGGCCGCCTCGGGCGCCGGCGCGCGGAAAAATTTCGTGTAGGCGAAAAAGCCGCCGCCGCCGAGCGCCAGCAGCAAAACGACCAAAATGATCCACTTGAGCAGACCGGATTTTTTTTTGCCTTCTTCTTCCGCTACCGCTTCGGCCACTGGAGGCTCCTTTCAACCGTTTTCGCGCGTGAAACGCAAAATTCAACGCTTCGCATCACGTCATGCCGGAATAGACCCGCAAACCCTGGAGCCGAATATGTCCGCGCCAACTCGCACCAGCGTCGCCCCTTCCTCCACGGCCGGCTCCAGATCGCCGCTCATGCCCATGGACAGGTGGGGCAAGGCCATGCCCAGCGTCTGCGCCAACCCGGCCCCGGCCTCGCGCAGCCGCGCGAAATACGGCCGCGACGCCTCGGGGTCCGCGTCAAACGGCGGCAGAACCATCAGCCCCATAAGCCGCGCCCCGGACAACCGGACAATCCGCTCGGCCAGCCCGGCCAAACTCCCGGGCGCCACCCCGGCCTTTTGCGCCTCGCCCGCCAGATTGACCTGGATCAACATATCCTGGACGAGACCGTGAGCCGAAGCCCTTTCATGCAAAATACGAGCCACTTCGTAATCGTCAACCGAATGCACCAGGGCGAACTTGCCAGGAAGATACTTGGCCTTGTTCTTCTGCAAAGCGCCAATAAAATGCCACTCCAGACCAAGACCGGCCAACTCCTCGCGCTTGGACAAGCCTTCCTGGACATAACTTTCGCCGAAAACCCGCTGGCCGAGCGCGAACGCTTCAGCCACCAAGGCCGCCGGAACGCGCTTGGACACCGCCACCAGAGCCACCCCGGCCGGATCGCGGCCAACACGCCCCGCCGCCCGCTCGATACGACCGTAAACCGCGGCAAGCCTGGCGGCAAGCCCCGAACCGTCGCACCCGCCGCGTGCGTCATCCATGGCTGCGTCGCATAAAACTTTTCCCTTCTCGGCCCCATCGAAAAGATAACACAATCGCCGCCGATGTAAAACCCCGGGGCGGACAACCGGGGCGCTGCCCCGGACCTGCCAGGGGCGCGGACTCGGACCCGCCAGGGGCGCTGCCCCTGGACCCCGCCGGGGGGGATGATCCCCCCCGGACCCCCTCGATAAGGGAGGTGGGTGTACGGTTTGATGCTGGTGGGAATTGGGAAAGATGAAGAAGGGCGATTCGTGAATCGCCCCTACTCAAGCCGGGACTTCGCAATCCGGCGCGTCCGGCCTCAACCGGTCCCCTGTCGCGGGGGTCCGGGGGCGATCATCGCCCCCGGCGGGGCCTGGGGCAGAGCCCCAGCGAGGATTCCAAAGGGGCGGCGCCCCTTTGGCCCCCGAAGGGTATTACTCCCCGGACTCGGGCTCGGGGCCGGGTTCGATGGGGCGGAAGTATTTGCAGGTTTTTTCCGGGCAGGCGAGGTGTTCGCCCCGGGTTTTGGTGGTTTTGCGCACCAGCACAGGCGAGTCGCATTGGGGGCAGTGTTCGGCGATGGGCCAATCCCAGACCGCATAGTCGCACTGGGGATATTCCGAACAGGAATAGAACACCTTGCCGCGTTTGGAGCTTTTTTCCACCAGTTCGCCCGTGCAGCCCGGGCGCGGGCACTTGACGCCGGTGGAAAACGGACGGGTCTGCTTGCATTTGGGATAACCAGAGCAGGCGATGAACCGGCTGCCGGTGCGGGCTTTTTTCTGGTGCATGTCCTTGCCGCAATCCGGACATTTTCCGGCCACGACCGGGGCCTCGACGACCTTTTCCTTGGTTTGGATCTGGCCGTCCTCGGACTTGCCGAAGTTTGTTGTATACTTGCATTCGGGGTAGTTGGAGCAGGCCAGAAATTCGCCCCAGCGGCCGAACTTGATGACCAGCGGCTTGCCGCACTGGGCGCAGGCCAGGTTGGTCTCCTTGCCGGCCTTGACCTGGGCCATGTCTTTGCCCGCCTTGGCCAGGGCCGGATAGAAATCGCCGGTGAACTCGCGGATCAGGCCGACCCAGTCCAGGCCTCCCTCGGCCACCTTGTCCAGGGCCTCCTCCATCCCGGCCGTGAACCCGACATCCATGATCCGGGTGAAATGCTCGGCAAGCAGATCGCTGACCGTGGAACCGAGTTCGCTGGGCACGAAATGCTTTTCTTCGAGCCTGGCGTATTCCCGCGCGGTCAGGGTGGAAATGATCGCCGCATAGGTCGAAGGCCGGCCGATCCCCTTCTCTTCGAGTTCGCGCACCAGCGAGGCCTCGGTGTACCGGGCCGGAGGCTGGGTGAATTTCTGCTCCTTGGTCAGTTCCGCCAGGTCGAGCTTCTGCCCCTTGGCGAGCGGCGGCAGATTGCTGGCGGCGTCCTCTGCGTTGTCGGATGTTTGGCCCTGGATCTTGAGGTATCCGGCGAAGAGCAAACGCTGGCCCGCAGCCCGCCAGCCGGTGTCGCCGGCCTCGATCGCCACCGTGGTGTCCCAGAACTTGGCCTCGGCCATCTGCGAACTCATGAAGCGCTCCCAGATGAGCTTGTAGATCGCGAACTGGTCCTTGGGCAAAAGCGATTTGAGCTCGCCCGGAGTAAGCGCCGGATCGACCGGGCGAACGGCCTCGTGCGCGTCCTGCGCGCTGCCCTTGGTCTTGTAGACCCGGGGCTTGGCCGGGTAATACTCCGGGCCGAGAGTGGCGACGATGTGCTCCCGGGCCGCGTCCACCGCTTCCTTGGCGACGCGCACCGAATCGGTGCGCATATAGGTGATCAGCGCCACGGTGCCGCGCTCGCCGAGCTCCACGCCCTCGTACAGGCGCTGGGCCGTGCTCATGGTTTTCTTGGCGGTGTAGCCCAGGCGCTGGTTGGCCGCTTGCTGCAAGGTGGAAGTGATAAAGGGCGGCGGCGGAGCCTTGGAACGCTCCTTCTCGGCCACCGAAGCGACGGCGAACGGCTTGCCCGCCACCATGGCCTCGACCGCAGCAGCCGCAGCGGCGCTGCCGATCACGGCCTTCTTGCCGCCGACCTTGCTCAGATCGGCGACGAACTCCATCCCGTCCTTGGCGCGCAGCCGGGCCTTGAGATTCCAATATTCCTCGGGGACAAACGCCAGGCGCTCCTTCTCCCGATCCACAATCAACCGCAAGGCCACGGACTGCACCCGGCCGGCGCTGATGCCGCGCTTGACCTTTTTCCACAAAAGCGGCGACACCTTGTAGCCGACCAGCCGGTCGAGAATGCGCCTGGCCTGCTGCGACAAAAAAAGCGGCTCGTTGAGCGCGGTGGGATGCGCCAGCGCCTCGGTCACCGCCCGGGCGGTGATCTCGTTGAACTGAATGCGGCTGACGCTGGTGTTGACGTCCTTGATGAGTTCGGCGACATGCCAGGCGATCGCCTCGCCCTCGCGGTCCGGGTCGGGAGCGAGATAGACGTGAGAAGCCTTGGCCGCGGCGCGGCGCAACGTCTCGACCACCTTCTCCTTGCCGGCGATGACCTCGTACCGAGGCGCGAAATCCGCAGCCTCGTCGACGCCGAGCGTCTTGGTCGGCAAATCGCGAACATGGCCGACGCTTGCCTCGACGCAATATTTGCCGCCGAGAAATTTCTTAATGGTCTTTACCTTGGCCGGGGATTCAACAATAATAAGATCTTTGCCCATAGGACGGCGTCTATAGCCACCCTTCCGAGGTCTGGCAACCCCCCGCCGGGGCCCCACCTGGGAACGGGGCGCTGCCCCGAGCCCAGCTGGGGCTCCGCCCCAGGCCCCGCCGGGGAATATATGGCGATTCAGTTTCTTTTCGATAACCTTTAAAGTTTTTTGGGGAAGGGGGGTCCGGGGGGAAACCCCTTTTGTTCACAAAAGGGGTTTCCCCCGGATTCTCCCCTCACTCCCCCCCAAAAGGATTTCAAATGTCACATCGTTTTGGTTTCGCCGCCTTGTGCGGGCCGCCGAACGCCGGCAAGTCGACACTGCTCAACGCCTTGTTGGGTCAGAAGGTGGCCATCGTCTCGTCCAAGCCGCAGACCACGCGCAACCAGATCAGCGGAATTTTGACCCGCGAGGGTTCTCAGATCGTGATCATCGACACCCCGGGCGTGATGCAGCCGAGGGCGACCTTGCACCGCTACCTGCTCGAATCGGCCTGGAACGCGCTGGCTCAGGCCGACGTGGTCGCCTGCGTGCTGGACGCGGGATTGTACGCCTCCAAGCCCGGGTTGCTCGACAAGGATCTCGCTCCCCTGACCGGGCGCATCGCGCTCTCGGGCAGGCCGGTGCTGGCCGTGCTCAACAAGATCGACGCCATCAAGGACAAGAAGACGCTCTTGCCGCTGATGGCCAAGACCGCGCAGATCTGGCCCGGTTCCCAGGCCCTGCCGGTCTCGGCGCTGCGCGAAAAAGGCCTGGACGATCTGGTCGCGGCCATGGAGGCGGCGCTGCCGGAATCGCCGCCCATGTTCCCGGACGACCAGCTCTCCACCCTGCCGGTGCGCTTCATGGCCGCCGAAATCATCCGGGAAAAACTGTTTCTCAAATTGCGCCAGGAACTGCCCTACGAAACCGCCGTGGAAATCGAAGACTGGCGTGAACCGGCCACGGCCAAGATGGCCACGCGCATCAGCGCCGTGATCTACGCCACCCGCGACAACCACAAAGGCATCATCATCGGCCATCGCGGCGAAACGCTCAAAGCCATCGGCACCGAGGCGCGCCTGGAAATCGAAGACCTCACCGGCGGCAAAGTCCACCTGGAACTCTTCGTCAAAATCAAACCCCGCTGGACCGACGACCCGACGTTTATGAGGATGCTGGGGCTGGGAGTGTAAGAGGAAGAAATCAGGGGGAACTTTTTTCAAAAAAGTTCCCCCTGCCCCCTCAAAAAACTTCATACGGGGCGTGATCGGCCGATTCGCAATGCGAATCGGCCGATCACGCCCCGTTTCGTTTTTGATGGGGAGGGGAAGATATTTATGGGTGGAGAGAAAAATCTGGGATAGAATACAGCCGGATGCATGAAGGAGCGGCGCACAAATCGCCCTTCCCGGCCCCCTGTCGTGGGGGTCCGGGGGTCCAACTGCGAGTTGCGAAGGTCTTCCTTCGCTTACTCGCAGTTAATCCCCGGCGGGGTCTGGGGCGCAGCCCCCCCGGCCGGTTATCGCTGTACTTTGATTTTGTCGCCGGGTTTGAGTTGGCTGGTTTTGTTCATGTTATTCCAGGCCATGAGCTGATTGGGGTCGACTTTGAATTTGCGGGCGATGCTGTAGAGGGTTTCGCCGCTTTCGACTTTGTAGTGTTGGAAGCTGGCGTGGACTTTTTCGGCTTCGCGGCGTGATTTTTCCTGGGCGGGCGCGCCGTTGTCCGGGATGGACAGCTTCATGCCGGCTTCGAGGTCTTTGGCCGAGCGGATGCCGTTGGCGGCGAGCAGGGTTTTGGCGTTGACGCCGGTATGTTTGCTGATGCCTTCGATGGTGTCGCCTTTTTTGACGATATAGTTGGCGTGTTGCTGGGCCACGGCGCGCACGGTTTCGGCCGGACGGCCGGCGGCCGGGGTTTTGGGCGGGATCTGGAGGGCCAGTCCGGCTTCGAGGCGGTTGGCGCCGGGCCTGAGGCTGTTGGCCTGGCGCAGGCCGTGTTCGGAGACGCCGAAGCGTTTGGCCAGGGAAGCGACGGTGTCGCCTTTGCGGGCGCGGTAGGCCCCGGGCGGGCAGGAGTCGGCGGCGACGTGCCGTTCTTCGGCGCGCGCCTGGGCCAGGGCGCTGTCGGCGGCCAGACTGTCGCCCGGCACGAGCACGGCTTGGCCCGCGCCGAGATCCTCGGGCAGGGCGCCGTTGACCTGGCGCAAGACATTGATCGGAATGCCGGTGCGCCGGGAGAGTTTCCACCAGGTGTCGCCGTTGTCGGCCAAGACGGTCTTGTAGCCGATTTTCGGCCGGGAATCCGGATCTTTCAGATAGGCCTGGGCCAGTTCGACTTTGGTTTTGGGCACATAGACCACGTATTCGCGATCCGCCGGGCTGACTTGGCGGCGCAGGGCGGCGTTGTGGGCGTGGAACTCATCCCAGTTCATGTTGCAGGCCTGGGCCATGGCCGCCAGATCGGTTCCGGGCGCGACCGCGACTTCTTCCATGGTCTGGCCCGCGTCCCATTTGACGGGGGCAAAACCCAGGGTGTCCAGGTTGCGGAAAATTTTAAGCACCGCCAGGAACTTGGGAATATAATGCTTGGTTTCTTCTTTGAGCTGCCTGGGATCTTTGGCCAGGTCGAAGAAATTGGTGCAGCCGGTGGCGGCCATGGCGCGGGAAACTTTGTTTTCTCCGGCGTTGTAGGCCGCCAGGGCCAGATGCCAGTCGCCGAACATGGCGTTGAGCTCGGTCAGGTAATCGGCGGCGGCCATGGTCGCGAGATAGGGATTGCGGCGTTCGTCGACCCACCAGTCCACGGTGAGGTTGAAGCGCTGGCCGGTCGCGGGCATGAACTGCCACATGCCGCCCGCGCCCGCCGGAGAATAGGCGAGATTGTTGTAGCCGGATTCGATGAAAGGCAGGACGATCAGGTCGGCGGGCAGGCCCCGCGAGGCGAGCGCGGCGCGGACGTAAGGCAGGTAGGGAGCGGCGCGCTGCAGCCAGGCTTCCATGGTGGCGCGTTTGTCCTCGGCGAAATACTGCAGGAAGAGTTGAACTTCCTCGTTTTGCTGGTCGCCCAGGTCGAATTTGAGTTCGGTCTGGGTGGCCAGGACTTTCTTTTCGCGCTCGGTCAGCGGGCGTCCGCGCTTGATGTCGAGTTTTTCGAAATTTTGCAGTTCGGGATCGAGGTTGACGGCCTCGCTGTTTTCCTTTTTCTTGGCGCATCCGGAGGCGAACAGGGTGCATACGGCGAGCGCGACCAGGAATTTCTTCATGCAACCTCCACGAAGTCGAGGCGGAAACCGTTACTGCGTCTGGTAAAATACGGGCTCGCCGGCCCAAGGCCGCAAACCCGGGAAAAGGGCATGTTCAGCGTGATGCCTTTGCTGGCTAGTAAAATCCAAGAAAAAATGCAAGTATTTATTTCGCCGGTTTTGCGTCCAATGCCCACGCATCGGCTAACGCAACGCGGCGGGCACGAATGCGGCGGACTTTGATTCGCCGGACGAGGCAAAGGTGCACCCCATGCAAAATGATTCGGATATCGTAACCGGACGCAAGCCGGTGCTCGAACTGCTGCAAGCCACCCCCTCCCGGGTCGGCCTGGTCGACCTGCAACAAGGCGCGCGCGGACCGGAAGTGGACGCCTTGCTGCAAATCTGCCGCAACCAGCGGATACGCTTCCGTTTTTTGGCCAAACCGGCCTTTGTACTGGCCCATCCCCAGGCGCGGCAAGGGGTTATCGCCCGAGTGGCGGCCAAGGAATTTTCCTCGCTCGCGGAACTTCTGGACACGGCGCGCAACGCTCCTTTGCCGGTGATCCTGGCCCTGGACCAGATTCAGGACCCGGGCAACGCGGGCGCCCTGGTCAGGACGCTGCTGGCGCTCGGCGGCGGCGGGCTGATCGCGCCCAAGCACAACACCGCGTTTCTGGGCGGCGGGGCCATGCGGGCTTCGGCCGGCGCCCTGGAACGGCTGCCGGTGACGCTGGCGGTCAATCTGGGCCGGACCCTGGAGGAATGCGCCGAGGCCGGATTCGCCGTATATTACGCGGGGCTTGGCGAGGACAGCGCCGACGTGTTCTCGGCCGCGCTTGCGCTGCCGGCGGTCCTGGCGCTCGGCGGCGAGGACAAGGGCGTGCGGCCGGGCGTGGCCAAGCATTGCCGGGGGGGGCTGCGCATTCCCCTGCCCGGCGGCTTTGATTCGCTCAACGTGGCCCAGGCCGGGGCGATCATTCTCGGCCAGTTCGCCAGGGTCCGCGCCGCCCGGGGTTGACACGCGCGCCCGGCGTTTTCGCCTGCCGGAAATACGAGTTGACCGGACACGTTTTTTTCTACATAGAAGGCGTACGCCGCATGATGGTGGAATGCCGAAAAATCAGATCGGGGAGCAAGGCGTGACCGAGAAGAAAATCCTTGTCGTGGACGACGAGAAGCATATCCGGATGCTCTACCAGGAAGAACTGGAAGGCGACGGCTACACCGTGTCCACCTCCGACGGCGCCGAAGCCATCCTCGACGTATTGGCCCGCGAAACGCCGCGTATCGTGGTCCTGGACATCAAGCTCGGCCCGAACCGCTCCGGCCTGGACCTGCTCCAGGAAATCCGCAGCAAGGACAAGGACATCCCGGTGATCCTGTCCACGGCCTACGACAGTTTCCAGCACGACCTCAAATCCATCGCCGCCGACTACTACGTGGTCAAATCCGTGGACCTGTCCGAACTCAAGGACAAGGTCTCCCGGGCCATGGACAAGGCCCTGAAAGCAACCCCGGCCGCCAAATAGCCTGCGCGCGCACCCCGGACGACTGTGGGGCCGAGTGCGCCGCTATTGCCGTCCCCGCGAAATCCTCTGTCCCTCAACGCTGCTCGGGATCGCTCGTTCGCCCGGCGTCCGGCATGTTGCCGTTTGGGCTATCGACCACAAATGACAGCAATTTTTCTCCCAAAGCGGCCAGGTCGCGCAATTCGCATTCCCAGACGATGAGCGCCGACCACCCGCTGCGCGCCAGCGCGGCGAGATGCTCCGCGTCGCGGCGGCGATTGCGTTCTCTTTTCGAGCGCCAATAATCGACATTCGTAGCCGGTTCTCTTTTCCCGCGAGGGCAGTCGTGGCCGTGCCAAAAACACCCGTGGATGAAGATGGCTTTTTTTCGGCCGACAAACGCCACGTCGGGTTTGCCTGGAAGGTCTTTGCGGTGGAGCCTGTAGCCTCGCAGGCCAAGGCCGCGAAGCTGGCGGCGCACGGTGAGTTCGGCAGACGTGTTGCGGGAATGGACAGCCCGCATGGTGCGGCTTCGTTGCTCGGGCGATTCCGTCATGGCGCCTCGTTTTCATCGAGCATGCCCGCGCGCGCCGGCGGTTCGGACGCCCTTTCGCAACGGAAGCCGAGGCGGGCGCTCTTCTTTTCTTAAGCCGTCTTCGCTTGAGGGTGCTCCACGATCGCTTGCGCGAGCGGCGTCAGCAAATTCCGCTCCAAGTAAGACACGACCGGGACGGCCAAGCCGTCGCCAATCAAGTGATACGCCTCATTGTACCTTTTGGGTAACCGGTAGTCTTCGGGCAAACCCATAAGGCGGGCGGCTTCGCGCGGCGACAGCAGCCGGGTGCGAACCGTTTGACCATGAACAAGTATGATCGTTTGCCGGCTCGACCCGCCCCGCGGCGCGCGCAAGCAACCGGCCACGTCGTCAAATCGCGCCTCGGCGCGGCACACGCCGTTGCGCATGCGTTTGTAAAGCGCGCCAATGCGCAACACGCCTTCCTTTTGGGCTGCGAGCACCTTCTCCCGATTCAAGAGCGACATCGAACGCAGCAGCGCTTGCGTTTCATCCGGCGTGCGCCAAATGACGCCTGCCGGCTTATCCTCTATGAGATCGGCAAAGACTGTTCGCCGTTCGGCCGGCGCGGGCAGGCTCCACCAGATCCAATGATCTTGCAGGCGCTCCGTCAGCCTGAATTTCGCTCCAACGAGGTTGCGCGGATGCCAGAACGCGTTCGGATCGGCGCGAGTGATCCCCTCGGGGAGCCTGACGCCGGAAGCAACCGCGACGATAAAAAGCCGGGGCCTGGACTGGGGCAGGAAATGAACGGCGTCCATCACCATGGCGCCGAAACGGTACCCGATGCGAACAATGGCTTTTGCAATCGCCGCGAAATCTTCGCCATTGTTCGAGGAGATCGCGCCGCACACGTTTTCAAGCACGATCATTCCCGGCGCACGCCCCGCATCATGGAGACCGCGCATGAGATTCCAAAAGGGCCAGAACGCCCCGCTTCTCTTGCCGGTCAGGCCTTCGCCGTTGCCCGCAAGCGATAAATCCTGGCACGGAAACGAGGCCCAGGCCAGCGCCGCCTGTCCCGGAAGGTCGTCTTCCCGCAACCGGCTTACGTCCGCGACGCGCAGTTGGCCGTCACCGAAACGCCGGCGGTAGGAGGCCGCCTTCTTCTCGTCGATGTCATTGGCGAAGGTGCAGGTCCAATCCTCGCCCAAACCGAGGCGGGCCATGCCCGCGCCGGCAAAAAACTCGTAAAACTCAGGCACATTTCACTCCACGCCCATGTCCGGCGGCGCCGGAACATGGTTCGCGCCGCCCGGCTTTCTCCTGAACGCTCGCCGCCCGCCTCGGACAATAAACCTGTCCGCCCGCGGCGCCGGGTCGCGCGGGGAACTTTTCCCGCCGGACTTCTCTCCCCCTACTTGTAGTAGAGCTTGACCTCGTTGGTCTGGATGTCTTTTTGTCCGGGCGTGGGCTGGCCGCAGGTCAGGACCACGGACTCTCCGAACTGGAACTCCTTGGACTGTTGCACGTAATTTTCGATGCGTTCCAGATGGCCGCCGCTCGTGGCTTCGAGCAGGCGCGGCTCCACTCCCCAGACGAAGTTCAGGTAACGCATCACCCGGGGGTCGGGGGTCAGGGCGAAGACCGGGTGGTTGGGGCGCCTGGAGGACAAGATCCTGGCCGTGGTTCCGGACGTCGAATGGCTGACGATGGCGGCGCTTTCGGCGTTGTCGGCCAAAAGCGTGGCCGCGTAGGCCAGGTATTTGGCCGGATTTTTCTCTTTTTTCGGGGCGTAGGGCCCCTGGATGCGCTCGAGGTAGTATTCCTCGGCCTGGGTGGCGATGTCCTGCATGACCTTGACCGCTTGCAGGGGATAATCGCCCACGGCGGTCTCTTCAGAGAGCATCATGCAGTCCGCTCCGTCGAGAATGGCGTTGGCCACGTCGGTGGTTTCCGCCCGGGTGGGGATGGGGTGCTTGACCATGGACAAAAGCATCTGGGTGGCCACGATGCAGGGCTTCTGCGCGTGGCGGCAGGCGCGGATGATGCGTTTCTGGATGATAGGCAGCTCGGGCAGCGGGCATTCCAGGCCGAGATCGCCCCGGGCGACCATGATCACGTCGGACAGGGCCAGGATTTCGTCGAGCCTGTCCACGGCGTTCTGGCGTTCGAGCTTGGAGCACACCGGAACCCAGACCCCGTGCTTCTTGATCTCGCCCTTGATCTGGGCCACGTCCTCGGGCCCCTGGACAAAGGACAGGGCCACGGCGTCCACGCCGATGTCCAGGCCCTCGTGCAGGTCCTTGATGTCCTTGGCGGTCAGGGCCGGCATGGCGTGGTGCTTGCCCGGGAAGGCGATGCCCTTGTGCGAGGACAAAAAGCCGGCGTTCTGGACTTCCAGGGCGTAGAGCTTGTCGGCCTTGACCACCTGCACGACCTTGAACTGGAGCAGGCCGTCGCTTAAGTTCACGGGCATGCCCACCTGCAAGCCCACGAGCAGCTCGGGAATCTCGATGCCGATGAAGGCCTCCTCGGCCTGGCTCGGCTCCTGGCCTTCCAGGCCGAGCAAGATGATCTCGCCCTTGTTGACCTGGCGCGGCGAATCCTTGACCTCGCCGATGCGGATCTTGGGGCCGCACAGGTCGGCCATGGCCGTCAGCGGCCGCGCAAGCTCCTCTTCCAGCTCCCGGATGATCTTCATGATCGGCACGAAATACGCGGCGTCGGCATGGGAGAAGTTCAGGCGGAAAATCCGCACGCCGTTTTCGGCCATGTCCCGCATCATCTGCTTGTTGATGGAAGCCGGCCCGAGGGTGGCCACGATCTTGGTGCGCATGGAGCCGTCCTTTGGTTGCGGTTGTGTCGCCTCGAAGGCGGATGACGCGGCGCAATGCGAACACAAAAGCGCGCCTTTCCTTTCGTTTTGGTATTGTTTATACTGGACCGGGCCGTTAGTCCATGGCCGGCGTGGGCGATGGCGGGGTAAAGAACGCCTCCGGCGGCCCAAGGGGCTTAGCCCCTTGGGAATCCCCATTCATTGTGGCTGCCTAGGCTTAACCCGCGTAATGCGGCCAAACCGACTCGTTTTATTGACAATTTTGCACTTCGGAGTCGCCGATGCTCAATAAATTGCGCCTTTTGACCCCCGGCCCGACGCCTCTGCCCGAGGAAGTCCGGCTGGCCATGGCCCGGGACATGGTCCACCACCGCAAAGCCGGCTTCAAGGCGGTTCTGGCCGAGGTCCAGGAAGGGCTCAAAGCGCTTTTTGGAACCGCCCAGCCGGTGTTGCCCCTGACCTGCTCGGGCACCGGGGCCATGGACGCGGCCGTCTCGGGACTTTTTTCGCCCGGAGAAAAGGTGCTGGTCGTGGAGGCGGGCAAGTTCGGCCAGCGGTTCACCCAGATCGCCCGCCGGCGCGGCCTGCTCGTGGCCGCCCAGCCCCTGCCCTGGGGCCAGGCCGCCGATCCGGCCATGGTCCGCTACGCCCTGGAAGCGGACAAGGACATCGTCGGCGTGCTGATGCAGGCCTCGGAGACCTCGACCGGGGTCTTGCACCCGGTGCGCGAGGTCGCGACAGTCACCAAGTCCCACGGCGCGCTGCTGGTCGTGGACGGCATTTCCGCCGTGGGCGTCTCGCCCCTGCCCATGGACGAATGGGGAGTGGATTGCCTGCTCACCGGCTCGCAAAAAGGGTTGATGCTGCCGCCCGGACTGGCCTTTCTGGCCCTGAGCGAAAAGGCCTGGGAGCGCGCCGCGAAAGCCGCGCCGGGCTCGTTTTATTTCGATCTGGCCGGAGAGCTCGCCAACCTCAAAAAACACCAGACCCTGTTCACCCCGGCGGTGAGCCTGATCGCCGGCCTGCAGGAGAGCCTGCGGCTGTTCAAGGCCGAGGGCCTGGAGGCGGTCTACCGCAAGCAGTGGGCCCTGACCCTGGGCTGCCGCGCCGGGGCGCGGGCCTTGGGCCTGGACCTGTTCGCGCCCAAACATTTCGCCTGGGGTCTGACCTCGGTCGCCCTGCCGGAAGGCGTGGACGGCGTCCGGCTCGTCCAGGTCGCGGCCGAGAAATACGGGGTGGTCATGGCCGGCGGCCAGGATCAACTCAAGGGCAGGATCGTGCGCGTCGGCCACATGGGCCATGTCGATTTCGGCGACCTTCTGGCCGGGCTCCACGCCTTCAACCGCTCGTTTGCAATCTGCGGCGGCTTTTCCGCCTGCGACGATTACCTGGAGCGCGCCATGGCCGCCTACGAGGAGGCCCTGGAACAAGGCTATCCGGCCCTGTAATATTTTTCCCGGGGACGGGCGAAATCGCGGTTTTTTGACGCCTCCGGCGGCCAAAGGGCTCGGCCCTTTGGAATCCCTCATAATTTTGTATGTTGCTCCGCCGTATCGCGAGTCTGACCTGGCGGCATATGCATTTACAAGTTGCTCTACGGTAAAAAGTTTTTGAAAGGGGGTCCGGGGGAAAAATTTTTTCAAAAATTTTTCCCCCGGTCTTATCTCCCCGCAAGGAGCCGTCATGTTGTGGCGCATTGAAACAACGGTTCGTCCCCGGGTCGCCGACGCGGCCGGCAGGCGGGTCGCCGCGAAAATCAAGAACGAGCTTGGGCTTGAGGTCGCGGGCGTGCGGCTGATCCGGGTGTTCACCGTGGCCGGGCTGTCGCGCGACGAGGCTCAAAAGGTGGTGGAGGCGGCCGCCCTGCACGACCCGGTCTTGCAGACCGCGTCGCTTTTGCCGCTTGGCCACGATTTCGACTGGGCCGTCGAGGTCGGGCTGCGGCCCGGGGTCACGGACAACGAGGGCCGAACCGCCAAGGAGACCATCTCCCTGGTTCTGGGGCTGTCCCCGGAGCGCGCCGCCGCGCTCGCCGTGTTCACCGCGCAGCAGTACCTGATCGACGGCGCGCTCTCCGAAGCCCAGGTCGAACGCATCTGCCGCGACCTATTGGCCAACGATCTGATCCAGCGCCACGAATTCAAAAGCGCCGCCCAGTGGGCGGCGCACCACGGATTTACGCCCAGAAGCGCCCAGGTCGCGGCCGAGGCGGTCAGCGACGTGGCCGCCGTCGATCTGGCGGCCATGGACGACGCGGCGCTTGCGGCCTTCAGCCGCGACAACACCCTGGCGCTTAGTCTTAGCGAGATGCGGGTCATCCGCGACCATTTCCTGGACGAGCGGACCGCGGCCGCCCGCAAGGCCGCCGGGTTGCCGGACACGCCCACGGACGCCGAGATCGAGGTCCTGGCCCAGACCTGGTCCGAGCACTGCAAGCACAAGATCTTCAACGCGAAAATCACTTACACGGACAAGCGAACCGGCGAGGTCCGGGTCATCGACAGCTTATACAAGACCTTCATTCAGGGGACGACCGCGGCCATCCGGACCGGGCTCGGGGACCGCGACTATTGTCTGTCGGTGTTCACGGACAACGCCGGGGTGATCAAGTTCACGGACGCACTTTCGGTGTGCATCAAGGTCGAGACGCACAATTCGCCCTCGGCGCTCGACCCCTACGGCGGCGCGCTGACCGGGATCGTCGGGGTCAACCGCGATCCCATGGGCACGGGCATGGGCGCGAACCTGCTCTGCAACACGGACGTGTTCTGTTTCGCCTCGCCCTTTTACGACCGCGAGCTGCCGCCGAGGCTTTTGCATCCGCGCCGGGTGCTCGAAGGCGTGCGCGAGGGCGTGGAGCACGGCGGCAACAAGTCCGGCATTCCCACGGTCAACGGCTCGATCGTGTTCGACGAGCGCTACCTCGGCAAGCCCCTGGTCTTCTGCGGCACGGTCGGGACCATGCCGGCTACGCTGCACGGCAAGCCCAGCCATATGAAAAAGGCCCGGCCCGGCGACGCCATCGTCATGACCGGCGGGCGCATCGGCAAGGACGGCATCCACGGGGCGACCTTTTCCTCCGAAGAGCTCCACGAGGGCTCCCCGGCCACGGCGGTGCAGATCGGCGACCCGATCACCCAGCGCAAGATGTACGATTTTCTCATGCGCGCCCGCGACGCCGGGTATTACAACGCCATCACCGACAACGGCGCGGGCGGGCTGTCCTCCTCGGTCGGCGAGATGGCCCGCGACACCGGGGGCTGCGAGCTCGACCTGTCGCGCGCCCCGCTCAAATACCCGGGCCTGCGCCCCTGGGAGATCCTGCTCTCCGAGGCCCAGGAGCGCATGACCCTGGCCGTGCCGCAAGACCGGCTGCCGGCCTTTTTGGCCCTGGCCCGAGAAATGGACGTCGAGGCCTCCGTGCTCGGGACCTTCACCGAATCGGGATATTTCCGGGTGACCTACGGCGACAAACCGGTGGCCGGGCTGTCCATGGACTTTTTGCACGACGGCGCGCCGCAGTTGCTGCTGGAAGCGGTCTGGGAAGAGCCGGTCCGGGAAAAAATCGCGCCCCAGACCACGGACCTTGACCAGGCGCAGCTGCTTGCGCGCATGCTCGGGCGCTTAAATATCTGCAGCAAGCAATACGTCATCCGGCAATACGACCACGAGGTCAAAGGCGGCAGCGCGGTCAAGCCCTTGGTCGGGGTCAAGCGGGACGGCCCGGCCGACGCAGGGGTTTTGCGCCCGGATCTGTCGCGGCCGGAAGGCCTGGTCGTGTCCCACGGCATCTGCCCGAAATTCTCCGACATCGACACGTATCACATGATGGCGGCCGCCATCGACGAAGCCGTGCGCAACGCCGTGGCCGTGGGCGCGGACCCGGCGACGCTCGCCGGAGTGGACAATTTCTGCTGGTGCGACCCGGTGGCGAGCGAAAAAACTCCGGACGGGCGCTACAAGCTCGCCCAACTGGTCCGGGCCAACCAGGCCCTGGCCGACGTCTGCCTAGCCTACGGCGCGCCCTGCGTCTCGGGCAAGGATTCCATGAAAAACGACTACACCGGCGGCGGCGTGAAGATCTCCATCCCGCCCACGGTGTTGTTTTCGATTATCGGCAAGATCGACGATGTTTCCAAGTCCGTGACCTCGGACTTCAAGCGACCGGGCGACCTGGTCTACCTGCTGGGCGCAACCGCAAGCGAACTCGGCGGCTCGGAACTCGAAAGCGAACTGCGCGCGGGCGGCGGCAACGTCCCCGTGGTCGACGCCGCCCGCTTCAAGGCCCGCTACCACGACCTGCACCGGGCCATGTCCGCGCGTCTGGTCAACGCCTGCCACGACCTTTCCGACGGCGGCCTAGGGGTCGCCCTGGCGGAAATGGCCATCGGCGGCCGGCTCGGGGCGACGATCGACCTGGCCCGGATGCCCGTGTTAGGCGGCGGCCTCTCCACGCTCGAATTACTCTACAGCGAATCGGCCGGGAGACTGCTTGCGACCGTGGCCCCGGAGAACCGGGCCGCCTTTGAGGCCCATTTCCCGGCCGCGGAACTGGGCCTGCTCGGAGTGGTGACGCACGAGCCGGTTTTGGAGCTGCGGTCGGGCATGGCGCCCGTTTTGCGCGAAGACGTCGAAAAACTGGCGCACGCTTTCAAATCCACTTTGGATTGGTAACGATTTCCTTTGGATACTTGCCTTGGGAATGTTGCCAGTCATCGTTTCTTGCTGTAAATGGTCCGGAAAGCCCATGGTCAAGGAGTCCCCCATATGCCCAAACGCGGACCGGCAATTCTCGTTTCCATGGTTTGCGCGCTTACGGCCTTGCTTGTCTTGACCTCGCTTGCGGCGGCCGAAAACAAATACATCGGCTCCAAGGCTTGCGGCGACTGCCACCCCGATGAATTCGCCACCTACTCGAAATACGCCAAAAAGGCGCATTCGAGCAACAGCATCAAAATCATGGCGGGCGGCCTCACCGAGGACGAACTCAAGACTTGCTACGGCTGCCACACCACCGGCTACGGCAAGCCCGGCGGATTCGTGAGTTTCGAGAAAACGCCCGAACTCGCCAACGCGGGCTGCGAAGTCTGCCACGGCCCGGGCTCCGCGCACGCCGACTCCGGCGGCGACGTCAAAAGCATTGTTTTGAAAATGAAAATTTCCGACTGCGAGGCCTGCCACAGCGCCGACCGGGTCAAGTCCTTCAATTTCAAGCCGATGCTCTTTGGCGGCGCCCACTAATCTTTCTGGAGGCCGGAATGTTTTTTTTGCACCGTTCCCTGAGGGCGAAAGTCCTGGTGCTGGTGTCGCTGCTGACGATGGTGGCCTTCACCGGCCTTTTTCTGGCCAATTCCTATTGGCAGCGGGAAAGCACCGTGGCCCAGATCAAGAGCGCCTCGGAACGCACCTCCGACCTTTTGCAGCTGGCCATCGAAGAACCCATGTCCCTCGGGAAAAACACCGAGACCGCGGCGCAATTCGCCAAGGTGGCCGGGCACTATCCCGATATCCAGGTCTATCTGGTCAACGCCAGGACCAACATCACCTATTCGACCCTGCCGGGCACAATCCGCAAAGATCTCTGCAAGGTCGTGCCGGATCTTGAAAATCCCATCTGCCAGGCCAAGGTCATCGATTTCGAGCACAGCTCCGGTTCGATCGAAAGCATCGGCGGCGTGCGCTATTTCGTCCAGGCCAAGACCATAAAGAACGAACCGGCCTGCTACCACTGCCACGGCCAGTCCAAGCCCTATCTGGGCGCCATGATCGTGCTCAAGGACGTGACCGCCGACTTCAACCAGTTGCGCGGCGACCAGATCAAGGGCGCGGCCATCTCCCTGTTTGGCCTGGCCGCCCTGCTCACCTGCCTGGTCTTTTTCATGAACCGTTCGCTGGTGAACCGCATCAAAACCATCGCCCAGGTCGCCAACCAGGTGTCCAAAGGCGATCTCAACCTGCGTTTCGCCGTCGCCGGTCAGGACGAACTCGCCAGATTGGCCAACGATCTCGGCAACATGGTCGGAACAATCAAAGACCAACTGGAATACAACAAAAGCGTGCTCGCCGGCATCATCATCCCGCTGTTCGTGGTCGACAGGGAAGAAAAGATCGGCTTCATCAACCCGCCGCTGCAAGAAATCTTGAGCAAAACCGGCAAGGATTTGACCGGGCTCGACATTTCCACCGCCTTCCAGGTGACCCGGCTGACCACCGATGTCGTGACCACCGGCCAATCCAAAACCGACATGCTCCATTTCAACCGGTCCGACGGCGTGGTTTTTCCCCTGCGCTACGATATTTCCCCGCTGTGCAACGCCAGCGGCGAAATCGTCGGAGCCATCGGCGTGATGCTCGACCTGACCCGCGAGGAACGCGACAAGGAACATATCCAGGCCCATCGCGAAAGCCTGCTGCAAGTGGCCCAGGAAGTGACCGACGTGGCCACCCTGCTCGACAAGGCCGCCGAAGACCTCGCCGGCCAGATGGTCGAAGTCACGCAAGGCGTGGACAAAACCGTGGACCAGACCACGCAGGTGGCCACGGCCATGGAAGAAATGAACGCCACGGTCCTTGAAGTGGCCAAAACCGCCGCCAATACAGCCTCCCTGTCCGAAAAGGCCAACCAGGTCGCAAAATCCGGCGGCGAGGAAGTCCAAAAAACCGTCACCGAAACCAGGCAAGTCGCCGACCGCACCAATACCTTGGCCGTGTCCCTCAATGAACTGTCCGCCAAAGCCGTCAACATCGGACAAGTCATGTCCGTGATCAGCGATATCGCCGACCAGACCAACCTTCTGGCGCTCAACGCCGCCATCGAAGCGGCCCGCGCGGGCGAAGCCGGACGAGGCTTCGCCGTGGTCGCCGACGAGGTGCGCAAACTGGCCGAAAAGACCATGCACGCCACCGCGGAAGTGCACCAGGCCATCAACGAAATCCAGAAAAGCACCGAAACCGCCGTCAACGAAATGAACTCGACCCGCTCCCGGGTCATCAATACCGCCGATATGGCCGAACAATCCGGCAACGTGCTGCTGCATATCGTGGAACAGTCCAACACCATGGCCGACATGGTCCGCAACATCGCCACCGCCGCCGAAGAACAATCCTCCACCAGCGAGGAAATCAACCGCAGCGTCAGCCTGATCAACGAACTCTCGCAAGATATCGCCCAGCGCATCGCCCGGGCCAACGATAAAATACAACAACTCCGCGATATGGCCCACAACCTGTCCTCCCTGGTCGACCAGTTCAAAGACGAAGAAACGCGGGCCATCGAATGAGGTAAGAAAAGACCGGGGGCAAACCCTTTTTGAAAAAAGGGTTTGCCCCCGGACCCCCATTCCTGAAAACTTTGACCCGGCCAAGCGCTTCGCGCTTGGCCGGAAACGTTTTGGGGATGAGGTTTCGGGGAAATTCATTTCCCCGAAAAACGCCCGGAAACGATTTTATATGAATAAGCCCCCACCTTGCCGAGGGGGTCCGGGGGGGATCATCCCCCCCGGCGGGGGAGTCCAGAGGGGGCGGCGCCCCCTCTGGCGGAGCCCCTTTGGTTGGAGCATGCCATGGCGGGCGACATTGTCAGGCCCAAGTTGGTTTACGCCGATGCATCGGGCGACATCTACGACGATCCCGATTTGGAGATGCTCGTGCGCAACGGCCGCGAGCTTATGCCGCCCCGGCCGGGCGACTGGATCCCTTTGCCGCCGGAGAGCGAATTTTTTCTGCTTCCGGGCCGGCGGGCGGTGGGACTGGACCCGGAAACCGGCGAGCTTGAAGCCGTGGACGGCCTGGCCGTGGCCGCGTTCGTCTGTCCGGGCTACACGTTGACCGGCCTGGCCGCCTTTGTCCGAGAACCAAACGCCCCGGTATTGCCGCTGTTCGCATACGGGGCGCTCGGATTTTTGAGAGACAGGTTTTACGTCTGCGCCAAACGGATCGACACGGACGCCCGACAGGTCTTTCGCGGCATACCGGACCGCAAGGTCCAGGAAGGCGCTACGGCGCTCTTGAAGCGGTTTCCGGACAACCGGCTGATCCGCCACCTGTCGTCGTGCGCCCTCACGTATTGTTGTCCGGCGGCGCGCAATCTCGCGCTCGGCCGTTTCGAGGCGCCGCTGCCGACCGCAACCGCCTGCAACGCCGCCTGCGTCGGCTGCATCTCCCTGCAAGAGCCCGGAAGCGGCTTTCCTTCGACCCAGAATAGGATCGCGTTTACGCCGAGCCCGGCTGAAGTCGTCGCCGTCATGCGGGCGCACGCCGAGCGCGAAAGGAGGCCGGTTTTTTCCTTTGGCCAGGGTTGCGAAGGCGAACCGCTCACACAAAGCGCCGTGATCGCCGAAGCGATCGCCGCCTACCGCGCCGGCGGCGGCAAGGGCACGATCAACATGAACACCAACGCCAGCATGCCTCTACGCCTGCCCGCCCTGGCCGGCGCGGGGCTCGACAGCGTGCGCGTGAGCTTAAACAGCGCCCGGGCAAGCGTGTACGAGGCCTATTACCGGCCCAAGGGATACACTTTCGGGGATGTCGCCGCCTTCGCCAAGGCGGCCAAGGATGCCGGGCTGTACGTCTCGCTGAACTATCTCTACCACCCGGGCGTAAGCGACACCGAGGACGAAATCGCCGCCCTCATCAAGCTGGTGACGGACTGCGAAGCCGACCTGATCCAGATGCGCAACTTGAACATCGATCCGGATCTGTACCAGGACGTGCTGGAAAAAGCGGGCGCGCCGGCTCAAGCGGCCATGGGATTCGCCAATTTCACCAAACGGCTGCGAAAAAATTGCCCCTGGACGAGCTTTGGCTACTTCAACCCCTACCTGGCACCGCTTTCCTAAATCCCCTCGATGACCACCCGGGACGGGTTGGAGGCGGGCATTTTGGCGACGGAGCCGATGATCCAGGCTTCCTCGTGCAGGCCGCCGTTGAGGCGGCCGAGGACTTCCTCGGCCGCTTCGGCGTCGACGACGAGCATGTAGCCGATGCCGCAGTTGAAGATGGAGAACATCTCTTCCCAGGTGAGGTTGCCCGCTTGTTTGAGCCAGGCAAAAAGCGGCGGCACGGTCCAGGAGCCGAACCGGAAGGTGGCCGCGACGCCGCGCGGCAGGATGCGGGGCACGTTGTCGTAGAAACCGCCGCCGGTGACGTGCACCATGCCCTTGATGGTGAAGTCGCGCAGCAGGTTGAGCACCGTCTTGACGTAGATCCGGGTCGGCGCGAGCAGGACGTCGGCCGCGCGGCGGCTGTCGCCCGGAAACGGGTCGTCCGGACCGAGGCCTTGTTCGGCCACCAGTTTGCGGATGAGGGAATAGCCGTTGGCGTGGGCGCCGGTCGATTTCAGGCCGATGATCGCGTCGCTGACTCCGATGCTCGATCCGTCCACGATTTTGGCGTTGTCCACCAGACCCACGCAGAAGCCGGCCAGGTCGTATTCGCCCCGGTGATAAAAGTCCGGCATTTCGGCGGTTTCCCCGCCGATCAGGGAACAACCGGCATCGAGGCAACCGGCCGCGATGCCCTTGATGACCCGTTCGGTCATGTCCAGGTCGAGTTTGCCCGTGGCGAAGTAATCCAGGAAAAATAACGGCTTGGCTCCCTGGACCAGAATGTCGTTGACGCTCATGGCCACCAGGTCGACGCCGATGCCGTCGTGGCCGTCGTAGGCGAAGGCCAGCTTGAGCTTGGTGCCCACGCCGTCGGTCGAGGACACGAGCACCGGGTCTTCCATGCTGGTGGTGTCGAGTTTGAACAGGCCGCCGAAGCCGCCGATGTCGGTAATAACGCTTTTGGTGAAGGTCGCCGCCGCCAGGGGCCGGATGCGCGAGACTAAGGAATTGCCCGCTTCGATGTCCACCCCGGCCTGCTTGTATGCTTGCGACCTCGCGCCCGCCGTCTTTTTATCGCTGCTCATGATCGCCATCGCCCCTCGGCCGCCGGTTGCGCCGCACGGCCGTCAAAGATAAGTCTGGAAATTTCCGCCGAACCGTATAGTCTCGCGCCAGGTCCGTCGGGAGTCCATGGGCGGGCTTTTGGCCGCGCTCCAACTTTTATTCTTTTAGGCCTTTTGGGTCGAAAACTCAAGGGAGTTTCACATGACCTTGCGATCAAAACGATTTTGGCGGCTCGGGGCCGGCGGGCGCCTCGCGGCGGCGGTTATGTCGCTGGCGGTCCTGGCCTGCGCCCCGCCTTGCGCCCTGGCGCAAGAGGCCGCACCCGGAATGGACCGGCCACCGGCGCGAGGCCAAGACGCGCAACCCCGCCGCGATTACCAGATGGGCTCCACCCAAGGCAATATTGTCATCGAACGCGACCAGAACGGCGACTCGGTCATCGAGGTCACGCCCAAGCCCCAGAATCAGAATCAACAGCAGCAGCAACAAATGAACATGGGGCCGATCATCGTGATGCCGCAGGTCAAAAAATAGCCCAACGAGGCATACCGGCCGGCGAGACGGCCGGCGCGCCTTGCCAGGAAGGCGGTTTTTCTGTAGCGACCTGGAGCTTGACGTCGGGGCGTAGCGCAGCCTGGCAGCGCACCTGCCTTGGGAGCAGGGGGTCGCTGGTTCAAATCCAGTCGCCCCGACCAGACTCCAAAACCGCGTTTAACATCGAAATGACACCGTATCGATATGCTGCCGCCTCATCTCACCTTCCCCATGTTTCTCGGCAAGACCGTGCATTTGGGCGTTTGCGGCAGCATCGCGGCCTACAAGGCGGCCGGACTGGTGCGCGACTTTCTCGACAATTCCCTGCGCGTCACGGTGACGCCGACCGAAGCCGCAAGCCGCTTTATCACCCCGCTGACCTTCGCTTCGCTCGGCGCGGCCCGGGTTTACGGGCCGATGTTCGGCTCCGGGGGCGAGGCGTTCGACCATCTTGAGCCCGGCGCCGCGGCCGGCGCCATGCTCATCGCCCCGGCCAGCGCCAATATGCTGGGCAAGATCGCCTGCGGCCTGGCCGACGACATGCTCTCCTGCCAGGCCATGGCTTTTGACGGTCCCCTGCTTGTCGCCCCGGCCATGAACCCGCGCATGTGGGCCAGCGCCGCGGTCAGGGAGAACTGGGCCAGACTCCTGGCCCGGGGCGTGGCCGGCATCGAGCCGGAAACCGGCCCCATGGCCTGCGGCGATACCGGGCAGGGCCGTCTGGCTTCGGCCGAGCTCATCAGCGCCTCGACCCTGCGCTCGCTTGCGCAAAAGGATCTTTCGGGCCGCAAGATTCTGGTCACCCTCGGCCCGACCAGGGAATTCTGGGACGCGGCCAGGTTCTGGTCCAACCCCTCGACCGGGCTGATGGGCGCGGCCATGGCCATGGCCGCCTGGCTGCGCGGCGCGGAAGTGCAGGTCGTGTCCGGCCCTGTTTCCTGGTGGTTTCCGCCGGATGTCCAGGTGACCCGGGTGGTCGGCGCGGCGCAGATGTTCGACGCCTGCATGGATCTTTGGCCCGGCTGCGACGCCTGCGCGGCCACCGCCGCCGTGAGCGATTTTTCGCCGGCTCCGTATGGCTCGCAAAAATTCAAAAAGGACCCGGATGGCTGCGGCGTCCCGCGCATCGAACTGTCGGCGACCCGCGACATCCTGCTGGCCATGGGCCAGTCCAAGCGCGACGATCAACTCTTGATCGGCTTTGCCGCCGAGACGGGCGACGTCGCCGTCGCGGCCAAGGAAAAACTGATCCGCAAGCGGTGCGATATCGTGGCCGGCAATCCGATCAATCAGGACCAAGCCGGTTTCGCCGCCCAGACCAACCGGCTGGTCGTGGTCGACGCCAAGGGCGGGGAGCAGTCCTGGCCGCTGCTTCCCAAAACGGAACACGCGTGGAAATTATGGGACCTGGCGCTCTCCCTGTGATGGACTACGCCGTCATGCGCGCCTGGCGCGAGGGCGGGCTGCGGCATATTCTCGCCGCCGGGGCCTTGGCGCCGCGCGACGACGACGCCCCGGCGCTGCTCCCGCCGTTTTCCGACTGCCTGGCCCGGGCCAAGGCCCGGCCAACGTTCGCCCTGACCTACCTGGAACTGGGCTACGACCTGTGCGGCCGCTCCGATCCGGCCCGGCGCGAACTGTGGACCGGTCTGATCGCCCACTGCGGGAACATGGCGGGCAAGACGGTTTTCGCGCCCTGCACCGCGCCGCGGGACAACGGGTTGCGGTTTGACGCCGGCTCGTTCTGGGAGTGCATCGGCCGTCTTGGTCCGCGCTACCTGCTGCTCTTCGGCGAAGACGCGGCCGAGGCGCTTTTTCCTTTCGCGCGCGGCCTCGGCGACTTGTGGTATTCCCATAATCTGACGGTCCTGCTTTTTCCCGGGACCGCGGCCTTGCTGCCCTTTCCGAACGAGCTTTCGCGGCAGGCCGGCGAACGGATCAAGGCCCTGCAATGACCCGGACGCGACGCCATGCGAAACAACCAGACCCTTCAACCTGGGAAGTGAGTCCTTCATGAAATTTCTCGTCACCGGCGCCGCCGGCTTCATCGGGTTTCATCTGAGCCGGCGGCTGCTCGCCATGGGCCATCCCGTGACCGGGCTGGACAATCTCAACGCCTATTACTCCGTGGAACTCAAAAAGGACCGGCTGGCGATCCTGCGCAAGGAACCGGGATTTTCCTTCGCCCAATTGGACTTGGCCGACAAACCCGCCATCGATGCGCTGTTCGCCGCCCAGGGATTCACGCACGTGGTCAACCTGGCCGCCCAGGCCGGGGTGCGCCACAGCATCACCCATCCCATGGATTACGTGTCCTCGAACATCGTCGGGTTCACGCACGTCCTGGAGGCCTGCCGCCACAACCAGGTTGCGCACCTGGTCTTCGCCTCCTCCAGCTCGGTGTACGGTCTCAACCAGACCATGCCCTTTTCCGTGCACGACAACGTGGACCATCCCATCAGCCTGTACGCCGCCTCGAAAAAGTCCAACGAACTGACCGCCCACGCGTACAGCTACCTGTACGGCCTGCCCTGCACGGGGCTGCGGTTTTTCACGGTGTACGGCCCCTGGGGACGTCCGGACATGGCGCTGTTTCTTTTCACCAAGGCCATTTTGGAGGACAAGCCGATCACGGTCTTCAACAACGGCAAGATGCAGCGCGACTTCACCTACATCGACGACATCGTGGAGGGCATTGTCCGCGTCGCCCTGCGCACTCCCGTCGCCAACCCGGACTGGGACGGCCGCAACCCCGATCCCTCGTCGAGCAAAGGCCCTTACCGCCTCTACAACATCGGCAACAACAGCATCGTCGAACTACAGCACTACATTGAAGTCATTGAAAAAAACCTTGGCAAAGAGGCCCAGAAGATTTATCTGCCCTTGCAACCGGGCGATGTCCCGGCCACGGTCGCCAACGTCGACGACTTGGCGCGCGATGTCGGCTTCAGGCCGGCCACCTCGATTGAAACCGGCATCGAGCGATTCATTCAATGGTATCGCGAGTATTATCGCGCGTAACCCCAAACGGGTACGGCAAGAAACATTGAGGATGCATCAATGAACTTTGTCGACTTGAAGCACAGCCTGGAAAAAGTTTTCCAATCCATCAAAGCCACCACGGACGAAGGGTCGCTGCCGAGCCTTGAGGACGCGACCCAGTTCGCCAAGCTCGCCCAGATGCTCCTGCTCCAGGCCAAGGAGCAGTGGGCCGGGGAAGCCGAAGATTTCGCCCACCTTGCCGCCCAACTCCTTTCCACGGTCAAAAAGGGCCACGCGGAAGACGCCGTCTTGCTCGTGGAATCCCTGGACGACGCCAAGGATTACTGCCACCGCTCTGTCCAAGAATAAGCCTGTTTCACGTGAAACAATGACCTCCTTGTTTCACGTGAAACGCAAACTTCCCTGACTCGCGTATTGACGAAGTCCGCTTCATTTTCTAGACATGCCCAGTGTCTTGAAAATCTGTCGCAGCGGGGGAGCTCATGGCGCGTGTCATCGTCATCGCCAATCAAAAAGGCGGCGTGGGCAAAACCACGACCGCCGTCAACCTGGCCGCCTCGCTGGCGGTCATGGAAAAAAAGACCCTGCTGATCGACTGCGACCCCCAGGCCAATGCGTCCAGCGGTTTGGCCGTCTATCCGGACCAGGTCAAAGAAAGCGTGTACACCGTGTTGTTCGATCCGGACAGGACCGCCCGGGCCGTCAAGGAGACCGGGTTGCCCTTCCTTGGGCTTTTGCCGGCCAGCTCCGACTTGGTCGCGGCCGACATCGAACTGGTGGACAAGGACAACCGGGAGTTTTATCTCTCCAAGGTCGTCGAGGCCGTGGCCCGGGACTACGAATTCATCCTGATCGACTGCCCTCCCTCGCTCGGGCTTTTGACTCTCAACGCCATGTGCGCCGCCACCGAACTGCTCGCGCCCCTGCAATGCGAATACTACGCCCTGGAAGGCGTGGCCCAGCTCCTGCACACCTTCGAGCTGGTCCGCAAGCGGCTCAACGCCAAACTGGCTCTGCTCGGCGTGGTGCTCACCATGTACGATTCACGCAACAAGCTGAATAGGCACGTAAAACGCGAAATCTGGAAGTGTTTCCCGGACCATTCCTTCAGCACGCTCATCCCGCGCAATATCCGGCTCTCCGAAGCGCCGAGCTTCGGCAAGCCGGTCATCGCCCACGATGCGCGCTCCAAAGGCGCGGAAGCCTATCTGGCCCTGGCTCAGGAAGTCGTCAGGCGATCGCCCGCACCCTTGAACCTGCACCATTAGCCGGGGCTATTTCTTGGGGAGCATGGGAATCTTGACGATGGTGGGCGGCAGTTCCCCCGCATGGCACTCCACCACCAGATGGTCCTTGAAATGCTTTTTCACCGTCTTGGCGCCGCACCCCTGGCAGACGAACGCCGCCAGTCCGGCGATGTTGGCCCCGACCAGCCGGAAAAGGCGCGGCTCGCCGGCCTGCCAATCAGCGCTGCGCGCGCCGCAGGCCTGGCAGGAGACGTCCACGGGCAGGGAATATTTGAAGTCCCAGGAGGCGAGCAGATTGTTCCAGTCCTTGAGCGGTTCGGGTTTGACCTTGGGGACGGCCCCCGTGTCCAGGGTGTCCATGGCCTTTTCCAGGACCGGAACAATGTCGCGTTGGACCAGATTCCAGATCTCCGGGCTTACAAAGACGCCCACGAAATGTTTCTCGTGGTCGTACAGCAAACTGACGTGTGACGCGGCTTTGATCATGATTTCTCCAAAGATGGACTTTCTCCGGCCGGTTTGCCGGATTTTCGCCTGATAGAGTAAGACCCAATACAGCCGAGTCAAGAAACAACCACAGGGAGACGCCATGGCAGGCCCAAGAGGACTGGGACGGGGTTTGGACGCACTCATCCGCCAAACGAACGTGGAAGAACGCGCCTCCGAGGCGCGCCTGATCCCGCTTGCCAGGATACGGGTCAATCCCTACCAGCCGCGGACCGTCTTTTCGGATGATTCCCTGGCCGAACTCGCGGACTCGATCAAGGCCCAGGGCGTCTTGCAGCCCATCCTGGCCCGGGAAATCTCCACGGACCCGAACGCCGACTACGAGCTCGTGGCCGGAGAACGCCGCCTGCGCGCGGCCAGGCTGGCCGGCCTGACGCAGATACCGGCCGTGATCCGGGAACTCACGGACGAGCAATCCCTGGTCATCGCCCTGATCGAGAACCTCCAGCGCGAAAACCTCAATCCGGTGGACGAAGCCACCGGGCTTTCCCGGCTGCGCGACATGCTCTCGCTCAGCCAGGAGGACATCGCCCGGCGCGTCGGGAAAAGCCGCGCCGCTGTCGCCAACGCCTTGCGCCTGCTCCAACTGCCGCCGGACGTCCTGGCCGACGTCGCCTCGGGAGCGCTCAGCGCCGGCCACGCCCGGGCCTTGCTCGCCGTTTCCGAGGAGACGCCCCGGAGCGCGCTGCACCGCGTCATCCTGGAAAAGGGGCTCAGCGTGCGCGAGGCCGAAACCATGGCCGTCTGTTTCAAGCTCAACGGGAAATTTCCCGAAGGCCTGGAGAGCGCGCTGCAGGAACTCGCGCCAATTGAGCCAGGCGCGCCGGCCGTTCAAACCCGGGCGGCAAAGATCGAAAAGCCCGTGGACGAGCGCTTGGCGGCCTTTCAGGACAAGCTGCGCGACCATCTGGGCCACGCGGTCGAAATCAAGGGCCTCCTGGAGCGAGGCCGGATCGTCATCAAATATGCGGGAAAGCAGGCGCTGGGCGAGATCCTGGAAAGGATCACCGGAGAGACGTCGTGACCGGCGGCGCGGGTAGCGCGGGCGGCGCGCCGGGCGCCGCGAAACTTGAGTCCCTGCGCGACGCCCGCATCCTGATCGTCGGCGACGTGATGCTCGACCATTATCTCTTCGGCGAGGTCGAGCGCATTTCTCCGGAAGCCCCGGTGCCGGTGGTTCGCGTGCAGCGCGAACGCCACCTGCTCGGCGGCGCGGGCAACGTGGCCAAAAACGTCGCCTCGCTGGGAGGCCGGCCCGTCCTGCTCGGGGTCTGCGGGGACGACGACGCCGGGCGCGCGGTCGGCGCTCTCCTGGAAAACGAGGGCATCGAGGCCGGGCTCGTCGCCGACAAGGCCCGCGCGACCACGATCAAGACCCGGATCATCGCCCGGGGCCAGCAGGTCGTCCGGGTGGACCGGGAAATCAAGGAGCCCCTCGACCGCGAACGCCGGGAACTGCTCATCCGGGCCATCGGCAGCCACCTGAGCGGCGTGGGCGCGGTGATCGTCTCGGACTACGGCAAGGGCGTCGTCTCCGCACCCGTCATGGACGCCATCCGGGAGCTGGCCGCCGCCGCCGCCAACCCGCCGCTGGTGATCGTCGACCCCAAGACCTACCAGTACGACCTGTACCACGGGGCCGGGCTTCTCACCCCCAATCTCAAGGAAGCCGCCGAATGCTCCGGCTTGCAGGTGTCCGGCAAGACGCAGATCATCAAGGCCGGCCACGCCATTTTCAAGAAACTGCGCCCCAAACACCTGCTCATCACGCTCGGGGCCGAGGGCATCGCCCTGTTTGAGTCCCCGGGCAAGATCACGCGCATCCCCACCGTGGCCAGAAATGTGTTCGACGTGACCGGCGCGGGCGATACGGTCATCGCCACACTGGCCCTGGGCCTGGCCGGCGGACTGACCCTGTTGGAAGCCTGCATCGCCGCCAACGCCGCCGCCGGGATCGTGGTCGGCCGGGTCGGCGCGGCCAGCGTTTCCCTGGAAGAGCTCCGGGCCGCGATCGCGCATGGCCCGACGCCCGAACTCGAAACCTGGCTCGACGAGAATTAGCGGGCCGGACCTTGCTGCGCGAAGCCGTAAGCTACCTGCTCACCCCCTGTTCGCCGGCGGCCCGGTCCCTGGGCTATCTGTACGAGGCCCTAGCCCTCCAGGCCCGGGCCGCCCGGTGCGCGGCCCATTGGTCCGGACACATCGCAAACTGCCATGAGGCCATACGTGAGGCCATGGCGGCCTGCCCCGGCAGAACATCCGCCCTGGTGTGCGGCTCGGGGCTCTTGCTCGAAGCGCCCATGCAGGCGCTTCTGGCCGGATTTTCCCGGGTCGATTGCCTGGACATCGTTCATTTGCGCGGGGTGAAAAAACGCTATCCGCAACGAACCGTTTTTATCGAGGCCGACCTGACCGGCGTGGCCGGTCCCATCGCCGCCGCGCGCGGCAAAACGCCGTTTGATCCCGGTTCGCCGCCGCCCGTCCCCGCGCTTGGGGACGAGTACGACCTGGTCGTCTCCTGCAACCTGGCCTCCCAACTGGCGGTTTTGCCGGTGCGGGCGCTTTGCAAGCGCGGCCTGTACAGCCAGGAACAGCTCGACGGTTTCGCCCGCGCCCTGGTTTTGACCCATCTGCGCTGGCTGGCCGCCCTGCCGGGCGTGGTCTGCCTGATCACCGACACCGTAAGGCAACGTCAAAGCCCCGGCGGCGAGACCGAAACCGAAGACGCCCTGTGGGGAGTCGGCCTGAAAAACACGACCCGGCAGTGGTGGTGGGATATCGCCCCGGCGCCGGAACTGGGAAGAAACCTTTCGCAACGCAACCGGATGTGCGCCGTGGCGGTCTTCACGCAAGAAAATATGTCTGACGGCGCAGGGACATAGCGGTTTGTAACGCCTCCGGCGGCCAAAGGGCCGGGCCCTTTGGAATCCCTCATCATTTTCCTCGGCCAGGCCGCAAGCCCGCAGGGCGGCAAATGGATATTGCACGAGGCTCGTGGCCAAGCGGCGTCTGCCGCTGGGCTCCCAAGAATATTTGACTTTGCCGGCAAAGTACGCGAACAAAACACGCGGTTTCCAAGCCGCCCCCGGCCCCGGAAAACTCCGGCCAGCCGGGAACACTGAAGACTCGCAGCGCCGGGCCACGCCTATGAACATCGCCGACTTGCTCATCCTCATCGCCTGGTGCTTTTTCGCCACCCGTGGCTACAGCCGGGGGCTCATCATGGAAGCCGCCTCGCTGTGCGGCATCTTCGCGGCCATTTATTTCGCCAACCTCTATCACGCCAAGCTCGCGCCGCATCTGATCAATTTCATGTCCTCCCAGGAGTACACCGGGCTTGCCGCCTACATCCTCATCGTGGTCGCCGTGATCCTGGCCGTGCGCATCCTGGTCCTGGGCCTGACCGGCCTGATCAAACTGGCCATGGTCCAGTGGGCCAATAATCTCTTCGGCCTGGCCTTCGGCCTGGGCAAGGGAATCATCCTGACCGCTCTTGTCCTGATGATCGTGACCGCCTACGGCCCCAAACCGGATTTCGCCCAGCACTCCAAACTTCTGCCCTTTGTCTCCGAGGTCAGCAAGATGCTGACCGACTTCACCCCCCCGGACGTGAAACAGAAAATCCAGCAGACCCTGTCGTCTGTTCCGCTCAAAAAATCGCCATGAAACGCGAAAACCGTCACGACCTGGAAGCGATCATGGACGTCTTAAACGCCCTGATCGGGCCCGAAGGCTGCCCCTGGGACAAGGAACAGACCCCGGCCAGCCTGTGCGATTACGTTGTCGAGGAAACGTTCGAATTGACCGAGGCCATCCGCGAGGGCGACGTCCCCGGAGTGCGCGAGGAGCTCGGCGACGTCCTTTTCCTGCTGTGCTTCCTGATCCGGCTGTATGAAGGCGACGGTTCGATCGAATACCGCGAAATTGTCGGCGAATTGGCGGAAAAAATGATCCGTCGCCACCCTCATGTCTTTGAAAACGCGGCGAATCCGGATCGGGCCGCGATCTGGAGCAACTGGGAAAAAATCAAGAAAAGAGAAAAAAAATCGTACAGCGTCCTCGGCGGCATCCCCAAGGGACTGCCTCCCCTGCTCAAGGCCTACCGCATTCACGCCAAGGCCGCCCGGGCCGGTTTCGCCGGACAGGAAGCGCCCGAGGCGCTTGACCGCCTGCGCGGACGCTTTGAGCAATTCGAACGGGCCGCTACGTCCGGCGCATTGGGCGACGGCGCCGGGCAAAAAGAACTGTTCGGAGAGTATCTGTTCGCCTTGGTGGGCTTGGGCCGCAGTCTGGGGATCAAATGCGAAGAAGCGCTGGAAACGGCCAACGCCGCATTTATCCGCCGCTTCGCCGCGCTTGAGAAAAAGCTCGGCCAGGACGGCCGCGAACTGCACGCAGTCCCCGCAAGCGAGCAAGACGCCTTGTGGAAGGAATGCAAAAAAGAGTGATCAAGAGCTTCTGGAAAAAAGCGGTGAAGACCGGCCCGCCCGACACCGCCTTCCTGACCGTGACCGAGATCGCGCCGGGCAAAACCCTGCGCCTGGTCTTACGCGGCAGGCTCGACGACGACGGCGCCGCCCAGGTCTGGGAAAAAATCGAAAAAATTGTGGCCGGGGTGTCGGGTGCCACGGTCGACCTGGACGTGTCCGCGGTTACGTACTGCGACGGCGCGGGCCTCGCCTTGCTGCTTGACTTGCGTTGCCTGGCCGAGAACGCCAAAACCGTTCTGACCGTCACCGGGCTGCGCGAGGAGTTCGGACAGCTTCTGTCCATGTTCGATGTCAAAGACATCCAAGGGCCGGCCCAGACCCTGCGCGGACACCGGGACCTGCCAAGCGAGATCGGCCACGCCGCCTCCCGGGTCTGGGCGGACATCTTCGGCCTGATCGAATTCGTCGGCGAATTCTGGTCCTCGCTCATCTACGTCGCGACCCGCCCCAAGGCGTTTCGCTGGAAAGACGCCCTGCATTTCGCCGAAAACACCGGCGCCGACAGCCTGCCCATCATCATCCTGATCGGTTTTCTCATGGGCCTGATCACCGCTTTCCAGTCGGCCATGCCGCTGCGCCAGTTCGGGGCGGAAATCTTCGTCGCCAACCTGCTCGGACTGTCCATGCTGCGCGAACTCGGCCCTCTGGTCTCGGGCATCATCATGGCCGGCCGATCGGGTTCGGCCTTCGCCGCCGAACTCGGCACCATGCGGGTCAACGAGGAGATCAACGCCCTGGTGACCATGGGACTGGACCCGGTGCGCTTTCTGGTGATCCCGCGCGTGCTCGCGGCCATGGCGGTGATGCCGCTGATCGTCATGTTCTTTAATTTCTTCGCCCTGATCGGCGGCGGCGTGGTCATGGTGTCGCTGGGCTATCCGATCATCACCTACTCCAAACAGGTGGTGGCCTCGGTGTCGCTGACGGATATGCTCGGCGGCCTGTTCAAATCCGTGGTCTTCAGCCACCTGGTCTGCGGCATCGGCTGCCTGCGCGGCCTGCAGGCCTCGGGCGGCCCGAGCGCGGTCGGCGATTCGGCCACCAGCGCGGTGGTCAGCGGCATCATCCTGATCGCGGTGTTCGACGGCATTTTCGCCGTGCTCTTTTTCGCCCTGAAGATATGAACCCCGCATCCGCCAAACCCATCATCGAGGTGGCCGGCCTCACCGCGGGCTACGGCGCGGACATCATCTTGCGGGACATCTCCTTTACGGTGTATCAAGGCGAGGTGTTTTGCATCCTGGGCGGATCGGGCAGCGGCAAAAGCACGATGATGAAGCAGATGATCGGCCTGGACCACCCTCGGGCCGGCAAGATCCTCATCGACGGCGAGGACATTGTCGCCGCCGAGGGGCGAAAGCGCAACGCGATCCTGCGCAAGTTCGGCGTGACGTATCAATCGGGAGCCCTGTTCGGCTCCATGACGCTCAAGGAAAACATCACGCTCCCCCTGGAGGAGTTCACCCGGCTACCCCGCGACGCCATGGACCTGATCGCCAGCATGAAACTCAAGCTGGTCGGACTTTCCGGCTTCGGCGACCACCTGCCGGCCGAACTCTCCGGCGGCATGCAGAAACGCGCCGCCATAGCCCGGGCCATGGCCCTGGACCCGCGCATTCTCTTTTTGGACGAACCCTCGGCCGGGCTGGACCCTATCACCTCGGCCGGACTGGACGCGCTCATCTTGTCGCTCGCAAAAAACATGGGCATCACTTTCGTCGTGGTCACCCACGAGCTGCCGAGCATCAACGCCATCGCCGACCGCGTCATCATGCTCGACAAAGGGCGCATCGCCGCCCAGGGAGCGCCGGCCGAGCTGCGCGAGCACAGCGACAACCCCTGGGTGCGCGACTTCTTCAACAGAGTTTCGCCCCGCGATCAACTCCAACAAACCGGAACGCCATGAGCGCCCAAACGCGGTATTTCAAACTCGGGCTCTTCATCCTAATCGGATTTTTTTTCCTGACCGGGGCCGTCATCATATTGAGCATGGATTTCTTTTCCGAAAACAACGTCATGATGGAAACCTACCTCAACGAATCCGTCCAGGGGCTCGACATCGGCTCGCCGGTCAAGTTCATGGGCGTCAAGGTCGGCAACATCAAGAAGATCGACTTTTCCTACAACAAGTACCACAACGACGGCGGCATGCGCCACCGTTACGTGATCATCGAAATGTCCATCGACCCCAAGCTGGCCTTGGGCAAGACGGACCGCAAACTCATCGGGCCGCTGCTGCTTGAGGAAATCAGCCACGGCCTGCGCATCAAAATCGCCCCGCAGGGCATAACCGGAACGGCTTTCCTGGAAATGGACTATATCGATCCCAGACGCGTGGCGGACCTGCCCATCGACTGGGAACCGCAATACTACTACATCCCCTCAACGCGCGGCACCTTCGCCCGGCTCGAAGAAATCATGGATACCGCGTCCAAAACCCTCAACAAACTGTCCCTGGTCGACTACGAGGCCGTATTCAAGGAACTCGAACACCTGCTCGTTTCCATGAACAAGGCCGTGGCCGACGCCAACGTCGCCGGACTCTCCAAATCGCTGCTCACCCTGATCTCGAAACTGCAGGAGACCAACCAGCGGATCGGGCAATTCATGGACAGCAAGAATTTCAAGGAGATCCTAAGCGATCTCCACGACGTCATGACCAAATTGAGCGAGGGCGCCCAAGACCTGCCGGCGACCATGCACCAGACCCAGCGGCTGATCCACGAACTCAACACCCTGGTCGCCAGGCAACGCGACCAGGTCCAGTCCATCATGCAAAACGGCAAACAGATGATGGAAAATCTGAACGAAATGACCAACGACGCCAAACATAATCCGTCGTCGCTCATCTTCGGCGGCCCGCCCAAGCCCAAAACGCCGCTCAAGGACGCCAAATGAAAAAGATCTCTTCACGGCAGGCCTCGCTCGCGGCCGCCTTTGCGGCCCTGATCCTGCTCGGCGCTTTCGCGCCGGGCTGCTCCCTGCCGGGCCTGGGATCCCGGCAACACGGCGAACGGCGGTACTACATGCTCGATCCGGCTCGCGAGGCCCATTCGGTCCAGATAAACGCGAAAACCGTCCTCAAGGTGCGGCCGTTCACCGTCTCGCCCGGCTTCGACACGCGCGAATTCATCTACAAAGTCGGCGGGCAGCGGGTTGAGACCGATTACTACAACCTGCTCTTCATGCAGCCGGGACAAGCCGTGGCCCAGGCGACCCGCAAATGGCTGGACGCCTCGGGACTGTTCGGACACGTGGTCGATTCCACCAGCCAGATCGAGGAAACACACGCCCTGGAAGGCAACCTGGTGGCCCTCTACGGCGACTACTCCGACCCCGGGGCGCCCAAGGCGGTCCTGGAAATCCAGTACTTCCTGCTCAAGCAGACCAAAGACGACTTCACCGTCGTCTTCCAGAAAAATTACCGCCGGGAAACGCCTTTTGACGGCAGCGCGGCCCAAAATATGGCCGAAGGCCTGCAAAAGTCCCTCGGCGAGGTCCTGACCGCCCTGGAAGCCGATCTGAAGGGCGTGGCGATAAAGTAGAGGGAGAGAAGACTGGGTGAAACTTTTTTCAAAAAAGTTTCACCCAGAAGGGCGCCTTGCCCCCAGCCCCCCCTTCCAAAAATTTTGCCTGATCGCCGGAGGCGTTAAAAAAATCACTCCATGGACGCGCGCGCCTAGTCCCGGCTCTCCAGCACATCCCTGAACGCGCCCTTGCCTCCCAGCATCGCGCCCGTGAAGCCGCCGCCCGGATTCCCCCAGGCGCCGGCCAGGTACAGCCCCTTCACTCCGGTCTTGTTCGGCAGGCGGCTCATGAAGGAATTGTCCACGGTCTGGTTGTACCCGTAAATCGCGCCGCCGGGATTGAGGGTGAAGCGGAGGTTGGTGAGCGGCGTTGCGCTGTCGCGCATGACGATCATTTTCGAGAGCCCGGGAAGCGCCCGCTTTTCGGCCATGTCGATCATCATGCGGGTAAGACGCTCTTTTTCTTGGTAATAGGCGTCTTTGCGCCCTGAAAGGTAGTCCGCCTCAAAAGGCCGCCAGCGCTCGTATCCTGAGAGCGACATCAGGCTCAGGCTCGAGCAGCCCTTGGGCGAGAACCCGTCGACCAGATTGTCGTACAACATCAACGCGAAGCCCGAATGCTCGAAATCGCAGTCCATGGCGGCCCGGTAGTTGGCCTCCATGTCGGTCTGGGCGTAGAACGAGGCGTCGGGCAGGGGAAAGCGGTCCCTGACGTCCTGATTGAGCCCAAGCCAGACGATGAAACTGCCGGGGCTGGCCTCATAGGAGTCGAGCTTGCTCATCCGCGCCGGCCCCAGCGCGCCAGCGGGCAGCAGGTCGTGAAAAAGTTTCGGGGCAGCCGAGTTGCACACCACGGCCCGCGCCCGGAACTCGTTGCCGCCGGCCGCGCGCACGCCAGCCGCCCGGCCGTTCTCCAGGATGATCGCCTCGACCTGGGTGTCAAACAGGATTTCCCCGCCGGCCCGGGTGATCGACGCGGCCAGGGCGTCGGAGAGGGCTTGGGAAGTCCCTTTCAGGTAATTCCCGCCGCTTTCGAGGTATTCCCCGGTGGGAGCGAGATAATAAAAGGCCGACAAACGCGAGGGCGGCAGCCCGTAGTAGCCGCAACTCTGGGTGAGCACGGCCTTGAGCCTGGGATCGCCGACATGGCTGTCGACAAGCTGGCCCACGCTCTTGTCGCGGATGGCCCAGAGCGTGGGAAAAACGGCGGGAAACGCGGCTTTCCCGATCCCGGACAAACCTTTGTCCAGTTGCGCAAGCTCCGCCATCGTCTTGCGCCAGATGTCGAAATACCCTTGAAGCCCGCGCGCCTCTTGCGGGAACAGGCCCGCGAGCTGGCGCTCGAAGCCGCCCAGGCCGCACTTGGCGGGGACTTCGATCGAGAAATCCGGAAAGCGCGAAACCCAGGCATGGGGATGCTCGACCAGCGAGAGTTTGTCCCAGACCCCGGTGTCTTCGAGCATTTTGCGCGCTGACGGCGAAGACAATACCGAGGAATGCAGCGAGACCTCGCAGGTGAATTCGCGCGGGCCGGCAATCCGGGCAAAGGATGTGGCGTAGCCGCCGGGCACGCCGTATTGCTCCAGAACGAGCGGCCTGAGGCCGTTTCTGGCCATATAGGCGGCGCAGGTCAGACCGCCGAGTCCGGCCCCGACGACGATCGCGTCGTAGCCGCCCGCCTCGTCCTTGGGCTTGCGCGCCGCCGAGCAGCTCCATCCGGCCAGACTCGCCGCCGCCGCCATTGCCGAAAGCTGCAAAAAAAATCTCCGGTCCATGGTCGCCACCTCCTAGGGGATGACCACGCATACCGGAATACCCGGCAACCCGGCAACCGGCGAATGGCGAATGGCGCCTATCGAGAGTCCGGGGATTCGTCGCCCCCGGAACATTCCTATTGTTTCTCGGTGGACTTGGTGAGCAGGGTCACGTTGCCTTTGGTGAAGAACCCGTCGAAGCCGTCGTAGCGGGTGATGTATTCGTTGACCAAGAACGTCGTGGGCGACATTGTGGAGAAAATCTGCTTGAGGCCTTCTTCGCGCGACCCGATCAGATCCGAAAGAAAGTCCAGGCCGTCCCGGGCGAGGCCGGCGACCGCGTCTTCGATGCCGCGCGTCTCAAAGGCCAGGTGGTGGGCGCGGGTGTTGTAGTTGTAAATGAATTTCTCGGTCGGACCGGATTCTTCCAGATTCCGAAACGGCGCGATCCCGGAAGTGAAGACCTGGGCGTAGTCGCCGGGCGAGAGCCTGGCCACGCTGGTGATGGAATTGAGGCTTTCGACGTAGACCGCGAAGGCGAAATCGTAATTGGTCAGGCCCATGAATTCCAGGATGGCCGCGTCGCGCTCCTCGGCGCGCACCCGGGTGGCCACATGGTCGAGCCGGCCGATGCCCGCGAGATACGCCTTGTTCGGCTTGACCAAGTCAAGCGGCGTATCCTTGGCCCCGGACGTGGCGTAGCTGCGCCGCGCGCCGGATTTCCACTGCACGTAGCCGATGGAATTGCCGGTGAACGCCGACGGCGCGGTCTGGATGAAGCGGCAGCCCGGGCGGTCAAGCACCCTGTTCGACAGAAAAGCCACGCCCCGGCCGCGCTGCAGCAGGGCGAGCCGGGGCGCGTCCGGACTTGCAAAGACAAAAGTCTCCAGACGCGCGTTCGGCATGGCCGCGGTCTTGGGCCCGGCGTTGGCCGCCGCGAAAGGGTTTACCCCGCCCTTGCGGGCCGTCACCAGAATGTCCGCCGAGCCCGGCAGCGACAGCACGCAAACCCGCCGCTCCCCGTCCTCGAAAGCCTCGGCGACGCCGTAGCCGGTAAAAGCCAGCATCTCGCCGACAGTAGCCTCGAAATTGACCGGCTCGGTATTGATCACGACATGATCGAGCCCGCCGACCAGCCCGCAAAGCCCGGCCGCCTCGCGCTCCTCAAGCACCCGCGCCGCACCGCGCCGCAGCGCCCCGTCGTCGTTCATAACCGGCCTCCCTTTGGCCAGGGGGCGCTGCCCCCTGGAGCCCCGCCAAAGGGGCTCCGCCCCTTTGGATTCCCCGCCGGGGGCCATGATGGCCCCCGGACCCCCTCGACAGGGGGCTTTGGGGTTTGAGTCAATTTTTCAGTATCCCGGCTACACCGTGAAAGTTTTTTTGGGAAAAGGGGGTTCGGGGGAAAAACCCTTTTTGTTCACAAAAAGGGTTTTTCCCCCGATTCCTCTTCCTCTCCCCTCTCTCCCCATGCTCAGTATCCCTTTCCGGGGTTGAGGATGCCGGCCGGGTCGAAGCAGCGTTTGAGGGCGCGCATGAGTTCGATTTCGCGGCGGCCGTATTGTTTTTCCAGCCAGAAGACCTTGGCCAGTCCGACGCCGTGTTCGCCGGTGATGGAGCCGGACAGTTCGAGGGTGGCGGCCAGGGTGGCGTCGCGGGCGAGGGCGGCGTTTGCGGCCTGGGCTGGGTCGGCGGCGTCGAACATGTAATTGACGTGGATATTGCCGTCGCCCAGGTGTCCGAAGAGCAGCACCCGAAGATGCAGGTCCGAGGCGATGCGGCGAAAGCGGGCCATGGCCTCGGCGACTTTGCCCCGGGGCAGGGTGACGTCGTCGCTTATCTTGTCCGGGCCCAGGGCGAAGGAGGCCTGATTGACCAGCCGGCGCGGCGCCCAGAGTTTGTCTTCGTCGGCGGGAGTGAGCGCGGCCAGGATGGAGGCCGGGCGGAAGGGCTCGATGGCCTGCTGGGCGGCCGCCGCTTCGGCTGCGGCGGTCGCCTTAAGCCCGTCGAACTGGAGCAGCAGCGCCGCTTTCGGCGCTCCGGACCAGGGCGCGGGCGCAACCGCGGCCAGGGCGGCGAGGACTTCCTCGGCCATGATTTCCATGGCCGCCGGCAGGAGGCCGCGCCCAAGCACGGCGTAAGCGGCCTTGATCGCCGTATCCAGGCTGTCGAAGCAGACCAGCAGCGACGCCGTGGCCTCGGGCAGGGGCAAGAGCTTGAGGATGATTTCCGTAAAAAAGGCCAGGGTGCCTTCGCTGCCGACGAGCAGCGAGGTCAGGTCGAGGCCGGCGGCGTTTTTATGCGTTCTGGCGCCGGTGACGATGTGCGAGCCGTCCGGCAGGACGCAGGAGAAGCCGAGGACGTAGTTTCTGGTGACGCCGTATTTGACGGCGCGCAGGCCGCCGGCGTTGGTGGCGGCGTTGCCGCCGATGCTGGAGAAGGCGGCGCTGGCCGCGTCCGGGGGATAGAACAGGCGGCGGGCGGCCACGGCCGCTTGCAGATCGCCCGTGACCACGCCGGGCTGGCAGACGGCCAGGGAGTCGGCCTCGGAAATTTCCAGGATCGTATCGAGCCTACTGGTGGCCACGACGACGCCGCCCCGGTCGGGTACGCAGCAGCCGGCCACGTTGGTGGCCCGGGAGCGTATGGTCAGGGGGATTTTTTCCGCGCTGGCGAAGGCGAAGAGCTCCTTCACCTGGTCCGCGGTTTCGGGGCGCGCCACGGCGTCGGCCCGGCCGCGCCTGCGGCTCGCGTCGGTGGCGAAGATCAGGGTCTCTTCCGGGGTCGTGAGCAGGGCGTCGCCAGGAAAGAGATTTTCGAGGAAGGAAAGTTGTCTGGCGGTGAGAGAAACCGGACCTTGCATGCGGCGGCCTTTTGCGGCGGGTCGCGGCCTGGGCGGCCGTCTTTTCGGACTTACGCCCGCCGCCGGGGGAGGCCGGTCCCGCCAAACGGGCCGGACGGGCCGAACGGGAGCGCGGCGGAACTAATTCTGGGACACGGGATACACATCGCTGAAAATCGTCTTTCCAGAGGAACTGATCGTCAGCTTCAGTCCGGCCACGTCCGCCTTGGACAACGAGGGCGGAAGTGCGATGTTGGCGGTCATCTGCTTGAAGAGCTGGATCTTAAATCCGAGCTCTTCCTTGGCCGAGACGTCGACCAGCTGCCCGGACGCGGTGATGAGGGCCAAGCCGACATTGCCGGAAATCGTGGACTTGGGATCGACGTTCTTGAGTCCGAAGCCGAGGACCAGACCCTTGGCGTCAAAGCGCATGGAGATGTTTTCCACGCCGACCACGTTCAGGTCCACCTTGGGGATGCCCTCGAACGGGCCTTTGGCCGTTTGGGTCTTGTCGGGCTCGGCCGGGGCCGGGGGCGGGGGCGCGGTCGCAGCGGCGGCGGCGTCCTTGGCCGCAGCCTTGTCGGCGTTCTTGTCGGCGTTCTTGGGCTGGGTTTCCGGGGCGATGGTCGCAAGCAGGGTTTTGAGTTCGCTCGGATCGTTGCTGACCAGGATGCGCTCGATGTTCTGCAACCGTTCGAGCTTGATGTTGACTCCGGCGAGACGCTGTTCCAGAGCCTTTTTCTCCTCGACCACAACGGCGTTGGCGCGCCACAGGCGGTAGGCGCCGAAGACGCCGCCGGCCGCGGCCAACACGAGCGCGCTCACCAGGTAGCCGGCAAAGCGCAGCAGGGCAGGGCCGGCCTTGAACCGCTTCACGTCGGCGTCGTCGCGCATGATGATGACGGTGTATTTGCTCTTGGCCATTTACAATTTGCTCCATTCCTCGCCGGTAATGGCCCAGCCGTCGCCCTGCGGAGAAAACGTCATGAGCTTGCGGCCCCTGTCGCTGGTCCCGTCCTTGGAGGCGTATTCCTGTTCGAATTGGGCCTCGACGCCGTCCCCGTGCAGACGCACCCGGATGTCCTTGATGACCACCTTCTTCGGCGCCTTGGCGGCCCACAGGGCCTGCTTCTGCTCCTTGATGGACGCCCGGCCCCGGCGGTCGCCCTGGACGGCCTTGTCGGCGTAATAGGAAGCGTATTCGTTCAGGTTGCCCTTTTCCCAGGCCGCGCGCCAGGATTCGAGCAGCGCGGCGATCTCCTGGGAGGCGCGGTTTACGTATTTGGCTTCCAGCCCGAGGTTGCACTCGTCCATTTCCATGCCCACGATGCGCCATTTCCCGGCTTTGTCGCGCTGCCAGTACAGACGCTTGATGCCTTCGCTCGTGAGCGCGGGCGAACGGTAATACTGGCCGAAATAGGTCACCCAGTAGTCCGGGCCGGCGACGGCCTGGACGTTGTCCAGAACCACTTGCAGCCAGGGCAGGCTGGAGAAGAGCTGCTTTTTGTGATCGACGAATTCCTTGAACGGGGCGCCGGAGGACAGGGCGAATTTTTCCGGGTCGTGGAAGGCGAAAAATTCGTCCGAGCGGCGTTGCCAGGCTTTGGCCCAAGCTGCGGTCAAACCGGCGAGTTCGGCGGCTTCGGCGCTTTGCGCCGTGGCGTCGGTGGCGTAGGCCACCCGGCTGGCGATGACCACGGGCATGCCCCGGGTGAAGGTGCCGTCGAGCTTGTGCAGGTCGGGGGTGTTGATGGCCACGCAGCCGTGGGTTTCGTTGGGCGAGAGTTCCTTGCCTCGGCCGTGGATCCAGATGCCGCCGCCGGATTTGCCGTTGATCACGTCCACCGGATTGGGAAAATTCAGGGTAAAGGCGAGGTCGCCGTAGAGATTGTAGTCCAGGCCCGAGGACATGCGGTTCTGGATGAAGTAGACGCCCTCGGGCGTGCGCAGATCGCCCTGCTTGAGCTTGTCGCCCAGGGCCTGGCCGGTGGCGCAGGTGTACTGCCCGGCCACTTTCAGCGGACTTTTCTGCTCAAACACGTAGAAGGTCTGCGAGGACTTGTCCACGGCCAAAAAAGTGCGCGGCCCGCGCGGGTCGGGCTTGATGGACACCTCCCAGCCTTGGGCCAGGGCCGAGCCGGCGCCGGCCGCCATGCACGAAAGCGCGGCCAGGACCGTCCAAAGGAGGTGATTGCGGGTTCGTCTTGTCTTCACGCGTCGCCTCCGTGCGAAGCGGGCTCGACCGGCGCCAGACCGGGGCGCGATAGCCTCGGCGGTCAGCCTTGGGCCGCCTCCAGCAACGCCTTGCGCGTAAAAATGGATTTCAAATCAAAACCGCCGGCGGCCAGATTCGCGGCGCCGCCCTCTTCGCGGTCAAGGACGCAATACACGCCGCTGATCGTCAGCCCGGCGTCGGCCACCCGCGCGCAGGCGGTGAGCAGGGTGCCGCCGGTGGTCACCACGTCTTCGAGCAGGGCCACCCGGCCGCCGGCGCTGAAATTGGCCAGCCCTTCCAGATACTGGTTGGTGCCGTGGCCTTTGCTCGTCTTGCGCACGATAAAGCCGGGATAGGGCTTGTCGCGCGTATACGAGACCAGACTCACGGCGGTGACCAGCGGGTCGGCGCCGAGCGTCATGCCGCCCACGCCCGCGATATCCTCGTCCCGGAGCATCTCGAAAAAAAGGCTGCCGATCAAATACGCGCCCTCCGGATGCAGGGCGGTCTGCTTGCAGTCGAAATAATAGTCGCTCTTTTTCCCCGAGGTCAAAACGACCTCGCCCTCGATATAGGACTTCGCCAGCAACAGTTTCGCCAGTCGCGCCCGCAGCTGCCTCATGTGTCTTGTCCGCCTCCGAACACCCTGTCCATGATCAGACCCTCGTGACGCAGATAATAGCCTGGATCGAAAAGGTCGTCCAACATGTCCGGCGCCAATCGTTCGCCTATCAGGCTATCATTTCGCACCGCGTCGGGAAAGTATTTTTTTTCGTCCCAACAGCGCATGGCCAGGCCCTGGACCAATTCGTAGGCCCGCTGCCGCTCCAGGCCGGAATCGACGAGCGCCAGCAGAACCCGCTGGGAGTAAAACAGCCCGTGCGAGGCGGCCAGATTGCGGTCCATGTTCTCGCCGACCACCCGCAGGCCCCGCAACAGCCCGGTCATCCGGGCCAGCATGTAATCGGCCAGGATGGTGGAATCGGGCATGATCACCCGCTCGACCGAGGAATGCGAGATGTCGCGTTCGTGCCACAGGGCCATGTTCTCCATGGCCGCCAGGGCGTTGCCGCGCAGCAGCCGGGACAGGCCGGCCAAATTTTCGGCCGAAATCGGGTTCTTTTTGTGGGGCATGGCCGAGGAGCCCTTCTGGCCGCAGGAGAAGCCCTCCTCGACCTCCTGAACTTCAGTGCGCTGGAGGTGGCGCAGCTCCACGGCCAGGCGCTCGACGCCGCCGCCGAGCAGGGCCAGGGCGGTGAAATAGGCGCCATAGCGGTCGCGCTGGACGATCTGGGTGGAAATCGGATCGACCTCAAGACCCAGAAGCCCGCAGGCGATCTCCTCGACCCGGGGGTCGAGATGGGCGTAGCCGCCGACCGCTCCGGAAATCTTGCCCACCCGCACGCCCTCGACCGCGAGCCGCACGCGCTGCTCGTGACGGGAAAATTCGGCGTAAAAGCCTGTCAATTTGAGCCCGAAGCTGATCGGCTCGGCGTGGATGCCGTGGGTGCGGCCCATCATCAGCCGGCCCTTATGCAGAAGGGCCATGGTTTTGAGCTGGTCGAGCAAGCCGGCGAGACCGGCCAGGATCAGCTCCCCGGCCCGGACCAGAAGCAGGGCGTTGGCGGTGTCGACGATGTCCGAGGAGGTGCAGCCCAGGTGCACGAAACGCGCGGCCGGCCCGGCTTTTTCCTCGACCGCCGTCAGAAAGGCGATGACGTCGTGCTTGGTGCGCTCTTCGATTTCCAGGATGCGGGCAAGGTCGAAATCGGCCTTCTCGCGCAGCGCGGCCATGTCCGCTTCCGGGATGCGGCCAAGGCGGGTCCAGGCCTCGCACACGGCGAGCTCCACTTCCAGCCAGGCGCGAAACCGGTTCTCAAGGCTCCACAGCCGGCCCATTTCGGGCCTGGTGTAACGGTCGATCATGCCGGGGCGGTCTCCGGTTTGGACGGTTCTATCGCCGGCTTGGCGGGAAAAAAGCGCTCGCGGCGCGGACAACGTTGCGGACAGGCCCGCGAATCAGCCCGCGCGGCTGCGCGCGGTCAGCTCGCGGCGGCGCAGGTTTTGTCGCAGGAAGCGCACTGGGCCTTTGCGGGCTTGGCCGCCTCGGCGCCTTTGCCGGCCGGTTCCGAAGACGGGCAGGCGGCCGGTTTCTCGGCCCCGGCCGATGCGGCGGAATCGGCGGCCCCGGAGGGATTGGCGGCTCCGGCGGCGCTGGCCGCGCCCTGCTTGGAATAATCGGTCACGTACCAGCCCCCGCCCTTGAGCACGAAGGTGGTGTTCGACATGATGCGCTCGGACTCGCCCTTGCACACCGGACAGGCCTTTTCCCGGGTCTTGAAGTCGCGCTGCCATTCCTCGAAAACTTGACCGCATTCGTTACAGCGGTATTCGTAGATGGGCATGAATCCCCCTCAAAAAAACATCGGAATTTCGGCCAAAAGGCGAAATCCCGTCGCAACCAGAAAAATAATCAGCGCGAGGCGGCTTGTCAACAAACCCCGGGCGCAAACGCCCGCGTAGCGAAACCCAATAAGGTTATCGCCCTCATGATATTCCACACCGCAAACCGCGAGGAATCGACCCTCGCCGATGAAAGTCTTTTGGGAAGGGAGGAGTTCGGGGAGGGAAACCTTTTTGTTCACAAAAAGGTTTCCCTCCCCGATCTCTCCCCTCTTCTCTCCCCGCTTATTTCGCGGCGGCTTTGGCCTGTTTGATGCGTTCCTTGAGGCGCTCTTCGCGGCGTTTGCGGCGGCGGTCGAGTTCCTTGTGGCGTTCGATTTTTTTGTGCTTGGCCATTGTATTTCTCCTTTTGCTTTCCGTACTGAAACTATTTCTCATGCAACCGTTGAGCAACCCGTTACAATGATCCGGGATTCCAAAGGGCCCAGCCCTTTGGCCGCCGGAGGCTTCAAAAAACCACGATCTCCCCGGGCGACGGCGGCCGGGATCATTGCGACTCGATCGCTTCCTGGGGCTCGGTCAGGGTGAACGAGCCGTTTTGTATCCACTGCTTGAGGGTGTCGGCGACCTCAAGGGACAGGGTGTAGCTGGTCAGGGGGACGGTGGCGCTGCGCACGCCCTCGACTTCGATTTCCCCGCTGACGAGTTCTTCAAAGCTCACTTTTTTGAGCACCCTTCCGACGCCGTTCGGGTAGTCGTGGCCGTAGTCCTTGACCGGCACGGCGATGTCCGCGTCGCTCACTCCGGCGTACCAGGCCACGTCCTCGTTTAAGACCGGAATCGGGACGCCAAGTCCCAAGGCCAAAGAGCAGCCGTAGCCCAGGATGCTCACCCCGCGCACGAACCTCGGGTTCATGGCCTTGAGGTCGCCTCTGACCATGAGCGTGCCGGCGGCGCATTCGGGCACGCCGCGCTCGTTGCGCGGCGGTTTGGGATTATGCTGGGTGCCGGGACCAAGCACGTAGCCCGTGCCCCCGCCGAGAAAGATTTTCGTGCCCAGGCCGATGGTGCGCAGATACGGGTCGTTGAGCAGGGGGCTTAGGTGCCCGGCCGTGGCGTAATTGGCGTTTTTGGCCTTGGGCTTGAGCGGCCCCATATAGGTGTAGACGATCTTCTTGCCCAGGTTCACGGCGCAGTTGTAATTCTGGTAGGCGTTGCGCGGATTGAGCAGCATCGCGGTGGGCAGATCGGCCAGGCGGACGTCTTTTTCTATGTTTTTTCGGGGATAGCAATCGGTGCCGTAGGCTTCAACCCGCAGATGGACCGATTTGCCGCGCAGCAGGTCCTCGATGACGTGGCCGCCGCCGTAGCTGAAGCGGCCGGGGTAAACCTTGTTGAGAGGATCGCCCTTGACCGGCTCGGTGCAGCCCATATAGGCGTCCACCGCCGCCAGGCCGGCGTGGGCCGGGACGCCGTTCAGCCAGACCTTGGCGCCCTTGATCACCGGCGGCTCCTGGCCAAAATTGAACAGCAGGCCAGAAGAGCACATGGGCGAAAACGTGCCCGTGGTCACCACGTCCACTTCCCCGGCCGCGGCCACCTTGCCCAGGTCGCGCACGATGTCGATCATGTCCCGGGCGTTGACCACCACGGCCAGCCCCTTGCGGATGCGCTCGTTGATCTCTTTGATGGTTTTGTTGACTTTGTGGCTCGCCATGACTCGCTCCAGGCCGAAAAGACGGTTTCGCGCCTCAAAAAGAAAGGGAGTGTGGAGAAAATTCAAAGAAAAATCAACTCGCTGATCGCCCGTACGCCGCGCATCCGGATCGATCCACGGGCAAAACACGGCCGCAAGCCGCCGTGGGCCTCGCATAATTTATTTTTCCCTAAATCTTTCCAAGAGTTCGACGGGCAGCCGCCGGGGCGGATTTTTTGCGCTTGCGCGCCCTTACCGGGTTTTCCCCAGGCGAGGCCTGGCGGCCAGGCCTTGGCTTACGGCCGGTTTTCGGCTATACATCATTTTGCCAGCAAAATTCGACCCTTCTGTCCAGGCGCCGCGGCGCGCTGTTTATTTTCACGGAGAACGGACGGGTCGGCCAGCGCCACTATTCCCTTTATTTACCGGAGCTTCGGTGATCAAGACCGCTTTGCGCCAACACCTGTTGAAAACCGCTCCCGAAGAGGAACTCAAGCGGTGGTTCGACCCGTTGCGCCTGGAAGCGGACGCCGCCTCCAAGGAAGTCTCGGTCCATTTTCCCCACGCCTATTTCGCCGCCTGGTTTCTCGCCGGCCAAAAGGACGTCTTCGAGGAGCATCTCTCGGCCGTGCTCGGCCAAGGCTGCGTCGTGGCCTACCACTATCCGGCCTCCGGACCCGCCCCGCGCGCCGCGATGCATCTGCTCAAAAACGAATCCTCGCTCAACTATCCCTTTGGCCACGAATACACCTTTGAAAAATTCCTGACCAACAAGCGCAACCAGTTTCCCCTGGCCACGGCCCGGGAAGCGGCCAAGTCCGGGGAAGCGCGGTTTTCGCCGCTGCTCATCCGGGGCAAGAACGGCTCGGGAAAGACGCATCTGCTGCGGGCCATCGGCAACGAGCTGGCCAAACGCCACGACCGGTCGACGATATTTCTCGGTTCGGTGGACGACCTCAACAGCCACTACCTGCTCGCCCATCACCGCGATTTCATGGCCGCCCGCGAGGTCCTGCGCAAATACGACTTTCTGCTCATCGACGATTTGAACGCGCTCGCCCGCCATGACTACCTTGCAGATGAAATATTATATCTTTTCAATACCTTCCAGGAATCAAAAAAACAAATGGTCTTTTGCGTCACCGACGACGATTCCTTTTTATCCGGCCTGGGACCCACCCTGCGTTCGCGTCTGGACTTCGGCCTGGCCGTGACCGTCAAACACCCGGATCTCGATATCCGGGTCAAATACATCCAGGCCAAGTGCAAGCAATACAAGATTTCCCTGACCAGAGAGCAAATGCTCACCCTGGCCCAGCGCTATAAGGAATTCCCCAATCTCCAGGGCATGCTGCTTAAATTCCAGGCGTTTATCTCGCTGGTGCAAAAACATGTGGCCGAAGGCGATTTCAGCCGCATCTTGAACCACGAACAGGGCGCCTCGGACCCGGGCCCTACTCCGGAACGGGTCATCGAAGTGGTCGGCGGCCATTTCGGCGTCGCCGTCAAGGAACTGACCGGACCCAGCCGGCAAAAAACCGTGGCCTTCGCCAGGCAACTCGCCCTGGCTTTGTGCCGCGATCTCACCGGCTTGTCCTATCCCGCCCTGGGCCGGATCTTCGGCGGCAAGGACCACAGCACGGTGCTCTACGCCGTCAATAAAATTAATAAATTACAGCTTAGTAACAAGGATACGAAAAAGTTGTTCCTGATCCTGAAGGAAAAATGCCGCTTTCGGGGCGTCTGAAATCCGCCTGTTCGCAACCGGGCGCGAGAAGCGCAAAAAGTTCCCGCCCGGTTCCGGAATAATCTCGAATTGACGGGCAATTACCGAAGTTATCGACAATTGGACCACGGCTAATAAAGAAGATAATAAGAAAAGAGTTTCTTATTTCATTAAAGAAAAAGAGCAAGACGGGACGGCTCGTCCACGACCGCCAAAGGAGATCGCCATGCAGGTGACGGTGTACCGCAACGACATTATCGACGGGCTGCAAAAATCGGCCAACATCATCCCGGCCAAAACCGGCGCTGCCTTTTTGCGCACGATCTGGCTCCAGGCCGCGGGCGCGAACCTGCGCATCATGTCCACGGACTCCAGCCTGGAATTCACCGGCAACTATCCGGCCGAAGTGGCCGCCGAAGGCCTGGCCGGAGTCCAGGGACGCAGCTTCTTCGAACTGGTGCGCAAGCTGCCGCCGGGAAAAATCGACCTCAAGCTCGACCCGGCCAGCCAGAACCTGCTCATCTCCCAGGGCAACCGCCGTTATAAGCTGGCCGTGAGCGAACAAAGCTGGTTTCAGGAATTCGCGGCCTTCCCGGAAAACGGGACCGTCTACTGGTCCGGCGATTTCCTACAGGAACTCATCGACCGGATCATGTTCTGCGTCAGCGACGAAGACACCATGGAAGCCATGGCCTGCATGTATTTCAAGCCCGTGGCCGAGGGCTCCAAGATCGAAGTCTGCGGCCTAAACGGCCATCAGTTCGCCATGGCCTCGTTCGTCAACGACGACATCCTGGCCGCCCTGCCGGCCGAGGGCGCGCTGATCCAGAAAAAATACGTCATGGAGCTCAAAAAGTGGCTGACCACCGACGAGATAGAACTCTCGCTCAGCCAAAAACGCCTGTTCTTCCGTACCGGCGACAAGCGCGAGACCTTTTCCCTGCCGCTGTCCTACCACCAGTTCCCGGATTACAAGAACTTCACCGCCAAGGTGTACGCCGGGGAAACCTCGGTGCTCACGGCCAACCGCCGCGAACTCATCGAAGCGCTGGAGCGCATCGGCATTTTCAATACCGATTCCAACCGCTGCACCTTCTTTCTGTTCGATTCCCCGGGCCAGGCCACCCTTTCAAGCCAGGCCCAGGAATCGGGAGCGGCCACGGAAACCCTTGAAGTGACCTACAAGGGCGACCTGACGCGCATCGCCTTCCCGACCAAGGACATCATCGACATCCTGGCTCACTTCCACTCCGAAACCGTGGATTTCGCCCTGACCGGAAGCGAAGGCCCCTGCGGCGTGACCGGCGCCGACGACTCGGATTACCTGGTGATCGTCATGCCCATGAAGATCCACGAGGAAACGTATTACAGCGAGGAAAGCATTTCATGAATCAAACCGGCAACCAGAACTACAACGCGGACAGCATCACTGTCCTTGAAGGCCTGTCCGCCGTCCGCGTGCGGCCGGCCATGTATATCGGCTCGACCGATTCGCGCGGACTGCACCACCTGGTCTACGAGGTGGTGGACAACAGCATCGACGAAGCGATGGCCGGCTATTGCGACAAAATCAAAATCATCATCCACATGGACAACTCGGTCACGGTCAGCGACAACGGCCGCGGCATCCCGGTGGACCTGCATCCCAAGGAAAACAAGCCCGCCGTCGAAGTGGTCATGACCGTGCTGCACGCGGGCGGCAAATTCGACAACGACACCTATAAGGTCTCAGGCGGCCTGCACGGCGTGGGCGTGTCCGTGGTCAACGCCCTCTCGGAATACCTGGAGGTCACGGTCCGGCGCAACGGCCGCAGATACCGCATGCGCTTCGAGCGCGGCATTCCGGTGAGCAAGCTCGAAGACATCGGCGCCGCCGAAACCACCGGCACCACGGTGCGCTTCAAGCCCGACGAGGAAATATTTGAAACCGGCGAATTCACCCACGACATCCTGCGCAAACGTTTTGAAGAGCTGGCCTACTTAAACAGCGGCCTGGAAATCGAATACCGCGACGAACGCAACCAGGCCCTGGAGGTCTTCCGCTTCGACGGCGGCATCGTGAGCTTCGTCAAGGATCTCAACGAAGGCGAATTCGGCATCCACCAGGTGATTTCCGGCAAAGGCGCCCAGGACAGCTCGGTGGTGGAATTCGCCCTGCAGTACAACGCCGGCTACAAAGAGGAAATGCTGACCTTCGCCAACAACATCCGCACCAAAGAAGGCGGCACGCATCTGGCCGGGTTCAAGACCGCGCTTACCCGGGCGATCAACGTCTACATCGAAAAATCCGACATCCCCAAGAAACTCAAGCAGAAACTCACCGGCGACGATGTGCGCGAAGGTCTGACCGCCGTGCTTTCCGTCAAATTGTCCAACCCCCAGTTCGAAGGCCAGACCAAAACCAAGCTGGGCAACTCGGACATGGCCGGCATCGTCAACAAAATCGTCTACGACGCCATCACCACCGTGTTCGAGGAAAATCCCAAGGAAGCCAAGGCGATCATCGAAAAGGCCGTGGACGCCGCCCGCGCCCGCGAGGCTGCCCGCAAGGCCAAAGACCTGGTGCGCCGCAAGGGCGCCCTGTCCGATCACTCCTTGCCCGGCAAGCTAGCCGACTGCCAGAGCAAAAGTCCGGCCGAAAGCGAAATCTTCATCGTCGAGGGCGACAGCGCCGGCGGCTCGGCCAAACAAGGCCGCGATCCCAAATGCCAGGCCATCCTGCCGCTGCGCGGCAAGATCCTAAACGTCGAGAAGACCCGCTTCGACAAGATGCTCGGCAACAAGGAGATCCGCGCCCTGATCACCGCGCTCGGAGCGGGCATCGGCGAGGACGAGGTGGATCTGGCGAGGCTTCGCTACCACAAAATCGTCATCATGACCGACGCCGACGTGGACGGCGCCCATATCCGCACCCTGCTGCTCACGTTCTTTTACCGCCAATACCAACAGCTCATCAGCAGCGGCTACCTGTTCATCGCCCAGCCGCCCCTGTACCGGGCGCATAAAGGCGATTTCGAACGCTTCCTCAAGGACGACGCCGAACTTTCGACCTTCCTGCTCGGCCGCATCAGCCAGGACCTGTCCGTGCGCTGCGGCGACGGCGACGCGCCAGCCGTCTGGCAAGGCGAGACGCTCACCGGCAACGTGGTCAAAATCCAGACCCTGCGGGCCAAAATCGCCGACGCCGTGGGCCTGGGCATCGCCGAGGCGCTCTACCTCTACCTGCTCGACTACCCCGTCATGCTCGGCCCGGCCGACTTCGCCGAAGGCGCGCCGGCCGATTTCGCGGACTACCTCAAGGCCCGGGAATACGCCCTGACCATGGAGCGCGAGGAAGACGACGTCGAAGTGCGCGAGTACCTGGTCTTTCGGGACAAAAACGCGGTGCGCACGCGCATCGGCCTGGAATTCCTCAATTCCAAACTCTACCGCCAGGCCTACCGCCTGATGCGCGACCTCGACCAGACCGCCGGCGCGCGCCGGTTCACCCTGGTGGCCAAAGACAACGAAAAAGAGGTCGCCGGCTACTTCGACCTGGAAACCGAAGTCATGGAGTACTCTCGCAAGGGACTGTCCATCCAGCGCTACAAGGGTCTGGGCGAAATGAACCCGGAACAATTGTGGAAAACCACCATGAACCCGGAAAATCGCACCCTGCTCCAGGTCAATATCGAAGACCTGGCCGAGGCCGACGACATCTTTTCCGACCTCATGGGCGACAAGGTCGAACCGAGGCGCGAATTCATCGAGAGAAATGCCCTGTCTGTCAGGGAACTGGATATTTAGATTTTGGGGTTCCAGGGGGCGCAGCCCCCCTGGTCTTATCACCAGGAGACACGAGTGATCGGGAACATCAGCATCGAGCAGGAGCTTAAGACTTCGTATCTGGAGTATTCGTTGTCGGTGATCATCGGCCGGGCGATTCCGGACGCCCGCGACGGGCTCAAGCCCGTGCACCGGCGCATCCTCTACGCCATGCACGAGCTCGGCAACTACCACAACCGCGCCTACAAGAAGAGCGCCCGCGTGGTCGGCGACGTGATCGGTAAATACCACCCGCACGGCGACACCGCGGTCTACGACGCCATCGTGCGCATGGCCCAGGAATTCTCCATGCGCGACGTGGTCGTGGACGGCCAGGGCAACTTCGGCTCCATCGACGGCGACGCCGCGGCGGCCATGCGCTACACCGAAGTGCGCATGAGCAGGCTTGCCGGCGAATTTCTGGCGGACATCGAGAAGCAGACCGTCGATTTCCGGCCCAACTACGACAACAGCCTGGAAGAACCGGCGGTGTTGCCGACCAGGGTGCCGAACCTGCTGGTCAACGGCACTTCGGGCATCGCCGTGGGCATGGCCACCAACATTCCGCCGCACAACCTGGGCGAGATCTGCGCCGGCCTGCTCCTTTTGCTCGACAAATCCGAGGCCACGCTCGACGAACTCATCCGCCTGATTCCGGCGCCCGATTTTCCCACCGGCGCGGCCATTTACGGCGGCCGGGGACTGCGCGACGCCTACGCCACCGGCCGGGGTTCGATCCGCATCCGGGGCAAGGTCGAGGTCGAGGAGCGCAAGAAGGGCCACGAGGCCATCGTCATCCGCGAGATTCCTTACGCGCTCAACAAATCCTCGCTGGTCGAGAAGATCGCGAGCCTGATCAACGAGCACAAGATCGAGGGCGTCTCCGACCTGCGCGACGAATCCGACCGCAAGGGCATCCGGGTGGTGCTCGATCTCAAGAAAGGCGCGATCCCGGAGATCGTGATCAATTCGCTCTACAAGTTCACCCAGCTTGAGACCTCGTTCGGCATCAACATGCTGGCCGTGGTCGGCAACCGGCCGGTGTTGCTCAACCTCAAGCGGTACCTGGAGATCTTTCTCGACCACCGCAAGGAGATCATCCTGCGGCGCACCCGCTACGACCTGCGCAAGTCCGAGGAGCGCGCCCACATCCTGGAAGGACTGACCATCGCGCTCGACAACATCGACCGGGTGGTGGCGCTCATCCGCTCCTCGGCGACCCCGGCCGAGGCCAAGGAGAAACTGTCGGAGGCTTTCGGGCTCTCCGACCGGCAGTGCCAGGCCATCCTCGACATGCGCTTGCAGCGCCTGACCAACCTCGAGCGCGAAAAGCTCATGCAGGAATACCGCGATCTGCTTGCGCTCATCGAATACCTGCGCAGCATCCTGTCCGACGAGACCGTGCTGCGCTCGGTCGTGCGCGACGAGATCACCGAGCTCAAAACCACCTTCCAGACCCCGCGCAAGACCGAGATCCTCGAAGACCTCGAAGGCATCGACATCGAAGACCTGATCGCCGACGAGGAAGTGGTCATCACCCTGTCCCGGCGCGGCTACATCAAGCGCACCCCGATCGACAACTACACCTCGCAAAAGCGCGGCGGCAAGGGCATCGCCGGAGTCCACACCGGCGGCGACGACTTTGTCCAGAACTTCTGCTCCTCCACCAACCACCAGTTCCTGCTGCTTTTCACCAACCTCGGGCGCATGCATCAGCTCAAGGTGCACCAGGTGCCCGAAGGCAGCCGCACGGCCAAGGGCATGCACATCGCCAACCTCTTGCCCTTGGAAAAAGACGAGTTCGTGGCCACGGCCCTGACCACCCGCGAATTCGACCTGGACCGCTACTTCCTGTTCGTGACCCGCAAGGGCATGGTCAAGCGCTCCTCGATGGAGCTTTACCGCAACTGCCGCAGCACCGGCGTGCGGGCGGTCAACCTGGTGCCCGGCGACGAACTGCTCACGGTGCGCGAGATCGGCAGCGAGGCCGAAGTCATCCTCTCCACCCAGGAAGGCCTGGCGATCCGCTTCAAATGCTCCGACATCCGGCCCATGGGCCGGGTGGCCTCGGGCGTGCGCGGCATCGCCCTGCGCGGCCCGGACCGGGTGGCCTCGGGCCTGGTCTACGAACCGGGCGCGCGCAACCAGGTGCTCACCGTCTCCGCCCACGGCTACGGAAAACGCACGGAGATCGAGCATTACCGCCTGCAAACGCGCGGCGGCAAGGGCGTGATCAACATGAAGGTCACCTCCAAGACCGGCCTGGTCATCGGCGCGGTCATGGCCGGCGCCGAGGACGAGATCCTGCTTCTGACCTCGGGCAACAAGATCATCCGCACCCCGGTGGCCGACATCAGCAGCGTGGGCCGGGCCACCCAGGGAGTCATGCTCGTGCGCCTGGAGGAAAACGGCCAGGTGGTCGGCTTCGATCTGACGGAAAGCGTGCAGGAACAGGAATGAACCTGCCCGGTCCGGGAAGTGAAAAAGGCGCCGCCCGGCGCCTTTTCGCGCTTGCGGCGCTGCTTCTCGCGCTGTGTTGCGGCTGTTCGCGGGAAAACGGCGGCCCGGCGGCCTCGACTTTCAACCAGGCGCGCGAAGCCTATCTGGCCGGCGATTTCGCCCGCGGCCGGCAGCTTTACGGGGCCTATCTCAAATCCGGGCAGGCCAGTTCCGCCAGTTCCGCCGGTTCGGCCGGTTCCGCCGGTTCAACCGAAAGGACCGCGGCCAACCGGGAAGAAGCCTTCCGGCGCCTGGCCCTGATCTCCGGCCTGTCCGGCGGCGGCCAGGCCGGAACCGTCGAAGTCCTGGAGGCGGCCATCGGCGATTTCGCCGAGGATCGGGAAAAATTGGCGGTCTTCATGCCGGAATTGGCCAGGGTGCTCGAAAGCGAACGCAAGTTCGCCCAGGCCGCCGAAATCCTGGCCCGCTACGCCGAACTGGACGGCCTGCCCCCGGCCGATCGAGCCGGCGGCCTGCTCGGGCTCGCCAAAGACTACCGCCGGCTCAAAAAATTGCCCCAGGCCAAGCAAACCCTCGCCCGCTGCCTGGCGATCACGCCCCCAACCGGCCGGGAGAATGCCTGCAACGCAGAACTGGCCCTGATCGCGGGCATGGAGAACAACTGGGCCGAAGCGGCCAAGGTGCTGGAAAAACTCGTGGCCGCCGACCAGCGCCAAGTCGCCGAAAATCTGTTCGACCTGGCCGAAGCCTACGAAAATATCGACCGCAAAAACGACGCCCAACGCATCTACAAAGAACTTCTGCCAAGCTACCCCAACCGCATCGCCCTCGCCGTCCGACTGGACCAGCCGGGACGGTAGGCGCACAGAGCCGGGACCGCGCCTCGGACCCCCTCGTCAGGGGCGGGCCGCCATGCCGGAAATGTTCTCCCCGGATCTTCTCTTACTCCCCGCTGACGGCCTTGGGGTTATTGAGGGTCAGGGCGTAGATGTAGCGTTCGACGCATTCGAGGATGACCACGTCCGGCTTTTCGCGTTCGATGAGTTGCGCGTCGAAGTCGAAGTTCCAGACGTAGACGATGCGTGAGAAGTGTTCGGCGAGCATGGGCATGAGGGCCACGCAGAACGAGTCCTGGAAGACCACGGCGCGGGGCAGGTCCGGGCGTCCAGTTTCCATGATGATGACGCCGCCGAGCATCAGCCGGCCTTGCGGGTCGCTGCCGCCGGTGCGTTTGGCCAGGCGTGGCGCGTTGGGGGCGATGGAGGGCAATTCTTCCGGAAATTCGAGCGAGAGCAGTCCGGCCAGGTCGCCGCCCTGGGTGTGTTTGACGGTCAGGGTGGAATCTTCCAGCCGGTCGGGCTGCACCGCCGGTATGTCCTGGTGGATGCGCCCGAGCAAAAGGTTCGCGGCGGCGAAGGCGCCCCAATCGTTCCAGTGGGTGTCGGTCATGTGGTAGGCGCGGCGTTGCGCCTTGGCCGCCAGCACCGCTTGGCGCGGGTCGACGAGGTTGAAATCCGGGCGCAGGGCCAGGCGTTGCTCGACCTGGTCCAGGCGCGAGACCGGCGACAACTTGTGGTACCGGTCGGGCAGGTTTTCCGGGTTGATGGTCTGGGAGTTCGGGGCGACCATGACGTAATACCGGATGCCCCGGCCGGCCAGCCAGCGGGCGCGTTGCGCCTGGACCTTTTCGATTTTGTCCAGGTCCTCGTCCGAGAACGGGGCCAGGTTTTCGTAATCCTCCATGACCCATTCGCTGTTATAGTAGAGCCAGCCATTTTTGCCCAGGACCACGCTCTTGACCGGCGATTCGCCAAACACCGCGATCCGGGCGGCGTTGTTGAGCTTGACCAGGCCGGTGCGCAGGGGGAAATCGGAGTTGAAGCCGGATTGGGCGTTGTGCGGCAATGCGAGCAGCGCGGCGAAGGCGTCCGCCACGGCCGATTTCGCGGGCGGGCTCTGGACCGGGCTTTGGTCTGCCTGGCCCGACTGGGCGACCGGCGCGGCCGGTGCGGCCGGTGCGGGCGCGTCTTGGCTTGGGGCGGCGGGTTTGTAAGTGTAGATCCCCCAGGCCGCGGGCGCAAGCAGGGCGGCCAGGAAGGCGATCAGGAAGGTCAGGCGGATGGGGCGCGGGTCGCTCACGTCTTGTTCCCTAAAATTTGGCGTAGATAAAGGGCGTGGCCACGCCGACGGCGATCTGCATGACCGATGCGGCCAGCAGGCACAAAATCAGGCCGTAGCGCAACGCTTCGGCCGGCAGGGGGCCGAGGAGCCGGGCGGCCAGGGCGCGCAACCGGGGCGCGAGCGGCGCGCAGAACAGCGCCGCCAGGGCAAAGGATGCAAGAGCCTGGCGGGTGAGAAAAGTCATCTGGTAATAGTCGAAGCCGGAAACCGTGAAGCCGAACATGGAATGCAGGTAGTTAAAAGCGTCGCGCAAGCCGGCCGCCCGGAAGAACACCCAGCCGAACATGACCGCGCTTACGGCGTAGACCCGGCCGGCGATCTTCGGGCATTTGTCCAGGAATTGCGAAAGCCCGGCCCGTTCGACGGCCAGAAACACCCCGTGCCACAGGCCCCAGGCCACGAAGGTCCAGGCCGCGCCGTGCCACAGCCCGCAGACGACGAATACGGCGACCAGATTGCAATATGTCCGGGCTTTCGAACAGCGGCTGCCGCCCAGCGGAATATACAGATAGTCGCGCAGCCAGCTGGACAAGGAGATGTGCCAGCGCCGCCAGAAATCCTGCACCGAGACCGAGGCGTAGGGATAATTGAAGTTTTCCGGCAGGCGCACGCCGAACATGCTTCCCAGGCCGACGGCCATGTCGGTGTAGCCGGAAAAGTCGAAATAGATCTGCAGGCCGTAGGCGATAAGCCCGACCCAGGCCGTGGGCGCGTCCAGCGAATCGTGCCTGGCGGCCTGGCTAAAGGCCTCGTTGGCCAACGGCGCGAGCGGGCCGGCGATGAGCACCTTCTTGGCCAAGCCCATCACGAAGCGGGCGGCGCCTTCGCTCAGGCCGTCGATGCTCGGCTTCAGGGCGGCGAGGTCGCCGGCGATGGCCGCGTGGCGTGCGATCGGGCCGGCCGTGATCTTCGGGAAAAAGGAGATCGACAGCGCCAGGCGGGTGAAACTCGTCTCGGCCCGGTCCGGCTGCCGGTAAATATCGACCAGATACGCCACGGCCTGGAAGGTGAAAAAGGATATGCCCAGCGGCAAGGGCGTCTCGGCCGCCAGCTCCTTCATGCCCAGACCGGAAAGCCAGGGCAGGTTGTCGATGGCGAAATTCAGATATTTGAAGTAGACCAGGGCCAGAAGATTGGCGGCCACGCCCAGGGCCAACAGCCTCTTGCGGCCGGACTGGCCGGACTGGCCGGCCGCATTGGCCGGCCGCTTGCCAAGGGCGCGGCCCAGGAAGTAATTGAACACGATCGAAACGCACAACACCGGCAAGACGCCCGGCCCGCTCCAGGCGTAGAAGAAAAGGCTTGCGGTCAA
>JADFXV010000030.1 GCA_015233395.1 Desulfovibrionaceae bacterium
ACGCCGTGGGCGGCGTCCCGGAACAGTTGCCGGACGAGCGCTTCGGCCTGCTCGCCGCGCCGGGCGAGCCCGGCCAGCTCGTTACGCTCGCGGCGCGGCTGCTGACGACCCCCGCGCTTGCCCGGTCCATGGCCCGCGAATCCCTCGCGCGCTGCCGCGACCTCTTCCAGGCCGCGCGCATGGCCGCCGACTGCCTGCGCGTCTACCGCTCGCTCGGGGCCGCGCAGCGAACCAAAAAAACGGATGACCGCCAAGCCGGTCTCTGCTAGTGCTTGGCCCATGCCGGAAGGCGCGGCGCGCCGGCTTGGGCCGGTCAACCGCGCCAATCCCCCCGGACCACGGAGAACGACATTGTCTTTTCAAACCTTGCGGCGCGCGGCGCTTCCAACGCTTCTTCTCGCGCTTTGCGCTTTCACGGGCTTTGCCCAGGATCTTCCCCCCGGGATTGCGGCCGCCGGCCAACAGGACATCATCAAGCAGATCAGCCAGGCCAAGGGCCGGGTGGTGCTCATCAATTTCTGGGCCACCTGGTGCCAGCCCTGCCGGATGGAGCTGCCCGGGTTCATGCGCCTGCGCAACGCCTATCCCGAGGACAAGCTCACGATGCTCGGCGTGTCGCTCGACCAGGATCCGTCCATGCTCACCGACTTCCTGCGCAAGAACACGTTCAACTACCCGCAAGTCCTGGGCAAGACGGACGTGGCGCTCGGATTCAGCATCCGGGGCATTCCCAAGACGCTGATCTACAATCAAAAGGGCGAAATGGTCCTCAACCACGACGGCTATCTCGACGAGAGCCGGCTGCTTGAGATCATGGGCAAGCTGCTCGGCGGGTAGGAAGTCATGGAAGAGCTGTATCTGCGGCCGGCCAGAATCCAGGACGTGCGCCACATCCACGGCCTGCTGCTGGACTGCGCCCGGCAGGAATTTCTCCTGCCCAGAGCCTACAACGAGCTGTACAGCCACCTGCGCGACTTCATCGTGCTCGCCCCCAGGGACGGTTTGCAGGTGTACGGCTGCTGCTCGCTGGCCATCGCCTGGGAGGATCTGGCGGAAATACGCTCCCTGGCGATCATGCCCGAATACCAGAAGCTGGGCTGGGGCAGCCGCCTGGTCGAGGCCTGCGTCAGCGAAGCCGTGACGCTCGGCCTGTACCGGGTCTTCACCCTGACCTACAAGAAAAGTTTTTTCGAACGGCTGGGTTTCGTCGAGGTCAACAAGGACAAACTGCCGCAAAAAGTCTGGTCGGACTGCATCCACTGCCCCAAGTTCCCGGAGTGCGACGAAATCGCCATGGTGATGGAGCTTTAGGCGCGTTTTTTGCAGCCGTTCGGAGGGGACGCCATGGCCGCCTGCCTGCGCGAGCTGATCCCGGCGCAAACCATCCGCGCGCGCGTCGCCGAACTCGGGGCGCAAATCAGCGCGGACTACCGGGACAAGCCGCTGATCCTGGTCGGCGTGCTCAAGGGCGCCTTCGTGTTCCTGGCCGATCTGGCCAGGGAGATCGCCGTGGACGCCCGTATTGATTTCGTGCGCCTTTCAAGCTACGGCATGAAAGATAGGCCTCAGGGGCTCAAATTCACCATGGACGTTAGTTTGCCGATCGCCGATTCCCACCTGCTCCTCGTCGAGGACATCCTCGACACCGGCCGGTCCATGGCCTTTTTGCAGGAGCGTCTGAGCGGGCGCGGAGCCGCGAGCGTCAAGCTCTGCACCCTGGTGGACAAAACCGGACGGCGCGAGACCCGGGTGCGCGCCGACTACGCCGGCTTTCGCGTGGACTGCGGATTTCTGGTCGGCTACGGCCTGGACTACGCCGAAGCCCATCGCGGCCTGCCCGGCATATTCGAGTTGAAGGTGGACGGCCAATGAAAGTCACCTGCCCCAACTGCCAGACAAAATACAATCTGCCCGGCGAAAAAATCCCCGGGACCGGCGCCTCGGCGCGTTGCAGCCGCTGCCGCCACGTCTTCCACGTGGACAAGCCCGAGCCGGCCCCGGAAACTCCCGCCGAAACGCTCGCCGAAACGCCCCTCGAAGCTCCGGCCGAGACGCCCGAAGCCGGACCCGAGACCGGCGACCAGGATCTCGACGATCTCTTCGGCGACGCCGGACAGGAAGCGTCCGAACCAGCCGGTTCTCCCGATTCGCCCCAAGCGCAAGGCGGGCCGCAGACCCAAACCGAAGACCTCGACGACCTCTTCGGCGCCCCGGACGCCGATGCGGACAAACCCGCGGCCAGCGGCGAAAACGACGGGATCGAAGACCTGTTCGGCGACGCGGCCGCAGCCGAAGGCGCGGCCCGGGAAAACACATCGATCGCGTTTGAGACCGAGAAAAAAGGCCTCGGCAAGGGCGGGCTGGGACTCGGCGAACTCGCCAAAAGCTTCGCCTCGGGCAAAGGCAAACCCAAAATCGTTCTTCCGGCCCAAACCAAACTCATCGCCCTGATCGCCGCCGCAGTCATCGCCCTGGCGGGCATCGGCGCGGGCACGCTCTATTTGCTCAAGATCGGCCCCTTCGCGCGGACACAACCGGCGCAAACCGCCGCCCCGGCGCCGCCCCCGGCCGAAGAGAAAAAGCCCGAGGACGCCTCCAAAAACCTGGCCCTGACCGGCGTGCGCCAATACATGGTCGACAACGCCAAGGCCGGCAACATCTTCGTCATCGAAGGCAAGGTCAAAAACAACTTCACCACCGCCAAGGAATACATCAAGATCGAGGCCAGCCTGTTCGACGAAAAGGGCGTGAGTCTGGCGACCAAACAGATCGTGGCCGGCAACACCGTCTCCTATTTCCAGCTCCAGTCGCTTGGCGTCGAGGAGCTCGAAGCCGCCCTGAACTCCCAGGTCGGCATCCTGACCAACAACGTGAACGTGCGCCCCGGCGGCGACGTGCCCTTCATGGTCGTCTTCTACAACCCGCCGGAATCGCTCCAGGAATTTGGCGTCAAAGTGATCGACTCCAAAGACCCGGTCCCGGAAACGGCGCCCGACGCGGGAACGGGCGAGAGCAAGCAGTAGACCAGGGGGCGCCGCCCCCTGGCCCCCCCGGTCCCCCGCGACGGCCCAGGGACGATTGACCGCTTAGCCGGACTTGGCCGGACACCTATAAAAGTTTTTTGGAGGAAGGGGGTTTCCCCCCTGGTCTTGCTCTCCCCTCTCCCCCCATCTTCCCATCTCCTTATGAAAACAAAAACCATCCACGTCTGTTCTTCCTGCGGGGCGACCGCGTCCCAGTGGCGGGGCCAGTGTCCGGGTTGCGGCCAGTGGAACACGCTCGCCGCCCGGACGGGGGCGGTTTCCGGCCGCAAGGCTGCGGCGGCCGCGCCCTCGCGAGCCCCGGAAATGTTGTCGGCGACGTCTTATGCGGAGCTGGCGCCCCTATCCACGGGCATGGCCGAGTTCGACCGGGTGCTCGGCGGCGGCTTGATTCCGGGCGCGGCGGTGCTCGTCGGCGGCGAGCCCGGCATCGGCAAGTCCACGATCCTTTTGCAACTGGCCGGGAATCTGGCCGCCGCCGGCCTGCGGGCGGTGTACGTAAGCGGCGAGGAGTCCCTGCCGCAGCTCGCCTCGCGCGCCAGGCGCCTGGGGGCGCTTGATCCCGGCCCGCTCGCCCTGTCCGGAACCGAGGCGGCGCTGGCGGCGGAGCTCATGCAGGGGCCGACGCCGCCGGACCTGCTCATTTTGGATTCGGTGCAGACCATGACCTCGGCCTCGGCCGAGGGCCTGCCCGGCAGCGTTTCCCAGGTGCGGGCGGTGGCGGGCGAGCTGGTCGAGCTGGCCAAGCGCTCCGGCACGGCTCTGGTGCTGGTCGGGCACGTCACCAAGGACGGCCAGATCGCCGGTCCCAAGCTGCTTGAGCACATGGTGGACGCGGTGTTGTCCATGGAGGGCGACCGGTCGCACCTGTACCGCCTCGTGCGGGTGCTCAAGAACCGCTTCGGCCCGTCGGACGAAATTCTGGTCCTGGAGATGCACGGCCGGGGGCTCACGGTCGTGGCCGATCCCTCGACGTTTTTTTTGGGCGCGCGCGACTCCGGAGTCAGCGGTTCGGCGCTGGTGCTGGCCATGGAGGGCAAACGGCCGCTGGCGGTCGAGGTCCAGGCGCTGGTCGGCCGCTCGTACCTGTCCATTCCCCGGCGCACGGCCCTCGGGCTGGACGTGAACCGGCTGCATCTTCTGCTCGCGGTGCTGGAGAAGCGCCTGGGCGTGAATTTCGGCCAATCCGACGTTTACGCCAAGATCGGCGGCGGGCTGCGCCCCTTGGACCCGGGCCTGGATCTGGGCGTGGCCGCGGCGCTTTTGTCGTCGTTTTACGACCGCCCCCTACCGGACGGGGCGGTCTTCTGGGGCGAAATCGACCTCTCCGGCCGCATCCGCCCGGCCCCGGGCCACCCGTCGCGGCTGAAACAAGCCGGACGATTGGGATACAAACCCCTGTTCCACGCCCCCGAAGCCGGAACCCGAGGCGGCCTGGCCGACCTGAAATCCTTCGCCCGGGCGCTTTTTGGGAAGGGAGAATAAATAGGAGAATCCGGGGGGAAACCCCTTTCCTCAAAAAAATTTCAGGGTTGGGTATGTCCTGCCCAAAGTCAACTTTATTCTTGCCGATTGGAAAATTCCCGCTACCCTGCGTCACCCTCCTCGATATCCCGGGGGAATGCGCTTTTGCCGCGAGGCCATATGAAATGCCAGGGCTGTCTTCATTTTCGTGAGGCGAGAAAACAACTCGTCTGGGGCGATTACGACCGCATAGCCTTCGCGCGCCCGGCAACGGGGGGGTCTTCGTTCACATACCGGGACGCCTGCGGCCACTTTCGGCCTGTTCACGCGCACCGCGGCCCAAGGGGAGACAACATTGAGGCCAAGCCGGGAGGGCCGAACGCCTATCCCAGTTCCTTGGCCAGGGCGTCGACCACGTGCTGGGCGGCCGTCTCTAGAATCCTGTAAGCTTCCCGGGCTTTTTTCATATTGCCTTCGCGGCTGGCCAGCTCCACGGCGAGCGCTTTTTCGCGCACCTCGCTGGCGCCGATGACGCCGGAGGAGCCCTTGAGGGTATGGGCCGCCCGGACGAGGTCTTCGCTGACCTCGCTTTCCAGGGCTTGGCGCATCTCGATCAGGCGTTTGGGCAGTTCGCCCCGGTAGACCTCCATCAGGGTGGCCAGAATCTGGGGTTTGTTGCTGAAGTTCTTATCAATCCACTGTCTGTCCAGCACCGCCGGGGCGGGTTCGCCCCCGCTCGGCCCGGTTTCGTCCGGCCCCGCCTGTTCGCGGCCGTCCGCGGCGTTGGCCAAAGCCTGGGCGATGACCAGGAAGAGTTCGTCCATATCCACGGGTTTGGAGAGATAGGCGTTCATGCCCGAGGCCAGGAAGCGTTCGCGGTCGCCTTTGAGCGCGTGCGCGGTCATGGCCACGATGGGGATATCCGGATCAAACGCCCCGGAACGTGACCCCCGGATGATGCGGGTGGCCTCGTCGCCGTCCATTTCCGGCATGGAGATGTCCATGAGGATCAGGTCGAAAGGGGCGGTTTCGAGCATTTTGATCGCTTGTCTGCCGTTGTGGGCGATGGCCACCTCGTGGCCGGAGCTGGTCAGGACGGCCTCGGCGAAGATCTGGTTCATGCGGTCGTCTTCGGCCAGAAGGATTCGCAGGGGGCGTTGCAGGGGCGACAATTGCGCCTGAACCGGGGGGACTATGGCCTCGCCTTCCTTGGGCCGGTCGAAAGCGGCCGTGAAGGAAAAGGTCGACCCCTTGTCCAGGACGCTTTCGACCCAGATTCTGCCGCCCATCATGCCGGTCAGCTTCCGGGAGATGGCCAGTCCCAGGCCGGTGCCGCCGAAGCGCTTGGTGGTCGAGGAATCGGCCTGGGTGAAGCTGCCGAAAATGATGTCGATCTTGTCGGGCGGGATGCCGATGCCGGTGTCGCGGACCTCGAACAGGAGCCGGAACTGGTCGCCCCGGGCGCCTTCCGGCCGCAGCCGCCGCGGTTCCGGGCCGACCTGGACGGCCACCTCGCCGGCCTGAGTGAATTTCATGGCGTTGCCGATCAGGTTGACCAGCACCTGGCGCAACCGGCCCTGGTCGCCCAGGAGCAGGTCCGGGGCGCTCTCGTCCACGCCGACGCTCAGGCATACGCCTTTTTTGCGCGCGGCCGGGAGAAAGCTCTTGGCGATTTTGTCCAGCAGGGGGCGCAATTCGAAGGCCTCGTGCTCCAGGTCGATGCGTCCGGCCTCGATTTTCGAGAAGTCCAGGATGTCGTTGATGATCTGCATCAGCGACGAACCCGCCTCCATGACCCCTTCCAGGAATTCGCGCTGCTCGGCCCCGAGTTCGCGTTTGAGGGTGAGCCGGGTGAGCCCCAGCACGGCGTTCATGGGGGTGCGGATCTCATGGCTCATGTTGGCCAGAAATTCGCTTTTGGCCCGGTTGGCGGCCTCGGCGACCTCCTTGGCCAGGCGCAGGTCGCCCTCCAGGCGTTTGCGGTCGCTGATGTCGTTGATCAGGCCGTCGAACATGATCACCCGGCCGTTTTCGTCGCGGCGCGTGACCAGGGTGTTGGAGATGAAGCGCACGCTGCCGTCTTTGTGGACGATGCGATGTTCCAGCGGCGGCGATTCGAGCCCGGCCAGGGCGAACCTCGCCTGTTCCAGGACGTTTTTGCGATCGTCCTCGTGGATCATGGTGTACCACAGGTTGGGGTCGGCGGCGTATTCCTCGGAGGTGTAGCCGGTCACGGCGGCGCAGCCCGGGCCGTGGTAGGTGGAGACGGCCCGGCCGTTTTCCACGGTGACGGTGTAGATATAGCTGGTCACCGAGCCGAGCATGCGGCGGAAGCGCTCCTCGCTTTCGCGCAGGGCCTTCTCGGCCCTTTTTTGTTCGGTGACGTCGCTGAGCACGGCCATCCAGCGCGAGGCCCCGCCTTCGGCGCCGCGCACCTCGATGGCCGAGACCAGCGTGTCGATGATCCCGCCGTCCTTTTTCACAAAGCGCATGGGAACGTCTTTGATCGCTCCGGTCTTGAAAAACCGGGGCAGGGCGACTTCCTCGGCGTAGCGCCGCGACTCCGGGGTCAAAAATTCAACGGAACGCCGGCCAAGGACCTCCTCGCGGCCGTAGCCCAGGATCTCCAGCCAGTGGTTGCTGACGCCGACCAGCCGGCCCGAGGCGTCGATGGAGTGCATCATGGCCGGGGTCTCGGTGTACAGGATGCGGAAGTTCTGCTCGCTTTGGCGCAGTTCCTGCTCCATCCGCTTGCGGTCGGCGACGTCGCGGACGGTGCCGATCATGCGCCGGGGCTCGCCGCCGTCGCGCTCGAACACCTTGCCCCGGCTGATGATCCACTTGTATTCGCCGTTCTTGCAGCGCACCCTGAATTCGCATTGGTAGAAGTCGACTTTCCCGCGCAGACTCAGGATGATTTCCCTGGCCACGCGCCAGCGGTCAAGGGGATTGACGAGCGCGCTCCAGGCGCGGATATGGCCCTCGACGTCGCCCGGGGCGTAGCCGAACAAGTCGAGCATTTGAGCGGTGACGAAGATCTCTCCGGTTTGCGGATTCCAGTCCCAGACGCCGTCGCGGCTGCCTTCCAGGGCGATCATCCAGCGCCGCTCGTCCTGGCGCCGGGCCTGTTCCGCCTCGATCGCCCGCAGCCGCCCCAGGCCCATGCCGGCGATCATCTCCGAAAAACAGGCGATGAAGGCCATGATGCGCTTGAGGTTCTCGGCGTCGATCACCGGGATCAGCTTGACGGCGGCGAGATATTGCCGTTCGTCGAAGCCCATTTGCTTCGCCTGGGCGCGGAAGAAATGCAGGTCCGGGGGGGCGGTGAAGAACTGGCCGCAGAAAAAGGTGGCCAGATAGTTCCCTTCGACGACGATGGGCACGGCCACCTCGGTCAGGCCGTTGGGGCAATGGAACACGACTTGGCCTTCCTTCGCCAGGCGGTCGTGCAAGGCGGCCCCGTTGCGGCCGCACCGGGCCATGGCCTCGGGATTGCCCCGGTGGTATATCTCGCAGGCCTTCTGGCCGGCGCAGGCGGCCAGCACCTCGCCTTGCGGGTCCAGGATGGCCGGGGCCAGGCCGAAGGCGGCATGAAAACATTGGAGCAGATCGCGCAGTTTATGCACGTCCACGAGTTCGGAAAACGCGTACGACATGGTCCTCTCCAGGGTGAGAGCTGAATACCGCCTACCGCAGCAAACAAGAATTCGGCCCGCAAAGGGTCTTGACCGCTTGGATTTCGGGACGCCCGCCGAGGGCGCTATTTTTTCACATTGAAATGAGATACACATTATCATACGCGGCGCCAACAGATTTCTGACAAAAACCGGTCCGGCGCCAAACTCCGCAGCAGGCAACCATGAGCGAATACACCGAGAGCGGCGCGGCCGGAAGCGCCGTCGGCCAAAGCCCGAAACGCTTTTTCACCTTCGGCGGCCGGGCCGCCTGCGGCCCCTTTTCCCTGGAGAGCGGGGCCAGCCTGGCCGAGGTCACGCTCGCCTACGAGACGTACGGCCGGCTTTCCGAGGCCCGCGACAACGCCGTCTACGTGGCCCACGCCCTGACCGGGGACAGCCATGCGGCCGGAATCTCTCCGGAAGACCAAAAGCCCGGCTGGTGGGAATCCATGATCGGGCCGGGCAAGGGCCTCGACACGGACAAATATTTCGTGATCTGCGCCAACGTGCTCGGCGGCTGCATGGGCTCGACCGGGCCAGGCTCGACCGATCCGGCGACCGGCAAACCCTACGGCCTGTCCTTCCCGCTGGTGACCATCGGCGACATGGTGCGCGCCCAGCGCCGCCTGGTCGACCATCTGGGCGTGGACCGCCTTCTGGCCGTGGTCGGAGGCTCCATGGGCGGCATGCAGGTCCTGGAATGGGCCGTGCGTTACCCGGACCGGGTGGCGGCGGCCGTGCCCCTGGCCACCTCGGCCCGCCACACCGCCCTGCACATCGCCTTCCACGAGGTCGCCCGCCAGGCCATCCTGGCCGACCCGGACTGGAACGGCGGCGACTATTACGGCCGGGCGAACCCGGTCCACGGCCTGGCCGTGGCCAGGATGATCGGACACATCACCTACCTGTCCGATGAGGCCATGCGCCACAAATTCGGCCGCAAGCTCCAGGACAAGGCGGAAAAATCCTTCAGCTTCGACGCCGATTTCCAGGTGGAGAGCTACCTGCGCCACCAGGGCCAGAAATTCGTGGACCGCTTCGACGCCAACTCCTTTCTCTACATCACCCGGGCGGCCGACTACTTCGACCTGGCCGAGATCCACGGCCAGGGCTCGCTTGCCGGCGCCATGGCCAAGGCCGCGGCCGATTTCCTGATCGTCTCCTTCACCTCGGACTGGCTCTATCCCACCTACCAGTCCAAAGAACTGCTCAAGGCGCTCAAAAAAAACGGCCGGGAGGCGAGCTTCGCCGAAATCGACGCGCAGTGGGGCCACGACGCCTTTCTGCTGCCGAGCCCGGCGCTCGCCGAACTCATCCGGGGCCATCTGGACAAGAATCTGGCCCGGGTCCGGGCAGGCAAGGGGGCGGGCAATGCGCTATGACCTGCAGATCGTCGCCTCCTGGATCGAGCCCGGCGCCCGGGTCCTGGACCTGGGCTGCGGCCAGGGCGACTTGCTGGATTATCTGCGCGGGGAAAAAGACGCGCGCGGCATGGGCATCGAAATCGACGGGGAAAAGGTCCAGGCCGGCATCGGACGCGGGCTGTCGATTCTGCAAGGCGACATCGGCGAAGAGATCAAGGACTACCCGAAGGACATGTTCGACTACGTGATCTTAAGCCAGACCCTGCAACAGGTGTACGATCCCCTGGCCCTGATCCGGGAGATGCTGCGGGTGGGGCGCATGGGCATCGTCAGCTTTCCCAATTTCAGCCACTACCGGGCCAGGCTGCAACTGCTCTTTTCCGGCGTCGCCCCGACCACCCGGGAACTGCCCTACCAGTGGTACGACACGCCCAACATCCGGGTGATCACCATCCGGGACTTCACCCGCTTCTGCGCCGCCGGAGGCTTCACAATCCTCAAATCGGCGGCCATCAAGACCTACTACAAAGAGGAAACCGGCGAAGCGCTGCGCCTTTTGCCCAACCTGCGGGCCAGCTACGGCGTGTTTTTACTGGAAAGGGGAGACCGGGACCGAAGGGAGATCGAAAGCGGAAAATCCGGGGAGAAACCCCTTTTTTGAAAAAAAGGGGTTTCTCCCCGGACCCCTCTTCCCAAAAAAACTTTCACATTTTTTGGAGATGGGGGTTTGGGGGAAGAACCTTTTTTTAAAAAAAAGGTTCTTCCCCCAATTCTCCCAGTTCCCCCAATTTTCCCAACGCGCCGCATCGCGTAAAATAGTTCTATCGCCCTTCGACGTAGATGACGTCGCCTTCGCGCAGGCGAGCGTCCGCGCTCAGGTTGTTGTCGGCCAGCACGGCCCCCGGGCTGACGCTGAGCTTGCGGGCGATGCTCCAGACGGTCTCGCCCTTGGCCACCATGTATTTGCCCTTTTTCTTGCCCGCATCCTCCGGTTTGGCCGATCCGGGCTTGCTCTTCTCCCGGGGCGGCTCCGGCTTGGCCTTGACGGCGAGCTTGACCGGCGCGGCCGCCTTGGCCGGTCCGGCGTCCGCCGGATCCGGCCGGTAGACGACGGGCTTGTGCCCGGCGCCTTGCAGCGCGAGAGCCTCGGCGACGGCGTCGCGCGCCTGGGTTTTGTCCTTGTCCGGCAAGGCCTGGGCCGAGGCCTGGACCGCAGTCTCGGCCTTGCCCGCCTTCCGGCCGGACGCCCTGGCGTCGTCGATCGCGCCCAGAGGCAAGGCGTCCAGAGACGAACTGTCGCTCGCCACGAGGTAGGTCTGTCCGGGCGCCAAATTGTCGGGCAGGCCGGGATTGAGGCTGCGCAAGGCGGCGACGGGCACGCCCGTGGAACTCGACACCCGCCACCAGGTGTCGCCCCTGGACGCGACCAGCACGCGGTACCCGGCCCGGGCCGAACCGGGCTCGGCCAGATACGCCTGAGCGCGCTCGACGCGCGCGGCGGGCAGATACACCGGCGAACTTGCGTCCGGCGGACTGACCTGGCGGCGAAAACCCGGATTGAATTCGCGGAACTCCTCCCAGCCCATGCCCGCGGCCCGGGCCAAAGCGGCCAGATCCGTGCCCCCGGGCACGGCGAGCTCTTTGACCGCCGGGGCGGCGTCCATGTGCACGGGTTCAAACCCCAAGGATTTGAGATTCTTTATAATCTTGAGCATGGCCAAAAATTTGGGCACGTACGCACGGGTCTCCTCGCGCAGCCAGGTCTCGTCCTTGGCCAGGTCCTTGAAACTCGCCGAGCCGCTGGCGGCCATGGCCCGGGTGATCTTGCCCTCGCCGGCGTTGTACCCGGCCAGGGCCAATTGCCAGTCGCCGAACCGGCCGTGCAGCTCGGCCAGATATTTGGCCGAGGCCATGGTCGCCAGATAGGGATTGCGCCGCTCGTCCACCCAGTAGTCGACGCGCAGGCCGAAACGCCGGGCGGTGGCGGGCATGAACTGCCACATGCCGCCGGCGCCCGACGAGGAATAGGCGAAATTGTTGTAGCCGGACTCGATAAACGGCAGGGCCATCAGATCCTGAGGCAACTTGTTGCTGGCGAGCACCGCGCGCACGTACTGCAAATGAGGCTCGGCCCTGACGAGCCACCGTTTGACGGTGTCGCGCTTGGTCTCTAGGAAATATTGGACGTACCCCCTGACCTGCTCGGATTCCTCGCCGGTGAGATGGAAGGCGATCTCGCCGTGAGAGGCCAAAACCTTGCGCTCCTCGGCGGTCAAGGGTCGCCCGCGCGAAAACTTGAGCCCGTCAAGCTCGGCCAACTCAGGGTCCAGATTGCCCGCGCCGAGGCCTTGCTCCTCGCCCGCATGCTGCCGGGCGCAGCCGGCCAAGCCAAACATTGAAGCCAGGACCACGACGAGAACCAATCGACCCATGCGCCCTCCCTATGAAATGTAAGCGTGTCCGGCAGGGGGCTCCGCCCCCTGCACCCCCGCCGGGGGCGATAATCGCCCCCGGACCCCCATAGCGGGGGGCGGCTGAGCCCCCTGACGCGGGGGTCCGGGGGGCATCATGCCCCCCGGCGGGGCCTGGGGCGGAGCCCCAGCGCAGGAGTCCAGAGGAGGCAAAGCCTCCTCTGGCGGGGTCCAGGGGCAGCGCCCCTGGCCCCAGGCCGCCTACACGGCGGCGTGCAAGTTGTCGTTATGCCGGCGCAGTTCGTTGACCGCTCCGACCAGCAGGGCGCGCAGGCTGAAGAGGGAGGCGGCCGAAAGCCGTCCCTTGGCGCCGTCGAGCAGATCGCCGACCGTGCGGTCCAGGCGGTCGCCCTGGTCGTTTGGCCGGGTTGCGGCGTTCGTTTCGGGCGGATAGCCGGCCAATTTGCGTTCGACGATTTCGGTTAAGAAGGTCAGGTCCATGTCGCGGCTCCGATTTTGACAATTTCCGGGAATTGGTGTTTTTGTCCCGGCTTCGGGTACTTAGCAACATTCATGCCCTGCCGGTGATTTTGCGCCGTGCGGCGGGGTTTCCGGAGAATGACGATGCAAAGCGCCTTGGGGCTGGTCATTTTTTTGTTTCTCGCCTGGTGTTTGAGCGAGCGCAGGCGGACGGTCGCCTGGCGCATGATCGTTTCCGGTTTGGCCCTGCAATTCTTGGTCGCGGCCTTGATGCTCAAGGTTCCGTTTTTCCGGCAGATTTTGCTTTGGCTCAACGCCTTGGTCGCGGCCTTGGAGGAGGCGACCCGGGCCGGGACCTCCTTTGTTTTCGGCTATCTGGGCGGCGGCGTTTTGCCGTTTGCCGAGTCGCGGTCCGGCGCGTCGTTTATTTTGGCTTTTCAGACCCTGCCGCTGGTGATTCTGATCGCGGCTTTGACTTCGCTGCTTTTTTACTGGCGGATTTTGCCGTTGGCCGTTCGTTTTTTTTCGCTGGTGTTGCGCCGGACCATGGGCATCGGCGGGGCGCTCGGCGTGGGCACGGCGGGCACGATTTTTCTGGGCATGGTCGAGGCGCCGCTTTTGATCAAGCCGTATCTGGCGCGCATGACCAGGAGCGAGCTTTTCGCCCTGATGAGCGTCGGGCTGGCCTGCATCGCCGGCACGATGCTGGCCATTTACGCGAGTCTGCTCAGGGAGGCGGTGCCCGATTCCACCGGGCAGATCCTGACCGCCTCGGTGATCCACGCCCCGGCGGCGCTTTTGCTCGCCGCCCTGCTGGTCCCGGAGACCGGCGCGCCCACGCTCGGCCACGAACTGCCCAAGTCCGAGGCTTCCGGGTCCATGGACGCGCTGTGCCGGGGGACGTGGGACGGACTGACGCTTTTTCTCAATATCGTGGCCATGCTCATCGTGTTCGTGGCTCTGGTCAAGCTGGTCAATCTGGGGCTTGGCCTGTTTCCGGACGTGCTGGGCGCGCCGGCGACCCTGGAGCGTCTGCTCGGTTTCATCCTGGCCCCGGCCGCCTGGCTGACCGGGGTGCCCTGGTCCGAATCGGCTGCGGCCGGGAGTTTGCTCGGGACCAAGGTGGCGCTCAACGAGCTGATCGCCTACATCGACATGACGCGGCTTCCGGCCGGGGCGCTCTCGGCCAAATCCCGGCTCATCATGGCCTACGTCATGTGCAGCTTTTCGAACCTGGGCAGCGTGGGCATCCTGGTCGCGGGTCTTGGGACCTTGTGTCCCGAGCGGCGCGCCGAGATCGTCTCCCTGTCCATGAAGGCGCTTCTGGCGGGAGTCATGGCCTCGCTGATGACCGGCGCGGTGATCGGCGTTCTCGATCCGTATTGACCGGCGCAGCGGTTCGAAGAAGGGGGGCCGGGCGCAAAGGCGCGCTGGCGCGCATGCCGGGGCGCGTCTTGCTTTTTCTTCGTAATCATGCCAAATAACGGCCGGTTTTCAATGCGCCCCGGCCCGCACGGCCATATCCTTGGCCCGGAGCCGCGGCCGCAAGGCCGCCGGACGACGCGGGTTTCACCGCAACAAAGAAGCGCCGCCATGAACGATCCCGACTTCGAGTGCAAACTGGACCGGCTCAAGCAGCTCTCCCTGGAGCAGGGCTTGCGCCTGACCCACCAGCGCCTGGAGATTCTGCGCGAGCTGGCTGCGGCCATGGACCACCCCTCGGCGGAAATGATCTACAAGCGCGTCCGCGTGCGCATGCCCACCCTTTCTTTGGACACGGTCTACCGCACCCTGTGGACCTTCGAGCGCCTGGGCCTGGCCTTCCGCGTCCCGGCCCTCGGCGAACAGGGCCGCTTCGACGGGGATCTGTCGCCGCATCATCATTTCGTCTGCGACGCGTGCAGCGAAATCATCGACTTCACCTGGGACGCCTTCGAGAACATCGCCTTGCCCGGGACCGAGGCCGCGCTCGGCCGCATCGACCGCAAACAGGTCGTGCTCCGGGGCCTGTGCGGCAAATGCGTTCCTCAGGCGGCCTGATCGCGCCCCTGCTTCCGGCCCAAGGCCGCTCGTTGCGCTCGGCCCGCGCAGTTTTTTCGTCAACTAAGACAAAAATGGTTGACTTTTCATCCGGAGTTGGGCAAGAGCAGTTCTTAATAACGTCCTCGTCAAAAAGGAGCCCATCATGACCAAGACCAAGGAAAATCTCGCCCAGGCCTTTGCCGGGGAATCCCAGGCCAACCGCAAATACCTCGCCTTTGCCCAGCAGGCGGACAAGGAAGGCTACAAACGGGCGGCCAAGCTGTTTCGGGCCGCCGCCGAGGCCGAAACCATCCACGCTTTGGCGCATCTGAAAGCCATGGGCGCAATCGCCGACACGGCCGAAAATCTCAAGGCGGCCGTGGCCGGCGAGACGTTCGAATACAAGACCATGTACCCGCCGATGATCGAGGCGGCCAAGGCCGACGGCGACAAGGCCGCCGAACGCTCCTTCACCCTGGCCAACGCCGCCGAGGCGGTCCACGCCGCCCTCTACCAGGAAGCGCTCGACACGCTGTCCGCCGAAGGCGATGCGGATTTCTATCTGTGCACGGTCTGCGGCCACATCGCCAAGGACCACGCCCCGGACAAATGCCCGATCTGCGCCGCCGGCGCCAAGGCGTTCAAGAAGGTCGATTAGGACGCGCGGAACTGGAGAGAGCCGGGTGAAACTTTTTGAAAAAAAGTTTCACCCGGCTCCCCCCCTACTTCTTCACTTCGATCCTCTCCAGCCTGCCCATATACGGCCGAAGCGCCCCGGGAACGGTCACGTTGCCCTCGGCGTCGGCGTAATTTTCCAGGATCGCGGCCAGGGTGCGGCCCACGGCCAGCCCCGAACCGTTTAAGGTGTGCACCGGAAAATTCTTGTTCGAACCGGCGGGCTTGAAGCGGATATCGGCGCGCCGGGCCTGAAAGGCCTCGAAATTCGAGCAGGAAGAAATTTCCCGGTATTTGTCCTGGCCCGGCATCCAGACCTCCAGATCGTAGGTCTTGGCCGAACCGAATCCCAGATCGCCGGCGCACAGGGCGATGACCCGGTAATGCAAACCCAGCCGGCGCAACACCTCCTCGGCGTGGCCGGTGAGCTTTTCGAGTTCGTCGTAGGACGACTCGGGCTTCACGAAACGCACCAGCTCGATCTTGTCGAACTGATGCTGGCGGATCAGCCCCTTGGCGTCCTTGCCGTAAGACCCGGCCTCGGAGCGGAAACAGGGCGTATAGGCCGTATAGGCGATCGGCAGGTCCTGCTCGCGCAGGATCTCTCCCCGGTGCAGATTGGTCAACGGCACCTCGGCGGTGGGAATGAGATAATAATCCCAGCCCTCGAGCTTGAACAGCTCGGCCGCGAACTTGGGCAGCTGCCCGGTGCCGGTCAGGCTCGCGCTGTTGGCGATAAACGGCGGCAACACCTCCAAATAACCGTGCTCCACGGTGTGCAGGTCGAGCATCAACGAAATCAGCGCGCGCTCGAGCTTGGCCAAAGGCCCGGTCAATACCGCGAACCGGCTCCCGGCGAGCTTGGCCGCCCGGTCGAAATCAAGCGCCCCGAGCCTCGCGCCGATCTCCCAATGCTCAAGCGGCTTGCCGTCGAAGGCCGGTTTTTCGCCGTGGTGGCGGAGCACCGGATTGTCGTTCTCGTCGCGGCCGTCCGGCGTGGTTGCATGCGGGATGTTGGGGATGGTCAAAACAAAGGCCGAAACCTCCTCGTCCACGACGCGAAGCTCCTCGTCGAGCGCCTTGATGCGCTCGCCTACCTCGCCCATGCGCCCGATGATCCCCGAGGCGTCGCCGCCGGAACGCTTCAGCCGCGCCACTTCCCCCGAAGCGGCGTTGCGCTCGCCCTTGAGCGCCTCCACCTCGGCGAGCAACTCGCGGCGACGCGCGTCGAGCGCGGTAAACCCGTCCAAATCGATCTTGGCCCCGCGCCTGGCCATGGCCGCCTTGACCGCGTCCAAGTTGGATCGCACAAATTTGATGTCGAGCATAATGGAATCCTTCAAATGGAGTCGCCACCATCTAAACGCGCCGCTATGCACAGTCAATGACCCTGGCCGCCCTCCGGGGGCCAAGGGGCTTTGCCCCTTGGAACCCCACCGGGGGGCATGATGCCCCCCGGACCCCCTCGATAAGGGGCGCGGCTGTGTCCCCTGACGCCGGGGTCCGGGGGCGGAGCCCCTGGTCTCCCCCGGTTTCCCCCGGTTTGACGCCGGGGCGCGGCGCCGGTATAACCTCGGCGTATCATGTCACGACCGTGAAGGAGCGCATCATGGGGCGGTACGAGACCGTCATCGGGCTTGAGGTCCATGCCCAGTTGGCTACGCAGAGCAAGTTATTTTGTTCGTGTTCCAACCGTTTCGGCGACGAGCCGAACGTGAACGTTTGCGCGGTGTGTTCGGGCATGCCGGGCGTTTTGCCGGTGTTGAACGAAAAGGCCGTGGAATACGCCTGCAAAATGGCCATGGCGATCGACTGCGCGATCAACGAGCGTTCGATTTTCGCGCGCAAGAACTATTTTTATCCCGACCTGCCCAAGGGCTATCAGATTTCGCAGTTCGAGACGCCGCTCGCCGAGCGCGGCAAGGTGCGCATCACCGTGGGCGCGGCCGAGAAAGTGATCGGCGTGACCCGCATCCATCTCGAGGACGACGCGGGCAAGTTGATCCACAGTCCGGCCGAGAACGTGAGCCGCGTGGATCTCAACCGCAGCGGCACGCCGCTGATCGAGATCGTCAGCGAGCCGGACCTGCGCGGCGCCGAGGAGGCTGTCGCCTATCTCAAGGAATTGCGCGCCATCCTGGTCTATCTGGGCATTTGCGACGGCAACATGGAAGAGGGGTCGTTTCGCTGCGACGCCAACGTGAGCCTGCGCCCGGCCGGGCAGGAGCAGTTCGGCACCCGGGCGGAGCTGAAGAACATGAATTCTTTCAGGCATGTGCAAAAGGCTATCGAATACGAAGTCGCGCGCCAGGCCGATTTGCTCGACGACGGCGAGCAGGTGATCCAGGAGACGCGTTTGTACGACGCGGACAAGGGTGTGACCGTGAGCATGCGCGGCAAGGAGCAGGCCCACGACTACCGCTATTTCCCGGACCCGGACCTGCCGCCGATCGTGGTCGCCAAGGAAAAGCTCGCAGCGCTGCGAGCGGGCCTGCCGGAATTGCCCCGGGCCAAGCGCGAGCGGTTCGTCGCGGACTGCGGCATCCCGGCGCAAGACGCGCTCGTGCTCACCCAGGAAAAGGAGCTGGCCGATTATTTCGAGGCTGCGCTCGCGGCCGGGGCCGACCCGAAAAAGGCGGCCAACTGGATCATGACCGAATTTCTGCGCGAACTGAACCAGGCGGGCCTCGCCCCGGGCGCGGCCAAAATGACCCCTGAAAAACTCGCGGCGCTGATCAAACTGATCGATTCCGGCGCGATCAGCGGCAAGATCGGCAAGCAGATTTTCCCGGACCTGTTTACTTCGGGCGACGATCCCGGGGCGTACGTCGCGGCCAAGGGTCTGGCCCAGATTTCCGACGCCTCGGCGCTGGAAGCGGCCGTGGACGCCGCCCTGGCCGAAAGCCAGGCCGAAGTCGCCGCGTTCAAGGGCGGCAAGACCAAGCTCATGGGCTTTTTCGTCGGGCTGGTGATGAAAAAGACGAAAGGCCAGGCCAATCCGGGGCTGGTGAACGAACTTTTGGCGAAGAAATTGGGCTGATCTCCAAAAAACCACATCATTAATCAGAGGATTTCATGACCGACCACATCCAGTTGGCCACGGACGGAAAAAGCCTGCTGCTGCTCGATCAGCGCATCCTGCCGGGCAGGGAGGAATACTTCGCCTGCACCGACACCGAGACCACCATCTACGCCCTGCAAACCATGGTCGTGCGCGGCGCGCCGGCCATCGGCGTGACCGCGGCCTACGGCTGCTGGCTGGCGGCGCGCGAAGTCGCCCAACACGCCGCCGATACGGCGCAATGGAAAAACAAGCTCACAGCCCTGCTCGACCGCCTGGAAGCCGCAAGGCCCACGGCCGTCAACCTGCGCTGGGCCGTGCGCTTGATGCGCGGCGCCTGGAACGCGCAGATGGACCTGGCCGCGCTGACGGACACATGGCTGGCCATGGCCAAGGAAATCCACAGCCAGGACATCGCCATCAACAAGGCCATGGGCGCGTACGGCGCGGCCTGCATCGACGACGGCGACACGGTCATGACCCACTGCAACGCCGGAGCCCTGGCCACGGCCGGCTACGGCACCGCGCTCGGCGTGATCCGGGCGGCGTTCGAACAAGGCAAAAAAATCAAGGTCATCGCCAACGAAACCAGACCCTTTCTCCAGGGCGCGCGCCTGACCGCTTACGAACTCGCCCGCGAAGGCATCCCGGTCACCGTGGCCTGCGACAACGCAACCGCCCTGCTCATGAAACGCGGCCTGGTCCAGAAAGTGGTCGTGGGCGCGGACCGCATCGCCGCCAACGGCGACGCGGCCAATAAAATCGGCACCTTCGGCGTGGCGCTCCTGGCCAAACACTTCGGCGTGCCCTTCTACGTCGCCGCGCCGTCGAGCACCTTCGACCTGAACACCGCCACCGGCGAAGGCATCCCCATCGAAGAACGCACCCCGCTGGAAGTCACCCACGTCGGAACGACCCAAATCACGCCCACGGGCGTGCCGGTCTACAACTTCGCCTTCGACGTCACCCCGGCGCAACTCATCGCCGGCATCGTCACCGAAAAAGGCGTGCTGCGCGCGCCCTATGTGGAAAACATCGCCAAGATCATCGGCGGGAAATAAGACCGGGGCTTTGCCCCGGACCCCACCGGGGGGATTGAATCCCCCCGGTCCCCCCCGTCAGGGGGGTCTGGGGGCGATTATCGCCCCCAGCGGGGTCCAGGGGCAGAGCCCCGGGATCTTCCTCCCCAAAAGGAGTTCATATGGGCATACTCGCGGGAAGCGGCAGTTTCACCAGGTATCGTATTGTCGAGGAGATCGCTCCGGCCAAGCTGGCGCAGGCGCCGGCGCTTTTGCGCAAATTTTCCTTTCGCGACATCGACGCCGGCGCGGACGAGCGTTCTTTCGGCTGGGTCTGTCTGGACGACTGGCTCGACGCCGATTGGCGCGCCGCGCCGCCGGAGAAGGGGCATTTTCTGGCCATGAGCCTGCGTCTGGACACCCGGCGCATCTCGCCCGCGGTGTTCAAGAAGCACTTGTTGTTGGCCCTGCGCGCCGAGAAGGAAATCGCCAAGGACCAGGGCAGAAAATTCATCGGCAAGGACCGCAAGACCGAGTTGCGCGACCAGGTCCGTCTGAAGCTCATGGCCCGGGCGTTGCCCATTCCGGCGGTTTTCGACACGGTCTGGGACACCCTGAGCCACACGATCTGGCTGGCGAGCGCCAACGGCAAGGTCCGCGCCCTGTTCGAGGACCTGTTCACCCAGACTTTCGAAGCGCATCTGGAGCCGCAAGGCCCGTTCTTCCTGGCCAGGCGCCTGCTCGATCCGGCCCGGATCGACGACCTCGAAGAGATCGAGCCCAGCCCCTTCACCACCCTCTAGGCGACAACAAGGAAACGAACGTGGATATTCATCTGGCGGCTCTCAAGGATCCGATCGTCGGCCAAGATTTCCTCACCTGGCTGTGGTTCGCCTGCGAAGCGCGCGAAGGAAAGTTCAGCGCGGCCGGTCTGGGCGAATTTCTGGTTTTCGTGGAGCAAAAGGTCTCGGTGCAGGGCGGCGACGGCGAAAACGTGGAGACCGCCCAGGTCAGCGGCCCTTACTCGGAGCTGACCGAGGCCCGGCAAGGCCTCAAGGGCGGCAAGCGGGTCAACCGGGCGCAGGTGCGCTTCGAGCAGGACGGCGCGGTCTGGACCATGAGCCTCAAGGCCGAGGACTTGAGCCCCAACTCCCTGCGCACGCCCAAGATCGAGACCAAAACCGAGGAGGGCGACGATCCGGACGCGCCCTTTCTGGAGAAAATGTTCCTGCTTGAGCGCGCCGGCGCGCTGCTTGACGCGGTTTTCGCCGAATTTTTGAAGCTGCGCTTCTCCCCGGCCTGGGCCAATGAATTGGCCGGCTTCGGGAAATGGCTGGGGCGATAGAGCGGACCAGGGGGGAGGCGGGGGGTCGATTTTTGGGGCTGGTTCGTTCGATGGCGAAGAAGGGCGATTCGTAAATCGCCCCTACGAAAGCGCCCGTTTCCTTGTTCCCTCGATCTCGCTTGAACGCGTTTCAATCAATTCCGCCTCATTCGAATCCAAACACGTCTCCCCCCGGTCCCGTTCAAAACGCGGTGCGCGGGCAGTTGGTTTTTTCGCTCCGCGAAAAAACCAACTGCTCGCGTATGGAGTTTTTTGAAGGGGGGCCGGGTGAAACTTTTTTGCAAAAAAGTTTCACCCTAAAGGGCGCCTTGCCCCCGGTCTTCTCTTTTCCCCTCTACTTCTCCAACGGTTCGCCGAGTGTGATGCGCCAGATCGCGGGGGCGGCGCCGGTGTTTTTGAGGCTGAATTTGGTTGCAGCCGGGGTATTGTTCCACCAGACGCGTTTTTTGGCGTCGAAGGTGTAGAAGGACGGATTATTGATGGTTTGGCCGGTTTCGGTTGTGACCGGGTTTTCCACGGCGCTTGTCAGGCCGTAGTCGCCGGTTTGGGCGACGAGCAGGGTTTGCCGGTCGGGCAGCAGGGTCAGGCCCGAGGCCTGGCCGGTTTTCATGTCCGCCGCGCGCAGGTCGAGGATTTCAGTTCGTTTGGGGAATTTGACGCCGAGCGTCTCCAGGTCTTTTTTCTGGCCGGCCAGTTCCAGGGGCGCGCCGTCCTGGGTTTTGAGATCGCTTATGTCGTTCGCCTGGGCCAGGTCGACGAGGCAGACGGCGTTGCGCTGCGCTCCTGATTTGTCCTTGCCTTGTTCGACGAGCAGGAATTTGGTTTCGCTTACGGCGGCGAGCCCGCAGATCTGGGCGTCGTAGGCGCGGCGGTAGACGGCCGGTTCGATGGGGTAGGCGAACATGCGCGCGGCCCCGGTCGCCGGATCGTATTCCACCAGGCGGATGAAGGCGGTTTTGGACTGCCTGGGCGCGCCGTCGGCGCTCAGCGCGGCGCGCAGGCTCAGCACGACGCGGCCCGAGGGCGTGACCGTAACGCCCGAGAATCCTTTGTTGTCCTGGCGCAGGGTCAGGATCTCGGGCAGGCCTTCGCCCGGGGCCAGGCGGGCGGCGATGCGTCCGGTTTCCAGGTCGGCCCGCAGTAAAAACGGTCCGTAGTCGTCGGCGATCCAGACGCCTGTTTTGTCCGGGCCCACGGCCGCGGCCTGGGGGGAGAGTCCGCCCGGGTCGCGGGGCAGCACGGTCAGGTCTTCGGCCAGGAGCGTTTCGGCGGTCGTGCCGGTTTGTCCGAGCGGGATGGGGCGGCCGGAGAGTCCGCCTTTTTCGTATTGCAGGGGGATGGTCCGCGCGAGTTTGGCCCCGGTTTCGCCGATTTCCAGCACCGCCAGGCAGGGCGAAAACGCCGGGGCCGGGAAGAAGCGGCCCGCGCCCGCCAACCGGTCGTTTTTATCCAGAAACCTCGGTCCCTCGGCGCTGGGGCCTCGGCCGGAGACGGTGATGAAGAGCTTGCCGCCGCCGGTTTTGTCCGCAAGCGGCGCCAGGCCGGCGCCGACGCCGGGCGCAAAACCGTCCGGGAACTCGTTGCAGGCCTGTCCCTGGCAGGGGACGTAGTCGGTTTTCTCGATCTCGACGGCGAATCTGGCCGAAGCCGGCGGCGTGGGTTTGGGCGCGGCGGCTTGGGCCGGAGCGCACAGCAAAAGCGTCAACGCGAGCAGGACGTAGGCGGCCATGTCGGTTCCTCGAGTCGCCGGGGCTTGTCGTTTGGGCTGGCCGCGCCGCGGGCGGACGGCCATGCCGTGAGGTCGCCTTGCGCGATTAGCACCCCCGGGGCGGAAAATCAACGCAGATGGGGCGGCCCGCGCGGGGTTGTCGCCCGGGCGGTCTTGCGCTAGGGATTTCTCAGCGCGCCCTTTTTCCGCCGGGCCCGCGCCCACGCCATGAAACAACCTCGCCCGTCGCCGCCGTTCGTCCGGCTCGCCTTGACCATGCTGGCGGCCTTGCTCGCCGCAAGCGCCGCATTGTCCCTCCCGGCCCGCGCCGATCAGGAATGGCAGGTGCTGTTGCGCCAGGGCCGCGAGGAGCTCGCGGACGTCAACGTCGTGCTGCAAGCCTCCGAGACCAAGATGCCGGAACGGTTGGCCCGCTTAAACGCCCGCCTCGACGATCTGACCGTGCGCCTGAATCAGGCTTTGCTGCTCAAGGTTCTGGCCACCGTGGACGACAATCCCTGGATTCTCTCCTTCGTGCGCAAGCGGATCGGCAACCTGTCCGAAGCCTTGGACGACGCCCTCGCGCCCATGAACCGGGGCCGCACCGAGCTTGAGACCATGCGCATCAAGATCGAGCAGGGCAAGTTGCAGTTCGGCGGATTTCTGGCCCAAAACGCCCAGGCCGAGGTCGGGGAGGAAGCAGGGCGGTTTCTGGCCGAACTGGCCGTCACCGAGGGCCGGGTGCAGTCCTTCTTCATCATGCTCGATGCGCCCGCCAAGAAGGCCGAGAACCTCAAGGCCCGTTTCGCCGAGGCCAAGGCGTCCCTGAACGAGGCCGTGCCGCGGATCTGGAACGAATTCTTCTCCCTGAGCGTCCCCTCGATTTTCTCCTCCTATCTGTGGCGGGGGATCGGGCAGGACATGCTCACCTGGCAAAAGACCCACCGGGCGAATATCCCTTCGATACGCGACCTGGCCGACGAATTCGAGCCGTCTTTCGCCAGCCTGGCCATGGCGCTGGCCTGCCTGCTGCTCGTCGCCGGACTGCGCCTGGCCAGGGCCAAAGTCCTGGGCGCGCGGGCCCCGGCCGGGCAGGCGAGGCGCTACAATCTGGGCGCGGTCATCTTCGGCCTGGGACTGCTCCTGGCCGGCCTGGGCATTGCCGATACGCCGTTTTTCGTGGACATCGTCACCGGCCGCATGAGCGAGTCCATCGCCTCGTTCGGACTGATCCTCATGACCGCCGCGACCCTCGCCAGCCGCGCCGGGCCGGCCGCGGCCGGGGCGCCCTTGTGGCCGCTGTGGGCCGTGGCCGTCGTCTGCCACATTCACGGTCTGCTGCAACTGCCGCCCACCCTGATCGCCCCGGTCCAGACGGCCACCCTGCTCTGCGCGGTCCTGGCCGGCTGGCGTCTGGCCAAAAAACTTCCGGCGGGTTTCGACAGACGTTTCGCCGCCGCCGCCACCGCCGCCTTCGCCCTGAATCTGGCCGTCGCCATGTACGGACATCCGAATCTGACCATTTATCTCGGCCCGATCCTGTTTTTGCTGTCGCTTTCAGCCTACCTCGCCCGGGCGGTCAAGATCTTCCTCGAACCGTGGCGCGCCGCCCACCGCGCGGCGTTGTGGAAACAAAGCCTGCTCGCCCTGCTCGGCTTCCCCGTGATCCTGGCCGGTTCGGCGCTTGCGGTCTTCTGGCTCTTCACCTTCCGGACCGGGGCCTGGGGGGCGCTGGCGCGCCTGTTTTCGAGCGCCGTCGACGTGGAGGGCCTGCACGTCTCTTTCGGCAACGCCCTGGTCCTGCTGGCCGGTTTCTACCTCGCCAGGACGCTGATCTTCGCCTGCGGGGCGCTGATCCGCTCCCTGCCGGACGTGCGGCCGGACATCGACCGGGGCATGGCCGAATCGCTGCGCACCATCGTCAAATACGCCCTGTGGGGCGTCTACGCCCTGACCGCCCTGTACCTGCTCGGCTTTTCCGCGACGAGCCTGACCGTGGTCGCCGGCGGCCTGTCGGTGGGCGTGGGATTCGGTCTGCAAAACATCGTCAACAACTGCATCAGCGGCCTGATTCTGCTCTTCGGCCGCTCCATCCTGGTCGGCGACACGCTCCAACTGGGCGAGATCCGGGGCGTGGTGCGCAAAGTCAACATCCGCAACACCGTGGTCCAAACCTTCGACAACGCCACCGTCTTCGTCCCCAACTCCGAACTGGTCTCGGGCAGGATCGTCAACTGGAGCCACCGCGACAAACGGGTGCGCATCTCCATCCCGGTCGGGGTGGCCTACGATTCGGACGTGGCGCAGGTGGGAAAATTGCTGCATGAAGCCGCCGGGAGCAGCCCGCATGCGCTCGCCGATCCGGCCCCGGAGGTTTTGTTCGCCAATTTCGGCGCCAGTTCGCTGGATTTCACCCTGCGGGTCTGGGTGGACAAGAGCGGCAACGCCGACACCGCCGGCTCCGATATCCGCATCGCCCTGGAGCGGCTCTTTCGCGAGGCCGGAGTGGAAATCGCCTACCCCCAGACCGACCTGCACATCAAAACCGCCCCGGCCCTGGAATTGCTCGAACGATTGCGCGGGGAGAAATAGTCCGGGGCTTGCCCCGGAAACAGGCTTCCCCCTCTGTTGGCATTCTTTCCGCCCTACCAGACTTCGCGGACCTTAACGCCTTCGCCGGAGAGATATTTCTTGATCTGGGGGATGGTGTACTGTCCGTAGTGGACGATGGAGGCGATGAGCGCGGCCGAGGCCTTGCCCTCGGTCAGGGCCCGGGCCATGTGCGCGGGCGAGCCCGCGCCGCCCGAGGCGATGACCGGGATGCCCACGTTATCGCTGATCAGGCGGGTCAGCGTCAGCTCGTAGCCTTCCTTGGTGCCGTCGGCGTCGATGGAGTTCAGGCAGATTTCCCCGGCCCCCAGCGCTTCGATGGTCTTGGCCCAGTCCAGGGCGTCCAGGCCCGTGAACTTGCGGCCGCCGTGGATGACGATTTCGTAGCCCGAGGGAACGGCGTCGCTCACGGCCACGCTTTTGACGTCCATGCCGACCACGACGCACTGCGAACCGAAGGCGGCCGCGCCCTGGCTCACGATGTCCGGGTTCTTGACCGCCGCGGAATTGACCGAGATTTTTTCCGCTCCGGCCAGGAGCACGGCGCGCATGTCTTCCACTGTCGCGATGCCGCCGCCGACCGAGAAGGGGATGAAGATTTTCGAGGCCACCTTGTCGACCACGTCGAGCATGATGCCGCGCCCCTCGGCCGAGGCGGTGATGTCGTAGAAGACGATCTCGTCGGCGCCTTCCTCGTAGTAGATGCGGGCGGTTTCAACCGGGTCGCCGATGTCGATGTTGCCCTTGAACTTGACGCCCTTGGTCAGTTTGCCGTCGCGGACGTCCAGGCAGGGGATGACCCGTTTACTGAGCATGTCCGGTCCTCCGGCAGTATTGATAAAAATTGGACAACAGTTTCAAGCCCGGCCGGCCGCTTTTTTCCGGGTGGAACTGGACCGCCCACAGCCCGGGCCGCCCGTGCAGGGAGCAAAAACGCGCGCCGTAGGTGGTGGTGGCGAGCACGTACTCCGGGGCGGGGCTGGGATAGTAGCTGTGCACGAAATAAAATTCCGCCTCGGGCTCGACGCCGTCGAGTATTTCGCAGGGCTTTTCGCGCGTCAGCCGGTTCCAGCCCATGTGCGGCACGCGGATGGGCGCGCCGTCTTCGTCGGTGAGGGCCCGGTGGAACATGAGGCATTCGCCGGGAATGACGCCCAGGGCCTTGGTGTCGTTCTCGGGGCTGTAGTCGAGCAGGATCTGGCAGCCGACGCAGATGCCGAGCAGGGGCTTGCCCTCGTCCACCTGGCGCTTGAGCAGTTCGCCCAGGCCCGTGCGGGTGAGTTCGTCCATGGCCTGGCCGGCCGCGCCCACGCCCGGGAAAATGATCCCGAGCGACGAGGCCAGCAATGCCGGGTCGTTGGTGATGCGGCAGGCAATGCCGAGATGGTCGAGCGCGCGGCGCACGCTGGTCTGGTTGCCGGCGTTGTATTCGAGAATGGCGAGCATAAAAGCGCCTCCTGAGCGCGCGTTAGTAAAATAACCGGCTCATGGCAAGCGCGCACGGGCGGGCGCCGGGAAAGGCCGCGCCTTTCCCGGCGCCCGCCATCCCGCTATGCAACGGGCTGTTAGCGGAGTTGGAGCAGGTACCAGGTGTAGGTCCAGGCGCCGACGTTTTCGACGACGTTGCCGACGACTTTTTTCCAGATCACTTTGTTGTCGGGGTTGATCTTGCCTTCGGCGATGAATTCGATGCCGGCCTCGACGGTGCGGTTCACCGGATTCTCGTAGGTGTTGTTGATGCGGGCGATGAGCCAGGAATCCATGTCGCCGGGGCACTGGGTGTTCTTGACTTCGATGGAGATGATAAAGCGCAGGCCTTTGGCGATTTCCACGGGCTTGCGTTGCAGGAAGGGCTGGGTGAACAGGATGCGCAGGCCGCCGGCCGAGATGTTTTCCAGCCTGGCCATGCCGGAAGCGAAGTCCTCCAGGCGCAGAAACGGGCTCTTCAAGTCGAATTTTCCCTGGGAGTCGTAGACCCACATAGTGAACTGTTCGATGCAGTCCAGGTCGCCGGCGACGCGCAGGCTTTTGCGGCGCTGGGCGCGGTCCACGGTCAGGGGAAAGCTTAAGTGGAGAAAAAGGCGCTCGCCGGCTTTTTCCTCGATCTGCTCGATGCGCGCGTCGAAGGTGTAGAAAACCCCCTGCCGCAGGCCGCGGTCGATGATCTCGAAATAAACGGTCACCACCTCGTTTTGCCATTTCTGGCTGGAGCCTTTTACGCCCGTGAGCTCCAGGACGACGCTCAGGCTGTCGTGGGAATACAGCGCGCCGGTGATGTTTTTGAGGCTGGAGACGCCGGGATCGAAGGCCAGATGGAATTTCGAACGCTGGGCGAGGGCCTCTTCGAAAAGATCGCCGATTCTTCGCAGGGCTTCTTCCTGGCGCGTCTTGGCGTCCGGGGGTAATTTTTTTTCAGGGGGCATGCCGAGCCGTCGCCTTTGATCGTTCACTGGCCATTTTCGCGGTACATCTCCAGATGCCAATGGTGCGTCCACGTTGCAACGCCTTCCAGGACATTGTCCAGGACTTTTTTCCAGGCCACCTTCCGGGTTAGCGGATCGACTCTGCCCTGGCCGATGAATTCCAGGCCGACGCTCACGTCCTTGGTCACGAAATCCTCGCAGACGCTGCCCGCCTTGGCGATCAGCCAGCACTCGTCCGCGATCGCGCTCACGTCCCCGGTGACCTGGAGAAACATGATCAGCCGGTTTCCTTTCTTGAAGCCGGGATCGAACCGGCGCAACACGGCGTTCTTGACCGCAAGCTGCATGCCGCCGGCCGATATGTTGACCAGCCGGACATTTGCGTCCTTGAAGTCGGACAGGATAAGCCGGGGCGAACAGGGGTCAAAGCCGCCCGAGCCGTCGTACGGCCAAACGGCCACGGCGGCGAAATCGGCCATGTCCGGCGTCATGCGCAGGCTCTTGCGCCGCTGGTCCCGGCCGATTGATTCCGGCGTCTTGATCGTAATCAGAACCGATTCGCGGCCGCCTGGGCCGGCGCCCAGGACCGAGGAGCGGAAGGCGTGGAAAATTTCGCGCGCTTTGGTCTTGTTTTCCACGATCTTGAAATAACAGGTCACGGCCTCGCCGAGCCAGCGCTGGCCCGCCCCCTTGAGGCTGGCGAGCTCCAGTTCGATCGCGTTCGCATCGAAGCGGGTCAGGGCGCAACTCAAATTGCGGATGCCGGTGACCTCGTTGTCGAAGACCAGATGCATCGCGGCGCGCTGGGCCAGGGCCAGGCCGAGCAGCTCCATGCCCTGGGCCTTGGCCGGGGGCGTGGCCGGGAGCTCGGCCGAAGGCTTGGCGGCGGATTTTTCCCTGGTGCGAAACGGATTGATCATGCGCTGCCGGTCCTGCCGCGTTTTTTCGCCCGAGCCCGCGGCGCGACGCCGCGTCGAAGAAAACACCGGGCAAAAGAGCCCACTCGCTACGCTCTCTCGGAAAATCGCCCGGAAATCAACGAAAAAAACCTGTTCCCCAGGCAGGGGCGTTTTGATAGGAAGAAAACGGGGGAAAACTTTTTTGAAAAAAAGTTTTCCCCCGAACCCCCTTTCAAAAAACTTTCACCGGCCCGGCGTCGCTTTGCGCGGAGCGCTAAGCGACGCCGGGCCGGAAAACATTTGAAAAGGGTTGCCGGGGAATACCTCATTTAAGTTGTAAAAATTACTGTCGAGGGGGTCCGGGGGGGATGATCCTCCCCGGGCCGGAGGGTCCAGGCAGGGGCTGCGCCCCTGCCTGGTCTCTCTACAAGGAGGATGTCGCATGCGGAGTAAATTATTCGAGGTGATCGACGCCATCGAGCCGGTCGACCGGGGTCTTGCGGCCCCGGGCCAGGCCAGGCTCGACGATTTGACCAAGCCCAGGGGCAGCCTGGGGCGGCTTGAGTCACTGGCCTTGCAGCTTTATATGATCCAGGGGGGCGGCGCGCCCGCGGCCTATCCGGCGCGCATCTACACCTGCGCCGGGGATCACGGCGTGGCCGCCGAGGGGGTCAGTCTGTTCCCCCAGGAAGTCACCCGGCAGATGGTGCATAATTTCATGTCCGGCGGCGCGGCGATCAACGCCCTGGCGGGCGCGGCCGGAGTGGATCTGAAAGTGGTCGACGCGGGCTGCCTGGGCGACGATTTCGCCGAGCATCCGAACCTGATCCGGGGCAAGATCGGCCGGGGCGCGGCCAACATCGCCGCCGGTCCGGCCATGAGCGAGGACGACTGCGTCCGGGCCCTGCTGCTTGGCGTCTCCCTGGCCGGGCAGGCCCGCGCCGAGGGGTACCGGTCCCTGGGGACCGGGGACATGGGCATCGCCAACACCACGCCGTCCACGGCCCTGTACTGCGCCTATCTGGGGTTGTCCCCGCTTGAGATCGCCGGTCCCGGGACCGGGCTCGCGCCGGAGGCGGTCAAGGCCAAGGCCGCGGTGATCGAGCGCGCGCTCGCGGCGAACCGCGAGGCCGTGGCCGGCGGCGACGCCCTGAACGCGCTGGCCGCGCTCGGCGGCTATGAAATCGCCTGTCTGGCCGGCCTGACGCTCGGCGCGGCGGCGAACAAGATGGCCGTGGCCGTGGACGGGTTCATTTCCACGGCGGCCTACGTCGCGGCCTGGAAGATGTGTCCGGCCGTGGCCGACTACGCCGTCTTCGCCCACGCCTCGGCCGAGCCCGGCCACGCCAAGGTTCTGGCGGCGCTCGGGATCAAGCCGCTTTTCGATCTGGAGATGCGCCTGGGCGAAGGCACGGGCGCGGCCCTGGCGCTGTTCACTCTGAAGTGCGCGGCGGCGGTGTTCAACGAGATGGCCACGTTCTCCTCGGCCGGCGTGAGCGGCGAAAGCGCTTGACCGAAGACCGGACAGTTTTCACAAATTCGTAAAAACCGGCCCAGACAAAATCTTGCCTTGCCGGACAAAGTGTCCTATTCGGGCAGCCGTGAGTCCCGGCGCCGCGCCCCCGGCCGCGGCGGAGAATCCAGGTCCAAGGAGGACGATATGGCGGTATTTAATTGCAAGAACGCCGACGACGTCTTGCGCGCCGTGAAAGACTACAACGTCTCGTTTATCCAATACTGGTTCATCGACATTCTGGGCGTGCTCAAAAGCTTCCAGATCACCCCCAAGGAGCTTGAGGCCAGCTTCGAGGAAGGCATGGGGTTTGACGGCTCCTCCATCGTGGGGTTCACCAAGATCCAGGAATCGGACATGGTGGCCTTCCCCGATCCGTCCACCTTCCAACTGGTCGCCTGGCGCCCTTCGGAGCGGCCGGTGGCGCGCATGTTCTGCGACATCAAGACCCCCGAGGGCGTGAGTTTCGCCGCCGATTCGCGCTTTATCCTGAAAAAGATGCTCCAGAAAGCCGCCGCCAAGGGCTACACCTATTACGTCGGCCCGGAGCTGGAATTTTTCCTCTTCGCCAACTCGACCGAGCCCAAAATCCTCGACCGGGGCGGTTATTTCGACGCCCCGCCGCTGGATCTGGCCAACGACGTGCGCCGCGACATCATCTTCGCCCTGGAATCGATGGGCGTGGGCATCGAGTACAGCCACCACGAGGTCGCCCCCAGCCAGCATGAAATCGACATGCGCTACGCCGAAGGGCTGGTCATGGCCGACACCACCGTCACCTACCGGGTGGTGGTCAAGGAAATCGCCCGCAAGCACGGCTGCTACGGCTCGTTCATGCCCAAGCCGCTGTACGGCGAAAACGGTTCGGGCATGCACTGCCACCAATCCCTGTTCAAGGGCTCCAAAAACGCCTTTTTCGACGCCTCGGCCGCCAACCACCTGTCCAGGGAAGGCAAGTCCTACATCGCCGGCCTGCTCAAGCACGCCCCGGAAATGTCCCTGGTGACCAACCAGTGGGTCAATTCCTACAAGCGCCTGGTGCCCGGATACGAAGCGCCGGTGTACATCGCCTGGGCGCAGCGCAACCGCTCGGCTCTGGTGCGCGTGCCCATGTACAAGCCCGGCAAGGAGGCGGCCACCCGCATCGAGCTGCGCTGTCCGGACCCGGCCTGCAATCCGTATCTGGCTTTCGCGGTCATGCTCGGCGCGGGGCTCAAGGGCATCGAGGACAACTACGAATTGCCCGCGCCCATCGAGGAGAACATCTTCAAGATGACCGAGGCCGAGATGGCCGCCAAGGGCATTTCCGCCATGCCCGGTTCGCTGCACGAGGCCGTGGTCAACCTGGAGAAAAGCGCCCTGATGAAGGAAATCCTGGGCGACCACCTGCACGCCGCCCTGGTCGAGAACAAGAAGCGGGAGTGGGACGAATACCGCACCCAGGTCACCCAGTACGAAATCGACAAGTATTTGCCCATTCTGTAACATCCCGCCGCGCCGCAACGTCGGTAAAGAAACGGGAGCGCGAAAATTTCTTCATTTTCCGCTCCCGTTCATATGTACGGCCCCGTTTTTCGCGGGGCCAAACGGCTTCCGCCGCCCCCAAGCGCTATCCGGCGCTGGACTTTCAGGGTCCATTTGGCGTATAGGCTCAATCCCGGTCGGGCTTGAGCCGCTCGCCACCGGCCGGCTTCGCCCGAAGCCGCCTTGCCGGCGGCGTACCGCATTACCCGAGGTAATCGAGTGAATAGATTGATATGCATGACGCTCGCCGCGCTGGTGGTTCTGCCGCTCTTGCTCGGCTGCGGCGAAAAGAATACCTACAAGCGCAACGTCGACTTTTTGAACGACTCCTTCCTGGACGAAGAACGTCAGGTCAGGAACGAGCGGCTCGGCCTGGCCAACAAGGAACTGTCCGAAGCCGTGGCCGGCGGCGACGGCGCCCGCATCGAGACGGCCAGGGCGGAATACCAGTTGGCCTGGGAGCGCCTGGAGATCGTCGCCAGGGAAATCAGGGAAAGGGAAAAGAAAAAGCAAGAGGCCGGCCGGCCGCGCAACCAGTAGCCAGACAGCGGAGAGCCATGAGAGCGCTCATTGTCGAAGACGATCCCGTCAGCCGGAAACATCTCGAATTCATCCTTGCGCCCTACGCCGCGTGCGAAACGGCCGAGGACGGGGCGGCGGCCGTCAAGGCGTACCACGACGCCCTGAAAAAACGCAAACCGTTCCACCTCATCTGCATGGACATCCTGCTGCCCGGCATGGACGGCCATCAGGCCCTGGAGCAAATCCGCCAGATCGAAGCCAAACGGGGCCTGCCCCCGGGAAAATGCGCCAAAGCCTTCATGGTTTCGGCGCATAACGAGCCCAAAAACGTCAGCCGCTCCTTTTTTCAAGGACAGGCCCTGACGTTTATTTCCAAGCCTTACACCGAGGAAGAAATCGTCGAGGAACTCAAAAAGTTCGGCTTGGTCAAAGACAAACCGGTCAAGAAATCCGCCCGGGCCGGCAAAAAAACCGAGGCGCAATAGGAACGGAAGCGGAAAATTTCTTCATTTTAGCGCTCCCGTTTCCGCGTATGCCCCCGGAAGAAGCGGGCCCAAGCGGCGTCCGTGTCCCCTGGCCGCCTATTTCTTCGGCTTGCCTTCCTGCCCGGTCAGGTGGTTCATGGAATAGCCGCCCTGGTAGACGATCCCGGTTTTTGAATCCACGACGTATTCCAGTTCTCCGTCCCGGACGTAGCCGTAGCGGCCCACGTCGCCCAGTTCGTGGTAGAGATACAAAAACAGGGCGAGCAGGACGAGCAGTCCCAGTTTGAACACGGCGTCGACGGCGCTTTGCATGGCGGCCTCCGATTTTTTTCGTGGTGTGATCGGCTTGCCCGCTCCCGTCAAGTGGGCCGGCGCCTGTTTTCCCGGTTATTTTCCCGGTTGACAGTCCGCCCCGGTGTATCTAGGTTGCAGGCGATACGCGCCGATACGCGCCGATACGCCCGGTACGCCCGGTGCGCCTCGCGCATCGGGAAAAAAACCAGTTTCGCCCCTCTTCAGGGGGGCGCGAAACCCGTCAGCGAGAAGGAGACGGTCATGGCCATCCAAGTTACCGACGCCAATTTCGAACAGGACGTGCTCAAGTGCGATCTTCCGGTTTTGGTCGATTTCTGGGCGCCCTGGTGCGGTCCGTGCCGGGCCATGGGGCCGGTCATCGACGAGCTGGCCAACGAATACGCGGGCCAGGTCAAGGTCGCCAAGATGAACGTGGACGAGAATCCTGCTTCGCCCAGTAAATACGGCATCCGCGCCATTCCCACCTTGATTCTGTTCAAAAAGGGCGAGGTCGTCGAGCAGATCACCGGCGCCGTTTCCAAGAGCAGCATCAAGGACATGATCAGCCAGAAGGCCCTGTAGCCCGATGAAGGAATACGACGCCCTCGTGCTTGGGGGCGGACCGGCGGGGCTGACCGCGGCCTTGTATCTCGCCCGGTCCGAGGTGTCGCTCGCCCTGGTGGAAAAGCTTTCCCCCGGCGGCCAGACGCTGATGACCCACATGATCGAGAATTATCCCGGTTTTCCCGAAGGCGTCGAGGGTTGGCGGCTGGCCGACCTGTTCGCCAGGCATCTGGATAAATACGATCTGGCCCGCTACGGCGACGAGGTTTCGGCCGTCGAGACCGGCGAGGGCCTGCACAAGGTCAAAGTCGGCCAGGAATGGCTCGCGGCCAAGACCTTGATCGTGTGCAGCGGCGCGCAATATCGCCGCCTGGGCCTGCCCGGGGAAAAGGAATTGCTCGGCCGGGGCGTGTCCTACTGCGCCCTGTGCGACGGCAATTTTTTCAAGGGCCAGGACATCGCCGTGATCGGCGGCGGCAATTCGGCCCTGGAGGAATCGCTGTACCTCGCCAAACTGGTGAACAAGATCCATCTGATCCATCGCCGCGACGTGTTTCGGGGCCAGAAGTGCATCCAGAACAAGTGCGAGATCAATCCGAAGATCGTTTTCCACCGCAGCAGCGTGGTCAAACGGATTGCCGGCGATAAAGCGGTCGAGGGCGTTCTGGTGGAGAATCTGACGACCAAGGAAGAAACCCGCCTGGACGTATCGGGCGTTTTCATATTCGCGGGCACGGAGCCTCAGGGAGATTTTTTGCCCAAGGAGCTGGAAAAGGACTCGGCCGGATTCCTCGTGACCGACCTGGAAATGCGCACCAACATCAAAGGCGTCTTCGCCGCGGGCGACATCCGCTCCAAGGCCTGCCGCCAGGTGGCCACCGCCGTTGGCGACGGCGCCACGGCGGCCACCGCGGCGCACGCCTACCTGGAAACACTGCATGCTTAAATCTTTCCTGAAACACGCCATCATCGGAATCGCGCTCATGTTCGTGAGCGCGTGCGGCATCATCGACTACGTCTACCTGCCGCCGCCCGAGGACACCGCCCAGGAGCTTTACGAAGCCGGCATGGATTCCATGCGCGACAAGAAATTCTACGACGCCATCGGTTTTTTCAATAAGCTCAAGGATCGCTTCCCCTTCAGCCCCTACACCCCGCAGGCCGAGATCGCGCTCGGCGACGCCTATTTCCTGGACGGCCAGTATCCCCAGGCGGCCGACACCTACAAGGAATTCGAGTCGCTGCATCCCAGGCACGAACAGATCGCGTACGTCCTGATCCAGATCGGCCTGGCCGACATGAAGCGCTCAGAAAGCGTGGACCTGCCCCAGGCGAACCTCCAGGAAGCCCTGCAGTACCTGACCCTGGCCAAGGAGAATTTCCCCGGCACTCCGTACGCCGAGGCGGCCCAGGAAAACATCACCATCTGCCGCACCCGCATGGCCGAACACGAAATCTACATCGCCGACTTCTATTACAACACCAGCCAGTACGGCGCCGCCTGGAAGCGCTACGTGTACGTCGTCGAGAATTTCGGCGAACTGCCCAAGGTCGTGGAGTACTCCAAGGCGCGCGCGGAGCTGTCCTACCTCGAATACCAGAAGACCATGTCCGAGGAGGAGCGCCGCAACATCGAGGGCAGCTGGAAGCGCTGGCTCAAGAAGTACCTGTAGGCGGCCGGAACGCCGTGGGCGGACTTGCGAACCGGACGCCGTGGGCGCCGCCCGCGCGGCGCAATCTCGCGGAGGCGGCGTGACGCAGACTCCGGCCGGACCGGGCCGAACCGGCGGCCAAACCGGTGCCGGCCTGATCGCCGGCGCGCCTTCGCTTGTCCCGGACGACCGCTTTGCCGCCGCCTATGACGCAACCACCCCCATGCAGCGGGGCTGGCTCAAAACCACCGTTCGCTATCTTTTTGAACTCCATCACGATCACCGCCGGGGCGAGGCGACCCAGAGCGCCTCGTACGCCGGCGGCTTCGCCGTCAGCCGCCTGGCTCGCCCCAAGGATTTCGCCCTGGTCCTGACTCCCGGGCCCACGGCCGCGCCGGCGCGGCTTTTGGCCGCCGCCCTGCCGGCGCTTTTAGCCGGCGTGCCCGAGGTCGCCGTGGCGAGCCTTGACGGGAAATTGTCCGGCCCGGCGCTGACCGCGCTGGAGCTGGCCGGACTGGAAACCGCCCTGGAGACCACCCCGGCCCGCTTCGCCGAGCTGGTCCGCGGCCTCGGCGAGACGAGCGCCCGGGGACTGATCCTGCTTCTCGCGCCCGGAGCGCTCAAGCCCGGGATTGCGGCCGCCCTGGCCAGCAGTCCGAACATCGAGGTCTGGAGCGCCCCGCCGCCGCGCCTGGCGGTGCTGGCCGCGCCCCGGACGCGCTGGGATTACGCGGCCCTGGCCCTGGCCCACGGCGGTTCTCCGGTCGAGGTGTACGGACCGGCACCCGGGGAGCTGCCCGCCAATTGCGTCCCAAGGCCCGGAGGACTGGCCGAGCTCCTCGACGCCCGGCCGCTGGCCGCCT
>JADFXV010000031.1:0-10169 GCA_015233395.1 Desulfovibrionaceae bacterium
TAGGCCATTCGTAACAAAGCGGGCTGACCTTCACAAAAAAAAACACGGACCCAAATAAGCAAAAGGCGCGAAAAAAGGGTCCACGATCTCTCGTAAACCCTTGAATTTGCTGGTGCGCCCGGCACGATTTGAACGTGCGGCCTACGGATTCGTAGTCCGGTGCTCTATCCGCTGAGCTACGGGCGCACACAAAGAGGGTTCTCTTATCTCCCCGCGCAGGCCCCGTCAAGCTCTAAATCGCCCCGGGACATTTTCACCGCATGCGGCTATGCTGCTTTCTCCCGACACCCAAAACCGCCGCCGGAGAGGACCATGTTTCCCGCCCAAGCGCTCAAAACCCTGGAAGACTACTTCGCCGCCGGCGACATCGAAATCGACTTCTGCCGAGCCTCGGAAACCCAAAGAGGCGAATTGATGGAACTGCTCGAAAAACTCATGGACCTCGGCGACGCCGCCGACGCCGCCGCCACCAAAATCATCTTTCAAAATTCCTCCCTCGGCGCGCTCGCGCAAGACAAAGACCAGACGTAACGCTCATAGCCCGCCGCGCCGTAAGCCAAGCTCGACCCGGCCGTGAAACCGGGCGGCGCCTCGCCCCCTTCCGGCGGCCCGTGCGACGCCATCACCACGATCCGGCCGCCGGGACGCACCAGGCCCGAAGCCAGGCGGACATACTCCCGCCACGGCAAAAACGCCCGGCTGACGACCAGGCAGGCGCGCAAACCCCCGGCCAGCCGCAGCCCGGGAACGTCCTCGGCCCTCGCCTCGACCGCAAACGTCCGCGCCAGACCCATGGCCGCGATCGCCGCCTCCAAAAACGCCGCCCGCTTGCGCCTGGGCTCGATCAGATAATACGTCCCGGCGTCCCAAAAAAGCCTCAGCGGCACGCCCGGCAACCCCGCGCCCGCGCCCAGATCGAACACCACCGGGCCAATCGGGCCGGCCGGGGCGGCGCCCGCGCAATCAAGCCCGGACAAATAATCGGCCACATGCCAACTGTCCGCAACCAGATCCGACAAGATCTCGCGCCAACCACGCTTGCCCACCAGATTCGTGACCCGGTTCCACTTCTCAAGCAAACCCAGATACACCGCGAGCCCCCGAGCCTGGACGTCAGTCAATTCACGGCCCAAACCCAAGGCCGCCTCGCTCACCTCGCCCGCCGTGGGGCCGCTTCCGCTCATCCGCTTGCCTCCCTGACTGGCGTCCGAAGGCATTATAGGTCATGGAGAAAGCGCCGGGAAGAGAAAGATTGGAGGGGAAAATCGGGGGGGAACTTTTTTGAAAAAAAGTTCCCCCCCGAGCCCCCCTTCAAAAAACTTTTTTCCCGGGCGGCTTTCCGGTTCGCTGCGCGAACCGGAAAGCCGCCCGGGAAAGCGATTTTTCGAAATGGGTCGAGGGGAAATTGTTCGAGGAGTCGAGGGGCGGGAGAGGCATTGTGAGGATCACGATCGCCCCTCTTGATCGACCATATCGCCAACGATTCCCCCCGGGGGGGCTGGGGCAAAGTCCCAGCGGGGTGGGTCCAGGCAGAGGCGGCGCCCCTGCCTGGCGCCGGAGGCTCTCATGAACGCCGTGCGTTTTCTCACCGAGCCGGTCGACGGCTTGTGCGAGGCGGCCGCGCCCGAGGACTGGGCCGGGCTTGCGGGTTTTGCCGGCGGGGCCGGGATCACGGCCTGCGGGCCGTGCACGTCCAGTCTGGATGTGGCCTGGCGGCTCATCGCCGAGGGCCGTCTGGCTCCTTGGGAGTCGGTGCTCGCGCCGGTGCAGCGCGCCGGGCGCGGACAGCTTGGGCGGCACTGGATTTCCGCGCCGGGCAATGTGTTCGCCGCCTTGGCCTGGCCCGGCGAGGACCGCGAGTGGGGTTTGATCGCGCCGCTTGTGGCCGGCTATCTCGTGGTCGAGTATCTGGCGGGCCGGGGGATTACGGCCCGTCTCAAGTGGCCCAACGACATCATGGTCGCCGGGTCCGGCTGCGGCCCGGGGGAACTTGGCAAGGCCGGGGGCATCCTGGTCGAGGAGCGCGGCGGCCGCGCCCTGGCCGGGATCGGGCTGAACCTGGTCACGGTTCCGGAAGCCGGGATGCTGCGCCGCGATCACGCCGTCCCGGCGGCCTGTCTGGCCGGCCAGGGAATTGCCGAGGGGCCGCTTCTTTTGTGGGACCGGCTTGTCAATTTCATGCGCGCGGGGTATGCCTCGTTACGAACGGACAAAGGTCCAGGCGAGGCGACCGGCCTGATCCAGGAGCGTCTGGCCTGGCTCGGGGAGCGGGTCGCGCTCGCCGAGGGCGCGGGCGAGCCGCGGACGGGCAGGCTTTTGGGCCTGGCTTCGGACGGGGGTCTGATCCTCGCGCTCGATGGCGGCGGCGAGAAAGTCGCATACAACGGGCAGCTTGCGCGGTGTGGAGAATAACCTTTTCGACGGAGGCCATATGATCGCGAAAATCAAGGAACTATTAGGCAAGGAGGCCGCCTTTTTGCTTGACCACGAATGCAAGGTGTCCAAGGACCGGTTGCATCTGCCGGGGCCGGATTTCGTGGACCGCATCTTCGGCATCTCCGACCGCAGTCCCCAGGTGCTGCGCAACCTTCAGGCCCTGTTTGGCCACGGCCGGCTGGCGAACACCGGCTACATGTCGATTCTGCCCGTGGACCAGGGCATCGAGCACACGGCCGGGGCCTCGTTCGCGCCCAATCCGATCTATTTCGACCCCGAGAACATCGTCAAACTGGCCCTTGAGGCCGGTTGCAACGCGGTCGCCTCGACGCTTGGCGCGCTCGGCGGCGTTTCGCGCAAATACGCCCACAAAATTCCCTTTATCCTGAAAATCAACCACAACGAGCTGCTCACCTATCCCACCAAGTACGACCAGATCCTGTTCGCCACCATCGAGCAGGCCTTCGACCTGGGCGCGGCCGCCGTGGGCGCGACCGTGTATTTCGGCTCGCCCGAGAGCAACAAGGAAATCGTCGAGATTTCGCGCGCCTTCCGCCGGGCGCACGAGCTCGGCCTGGCGACCATCCTCTGGGCCTACACCCGCAACAACTATTTCACCAAGGACGGGGTGGACTACAACCTGGCCGCCGACCTGACCGGCCAGGCCAACCATCTGGCCGCGACCATCGAGGCCGACATCGTCAAGCAGAAGCAGCCGGTGACCAACCGCGCCTTCACGGAACTCAAGTTCAGCAAGACCGATCCGCGCGTCTATTCCGAGCTGAGCAGCGACCATCCCATCGACCTGACCCGCTATCAGGTGGTCAATTGCTACCTGGGCCGCGCCGGGCTGATCAATTCCGGCGGCGATTCCAAGGGCGCCTCCGATTTGGCCGAGGCGGTCAAGACCGCGGTCATCAACAAGCGCGCCGGCGGCATGGGCCTGATCTCGGGCCGCAAGGCCTTCCAGCGCCCCCTGGCCGACGGCGTGGCGCTGCTCAACGCCATCCAGGACGTCTATCTCTGCAAGGACGTGACCGTGGCGTAGGAAAAGCGGGAGGGGAGGCGTCGCGACGCTTCCCTCCCGTCTCCGTGAAACCGCTCCCCGCGCGACGCCGGAAGCGACGCCGGAAGCGACGCCGCAAACCACTTGGCCCGATCGAACCCCTTGGGCCGATCGGGCCTTTGACCCTGAAACTTCCTTCCCGGGCTTGCCATGCCCCAGGCAACCGATTAGTTGGATCGAGGCGCTGGAGGCCTGTCACCAATGCGATTCATCGACGAAGCGAAAATACTCGTGCGTTCCGGCAAGGGCGGCGGCGGCTGCGTTTCCTTCCGCCGGGAGAAATATATTCCCCGGGGCGGCCCCAACGGCGGCGACGGCGGCAAGGGCGGCGACGTGATTTTCCGCGCCTCGGGGCAGCTGCTCACCCTGTACGATTTCCGCCTGAAGCGCGTGTACGAGGCCGAGAACGGCCGGCCGGGCCTGGGCAGCCAGTGCAACGGCCGCCACGGCGAGGACCTGGTGGTCGACGTGCCGGTCGGCACCCTGATTTACGAGGTCTTCGAGGAGGAGCAGAGCGAGAAGCTCATCTGCGACCTGACCGAGAACGGCCAGGAGATCGCCATCGCGCTCGGCGGCCGGGGCGGCAAGGGCAACATGCATTTCAAGACCGCGACCATGCGCGCCCCGAGATTCGCCCAGCCGGGCGAGCCGGGCGAGGAAAAAAACCTGCGCCTGGAGCTGAAAATCATCGCCGACGCCGGGATCGTGGGTCTGCCCAACGCCGGCAAGTCGACCTTGATTTCCGCGCTGTCGGCGGCCCGGCCCAAGATCGCCTCCTATCCGTTCACCACCTTGACCCCCAATCTGGGCGTGATGGAGGGCGACGACGGGCGCAGGCTGGTCATGGCCGACATCCCCGGCCTGATCGAAGGCGCGCACGAGGGCCTGGGCCTGGGACACCAATTTTTGCGCCACGTGGAGCGCAACCGCTTCCTGGTGCATCTGCTGAGCGTCGAGGAGATCGATCTCGACGAGCCCTTCTCCGGCTTCGACCTGGTCGACGCCGAGATCAAGGCCTTCGACGAGGCCCTGGCGGCCAAGCCGCAGATTAGGGTGGTCAGCAAGATCGACCTGTGGGACGCGGATAAGCTCGCCGAACTGCGCCGCCTGGCCGCTCTCGAAGGGAAACCGGTTTTCCAAATTTCCGCGCTGACCGGCGAAGGACTGCCGGCGCTGGTCGAGGAAATGTGGCGGCTGAGCGATCTTGAGGAGTAGCGATCCTTGAGATAAGGAGAAATCGGGGGCGGAACCTTTTTTAAAAAAAAGGTTCCGCCCCCGAACCCCCACCTCCTAAAAACTTTAAAGTTTTTTGGGGAAGGGGAGTCCGGGGGGAAACCCCTTTTGTTCACAAAAGGGGTTTCCCCCCGGTTATATCATGAAAGGACGCATTGATGGCCAAGTACGCACCGGGTGAGATCGAGCTGAAGTGGCAAAAAATCTGGGCCGAGGGCGGCGATTTTCACGCCGGGCCCGACCCGTCCAGGCCGAAATACTACGTCCTTGAGATGTTCCCCTACCCGTCCGGGCGCATCCACATGGGGCACGTGCGCAATTATTCCATCGGCGACGTCATCGCCCGCTTCAAGCGTATGCGCGGCTACAACGTTCTGCATCCCATGGGCTGGGACGCTTTCGGCCTGCCGGCCGAGAACGCGGCCATCAAGCACGGCCTGCACCCGGCCAAATGGACCTACGACAATATCGACGCCATGCGCGTCCAACTGTCGCGTCTGGGTTATTCCTACGACTGGCGGCGCGAAATCGCCACCTGCCATCCCAAGTACTATAAATGGGAGCAGCTTTTTTTTCTGAAGCTCCATGAAAAAGGCCTGGTCTACCGCAAGCTTTCGCCGCAGAACTGGTGTCCGTCCTGCCACACGGTGCTGGCCAACGAGCAGGTCGAGGACGGCCGCTGCTGGCGTTGCGATTCGCTTGTCGAGCAAAAGGACCTGGAGCAGTGGTTTTTGCGCATCACCGCCTACGCCGAGGAGCTTCTGTCCGACCTGGACACGCTGACCGGCTGGCCGGAGCGGGTGGCGGCCATGCAGCGCAACTGGATCGGCAAAAGCGTCGGCATGGAGATCGACTTTGAAATCGAGGGCGGCGGGACGATCCGGGTCTTCACCACCCGTCAGGACACGCTCTACGGCGCGACCTTCATGAGCCTGGCCGCCGAGCATCCGCTGGTCGCGCGGCTGACCGAGGGCAGGCCGGGGCAGGCCGAAGTCGCGGCCTTCGTGGACAAGGTCCGCAACCTGGACAAGATCGTGCGCGGCGCGGAGGATCTGGAAAAGGAAGGCGTGTTCACCGGCGCCTACTGCGTGAATCCCGCCACCGGCGCGCGCATGCCCGTCTACGTCGCCAATTTCGTGCTCATGGGCTACGGCACGGGCGCGGTCATGGCCGTGCCCGCCCACGACCAGCGCGATTTCGAGTTCGCCAGGAAGTACGGTCTGCCCATCAAGGTGGTCATCGAGCCCGAAGGCGAGAAGCTCGATCCGGCGGCCATGGCCGCCGCGTACGCCGGCGCGGGCGTCATGACCGGCTCGGGCGCGTTTGACGGGCTTTGCAATGAAGACGCCAAGCCGCGCATCGCGGACGATCTGGAGGCCAGGGGCCAGGGCAAGCGCACGGTCAATTTCCGGCTGCGCGACTGGAACATCTCGCGCCAGCGCTATTGGGGCGCGCCGATTCCCTTCATCTATTGCGAACAATGCGGCGTCGTTGCGGTCCCGGAAAAAGACTTGCCGGTCGTATTGCCGACCGAGGTCAAAAACCGCGCCGACGGCCGCTCGCCGCTGCCGGACGATGCCCCCTTCGTGAACGCCGCCTGCCCGAAATGCGGCGGCCCGGGCCGGCGCGAAACCGACACCATGGACACCTTCATGGAGTCGAGCTGGTATTTCCTGCGCTACACCGCCCCGCGCGAGGACGAGCGGCCTTTCGATCCGGAGGCGCTCGCCTATTTCAGCCCGGTGGACCAGTACATCGGCGGCATCGAACACGCCATCTTGCACCTTCTCTACTCGCGCTTCTTCGTCAAGGCCCTGCGCGACCTGGGCTATTGCAAACACGCCGAGCCCTTCGCCAACCTGCTCACCCAAGGCATGGTCATCAAGGACGGGGCCAAGATGAGCAAGTCCAAGGGCAACGTGGTCGACCCGGACCAGATGATCGCGCGCTACGGCGCGGACACGGTGCGCCTGTTCATCCTGTTCGCCGCGCCGCCGGAAAAAGACCTGGAATGGAGCGACTCGGGCATCGACGGCTCGGCGCGGTTCCTGGGCCGCCTGTGGCGGCTCGTCACCGAGGAACTGACCGGCAAACTCGCCCCGGTCAAACCCTGCCGCGCCTTCACCGCTTCCGAACTGGCCGAGTTCTCGCCCAGCCAAAAGGAACTGCGCCGCCGCGAGCACGCCACCGTGGACAAGGCCGCCCGCGATATCGAAAACCGCTTCCAGTTCAACACCGCCATCGCCTCGGTCATGGAACTGGTCAATTACCTCTTCGCCAACCAGGAAACCCTCGCCAAGGGCCCGTACGGCAAAACCGCGCTGTCCTCGGCCGTAAGCTCGATTTTGGCCGTGCTCTCGCCCATGGCCCCGCACATCTGCGAGGAACTCTGGCGGCAGCTAGGACACAAGACCAGACTGGCCGTGGAGCCCTGGCCGGATATCGATCCCTCGGCGCTGGCTGCCGACGAAGTGACCGTGGTCGTCCAGGTCAACGGCAAACTGCGCGGCAAACTGACCGTCGCCGCCGGAACCCCGGGCGAAGAGCTGCAAAAAGCCGCCCTGGCCGAACCCGCCGTGGCCAAACACCTCGAAGGCAAAACCGTCAAAAAAATCATCGTGGTCAAAGACAAACTCGTCAACATCGCCGCCGCCTGAGCCGGGGCAAGGGCGCCGCCCTTCCCCCGCAACCTCCATTCCCGCCTGGGGCTCCGCCCCAGACCCCGCCGGGGGGCATCATGCCCCCCGGACCCCCGCGTCAGGGAGGGCGGCTGTGGCCCCCGACGCGGGGGTCCGGGGGCGATCATCGCCCCCGGCGGAGGAGTCCAGAGGAGGCGGAGCCTCCTCTGGCGGGGTCCAGGGGCAGAGCCCCTGGGGGCTTGCCTTTATTGGCGAAGGGGGTAAATAGGGGACAAATCCGGGGGATGGAGACCGCATGCTCATCAGCCAGAGCGATTTGGGGACGGCTCTTGGGGTCACGATCGAGGAGAACCGCATCGACGCCTCCAACGCCGAGGAGTTCAAGGCGACCGTGGAGGCTTTGGTGGCTGCGGGCCACGCGAAGCTGGTCATCGACATGTCCAAGGTCGAGTTCATCGACTCGCGGGGCTTGGGCACCTGCATCGCCCTGATGAAACTGGTGGAAAAAGAGGGCGTTCTCGGTCTGTGCGGCTTGCAGCACAACGTGCTTGGCGTCTTCAGGCTGACCCGGCTGGACCGGGTGTTTCGCATCTTTCCGGACTTGGCCGCAGCTGCGGCCGCGCCGCTCACGCCCGCGCCGCCCAGGGCGTAGGCCGCTCATCCCCTCCCGTCAATACCGCCCATACCGGTCAACAGGCGCGCGGCGCTGCGGCCGTTGTGCGCTCCCCGTGTCTGCTTACGCCGGCGCCTGGCCGGCCGCGATGTCGATCTGTTCCGGACTGAGTTGTTTGGCGGCGTATTCCAGGCAGGCGCCGCTGTCGTAGAACAGGCGCAGGACATCGGCGTCGATGTGTTTGTCTTTTTCCATAAATCCCAAGATCTTGATCGCCTGCGACAGGGGCATGGGTTTTTTGTAGGGCCGGTCCTTGGCGGTGAGCGCCTCGAAGATGTCGGCCACGGCCAGGATGCGCGCTTGCAGCGGCACGTCCTTGGCGGTCAGGTGGTTGGGATAGCCCGTGCCGTCGAGTTTTTCGTGGTGGCTGCCGGCGAAATAGGGAACCTTGGCGAGCCGCTTGGGGAACGGCAGGCGGCCGAGCATTTCGAAGGTGATGCGGGCGTGGTTTTCGATCACGGCGCGTTCCTCGGCGTTGAGCGTGCCTTTGACGATGCTCAGGTTGTACAGCTCGTTTTCGGTCAGGTAGGGCACGTCCTCGCCGTCCACGGGAAAGGTTCTGGCGGCCAGGTCTCGCAGACGGGCCAGTTTCCCTTCGTCCATGAAGGCGGTGTTGCAGGCCAGGACGAACTCGCGGTCCTCGCGCAGCGCGGCGGCCTGGGTTTCGAAGCGCTCCTTGGCCAGCGCGAGGCTTTGCGCCAGAGCCTCGCCGGGTTGCGCGCAATCGCCTTGGTTCGCGGCGGTTTCGCGCAGACTGGCGCAGGCGGCGTGGTAGCCGGCGGCGGCGGCCTGTTCGAACAGGCGGAAGCGGGTTTTCACCAGCTCGCAGCGGTCGAAGACGGCTTCGAGTTTGGTGGACTTGTCCACCACGTGTTCCGGGGTGACGATCTTGCCCACGTCGTGCATCCAGGCCGCAAGGGAGAGTTCTTCGAGCTGCGCGTCCGAGAGGCGCACGTCTTTGAACGGCCCGGCCTGGTCCTGGTTGATTTTTTCGGCGATGAGCATGGTCAGTTCCACCACCCGGCTGATGTGGCCGGCGGTGTAGGGCGATTTGGCGTCGATGGCGGCGGCGATGCTGCGGATGAAGGCGTCGAGCAGAGTCTTCAGATCCCTGACGAGCTGGGCGTTGGTCAGGGCCACGGCCGCCTGGCTGGCCAGGGAGGCGACCAGGTCTTCGCGTTCCCGGTCGAAGGGGCGCACCGCGCCGCTGGCGGCGTCCTTGGCGTTGAGCAGTTGCAAAACCCCGATGATCTCGTTTTCGTGGTTGCGCATGGGGATGACCAGCATGGACTTTGAGCGGTAGCCGGTGGCCTGGTCATAGCGCCTGGGTCCGGTGAAGTCGAAGCCCTGCGCCTCGTAGACATCGGGAATATTGACGATTTCTCCGGACAGGGCGACATGGGCGGAGACGTGGGCGTGGTTTTCGCCGCCGTCGTCGCAAAAAAGCGGGACCGGCGGCAGACTGATGGCCTGGCCGGTGGCGCCGCCCATGCGGGTGTTCATGGTGTCGTTTTGCAAGATGACGAACAGCAGATGGCTGCGCTCGGGATTGACGATGTACAGCGTCCCGGCGTCGGCGAAGGCCAACCGGCGAGCCTCGTCGACGATCATTTCCAGCAGGCGGTCCATGTCGGTCTGGCCGGACAGGGCCAGGCCGATGCGGGCCAGCTGTTTGAGGTGATCCATGTGTTCGGCGGCCTGGCGCCGGGCCTCGCCGCGCACCACGTCCAGGAGCCGGTCCAGGCAGCCGTCCTTGGCGAGGCTCGCCAGCCGCGCTTCAACGCCGCCGCAATCCTCGCCGCCCGGTGCGCCTTGCGTCTTCTCGTCCATGGGCCCTCCGTCGATTTTTCACAACGGCATCCGGCTACCACAACTGCCCCGCGCTTGGAAAGTCCGGCTGGGCCGATCGGACCACATCTCACGCGCTCCTTTACACCCGGCCGCGCGCGAGATATATGTTGTGACAACTACCGGCGCTTCGCCGGCTTGACTCCGGAGGCGTTTTGATCCCTGGGAACACCGCGATTTTGCCGCTCCAAGGCGCAAGCAATCGACGTTTCGTGGCCGTGGCCGTGGCCGTGGCCGTGGCCGTGGCCGTGGCCGTGGCCGTGGCCGTGGCCGT
>JADFXV010000031.1:10267-35483 GCA_015233395.1 Desulfovibrionaceae bacterium
GCCGTGGCCGTGGCCGTGGCCGTGGCCGTGGCCGTGGCCGTGGCCGTGGCCGTGGCCGTGGCCGTAAAGTTTGCCTCGGGCCGCCCCACGCTCCCGTCAACCAAGCCATGCCCGGACATACCGCTACAACCGCCCAGATCTGAGCAAATCTGAAGGACATTCCATGAAATCAAGGCATTCTATCGCGTTCAAAATCATTTCCATCGTGGTTTTCGCGGTCGTGACCGTCGGAGTTTGCGTGACCGCGACCTCCTACATCTGCGTCCGGCTGGGTTTTGACCAAGAGAACAGGAACTCCCTGGCGGTCTATCGGCGGGTGATCGACGACGACTTGGAAAAGAAAAAAACGCTCTACAAGGGTCTGGCTGCCTCGCAGGCGTTCAATCCGGGCGTGGCCGCCGGCATCCTGGACGGCGACCACGAGGCGCTCAGGCGTCTGGGCGAAGAGTTGATCAAAACCGGCCCGGCGCAGTTCGTGGTGTTCACCGACGCCGAGGGCAAAGTCGTCGCCAGGGGGCACGACAACACATACGGGGACAGTATCGCCGGACAGGAATGCGTGCGCCGCGCCCTGGGCGGGACCGGGGTCGCCGCCATCGAGGCCGGGAAGGTCGTCAAGATTTCGCTTCGGGCCAGCGCCCCGGTGATGCGCGACGGCCGGGTGATCGGCGCGGTGATCGTGGGCATGAACATCTCCGGCAGCGACAACTTCGTCGACGGCGTCAAGAAGACCATGGGCGTGGAAGCGACCATCTTTTACGGCAACACCCGCGAATCCACGACCATCCTCAAAGACGGCGCGCGCGTGGTGGGCACCGTGCTGGACAACAAGGAGCTGGCCGCAAGCGTGCTTGAGCGCGGCCAGGACGAGACCATCCCGATCACGCTTTTCGGCAAGGCCTATCTGGGCCTGTATTGGCCGCTTATGGGCGGCGACGGCAAACCGGTCGGCATGCTCTTCATCGGCAAGGACATGTCCGTGGCCGAGGGCGCGCTCCGGGACATGTTCGTGTATATCCTGGCCGCCTGCCTGGTCTTCATGGGCCTGCTCGCGGCGGCCGGCTACGTCGCCTCCAAACGGATCACCCGGCCGATCGGCAAACTTCTGGAGTATTGCAGGCGCATCGAGGCGGGCGACTACGGCCGGCCGGTCGAGCCGAGTTCGCGAGACGAAATCGGCGATCTGACGGTCTCGATCAACGCCATGGTCCACACCCTGAAAAACAAGCTGGGCTTCGCCGACGGCGTGGTCAAGGGCCTGGCCGCGCCGACCCTGATCATCGGTCCCGACAACCGGATCAGCTACATCAACAAGCAGATTCTGCGGCTGCTCGGAAAACCCGGCGTTCCCGAGGATTATTTCGAACGCGACGCCGCCGACTTCTTTTACGGCGACAAGTCCAGGGATACCGTCACCGCCCGCTGCATGCGGGAAAAACGCTCCTACGACGGCGTGGCGGCCGAACTGCGGACCACGGGCGGAGAAACGCTGTCGCTTGCGATCTACTCCTCGCCGATCTACGATCTGGACGGCGAACTGCTCGGAGCGATCACGACCATCGCCGATTTGACCGAAGTGAAGCAAAAACAGCAAAGCTGCGAATTGCAGAGCGCCAAGATCGTCAAGGCGGCGGATGTGGCGGACGCGGTCTCGCACGAGGTTTCCGTGGCCGCCGAGCAGCTCGCGGCGCAGATCGAACAGTCGGCCAAGGGGGCGCGGCATCAGGCCCAGCGCATCGCCGATACGGCCACGGCCATGGAAGAGATGGGCGCCACGGTCGTCGAGGTGGCCGCAAACGCCTCCCGGGCCGCCGAAACTTCGGGCGTCACCAAGCATAAAGCCGAACTCGGCGCGGCCGTCGTCGGCGGCGTGGTCAAATCCATCGGCGAAGTGCGCGCCCAGGCCCACGAACTGCGCGCGGGCATGGGCGAACTCGGGCGCCAGGCCGACGGCATCGGCAAAATCATGAACGTCATCTCCGACATCGCCGACCAGACCAATCTCCTGGCGCTCAACGCCGCCATCGAAGCGGCCCGCGCGGGCGAAGCCGGGCGCGGTTTCGCCGTGGTCGCCGACGAGGTGCGCAAACTGGCCGAAAAAACCATGGGCGCAACCCAGGAAGTCAGCCGCGCCATCTCCGCGATCCAGGACGGCGCCAAGCGCAATATCGAAAGCGTGGACCTGGCCGTGAGCCTGATCGAACAATCGACGGATATGGCCGGAAAATCCGGAGAAGCCCTCGGCGAAATCGTCAAACTGGCGGATACGGCCTCCGATCAGGTGCGCTCCATCGCCACCGCCTCGGAGCAGCAATCCGCGGCCATCGAGGAAATCAACCGCTCCATCACCGAGATCAACTCCATCGCCTCCGAAACCTCGGGGGGCATGGACCTGGCCTCGGGGGCGGTGGCCTCCATGGCCGGACAGTCGCAGGAACTCAGAAGCCTGATCAGGGACATGCGCGAAGACGGCGCGCCGCGCGCCCTGGCGAAGGCATAGCGGCCGGACCCGCCGGCTGCCTTAGGGTTTGCCGGCGGGTTTCTTTTTGCGCAAAATGACGAGATTGGTGGGTTCCCAGCCGAGACGTCCGTAAAATTCGAAGGCCGGGGCGTTGTCCTTGTCGGCTGCCAGTTGCAGCCTGCTCGCGCCGTGCGCCGCGGCCCAGCGCTCCATCGCGGCCATGAGCCTGCCGCCCAGCCCCCGGCCCCGGTGGGCGGCCGCGACCACCATGTCCTCGACCAGAACCGAAAGACCGCCCTCGGCCGTGCTCACCAGCGCCTGGCCGGTCACCATCCCCGCGACCGCGCCCGCGACCTCGGCCACAAACACACACCGGCCGTCCTCGCCGCCGAGCATCATCTCCAATCCCCGGCGCTGCAAACCGGCGTCGAACGAAAAATCCTCCTCGATCGCAAACAACTCGCCCAAAAGCCCCACCAAGGCGTCGAGGTCGCCCGGCGTGGCGAAGCGGACCAGGGGGGCTCCGCCCCCCTGGTCCGCCCCCCGGGGGATTAACTGCGAGTACGCGGAGGAAGACCTCCGCAACTCGCAGTTGAACCCCCCGGACCCCCTCGACGGGGAGCCGTTCGCATCGTGATCGATGTGGGCCATAATGCTCTTCACGGTGAAAAGTTTTTTGGGGGAAGGGGGGGCTTGGGGGGGGAAACCCCTTTTTGTTCACAAAAGGGGGTTTCCCCCCCAATTCCTCTCTCCTCCCCTCTCCTCTCTCCTACAACACGTAGTCTTCGGCCGTGCCGCCGTTTTCCAGGGAGTCGAGGATGGCGTCGACGGCTTCTTCGCTGTCGACTTTTCCGTACCAAACGTTTTGCGGGTAGACGATCATGACCGGTCCGTTATCGCATTGTTTCAGGCAGCCGGAGGTGGTGAGCAGGACGTCGAGTCCCCGGTCGAGGATTTCGCCTTCGAGGTATTGGGACAGTTCGATGCTTTTTTTGTGGCACACGCCTTTGGGTTCGCCTTTGGCGCGGAAGCTGGCGCAGACGATGATGTGATGGGTCGGCTTTTCCATGGTGGTTTCCTTGGTGTTGTATTTCCTCCGGCGGCGCGGCCGCCGGAGGAAGTGCTAGAACACGAGTTCGAACTTGGTTTCGGTCGCGTCGCGGTCGGCGCGGTCGAACAGGACGCCCAGGATCTTTTCGATCAGGCGCAACGCCCCGGTGTAGCCCACGCTCGGGAAGTAGGAGTGGCCCATGCGGTCATAGATCGGGAATCCGTGCCGGATGAACGGGATATCCTCGTCGCGGGCGACGTACTTCAGGTAGGTGTTGCCGATGAGCAGGTCGACCGGCTCGTTTTTGATCCACTGGTGCAGGTGGAACATGTCGCCGGCGGCCTTGACGTTGACCGGATAGGGGCTGTCCTTGGTGAGTTCCTTGATGCGGGTTTCAAAACGCGTCCCGGGCGTGCCGGTGACGATATGCACCGGATGCATGCCGAGGGCGACCAGGAATTCCACCAGGCTGATGAGCTGGTCCGGGTCTCCGGCCAGGGCGACTTTCTTGCCGTGGAAGTACTGTTCGTAGTCGGCGATGACGTCCACGAGCTGTCCGCGCTGGAGATTGACCGAGTCGGGCACGGAGACGCCGGCGATGGTGCGCAGGGCGTCCACGAAGCGGTCGGTGGCTTCCAGTCCGATGGGCAGGTCGAGGATTTTGCAGGGCACCTTGAAGGTCGCGTCGAGAAAGCGCGCGCCCTCGGCCGAAGCCCATTCGCCCAGCGCCAGGGTGCCTTTGGCGTCGCCGGAGGCGATGAGTTCTTCGACGGTGACGCCGCCTTTGGGGTACATCTGGAATTCGCCGGTCATGGGCGCGTTGACCACCCCGGAGGTGTCCGGGAACATGATGGTCGGCACGCCGATCTCGGAGCACAGGCGCTTGATCTCGGTCATGTCCGAGGGTTCGACGAAGCCCGGGATAATGTTGATCTTGCCGTTTTTCTTGCCGCTGGAGGCGGCGAAGCCCTTGAGCATGCCGACGACCATGTTGGAGAAGCCGGTCACATGCGAGCCGACGTAGCTCGGGGTGTTGGCCAGGATGACGTGCTTGCCCGGGGGAATCTTGCCTTCGTCTTCGGCTTTTCTCCTGATCTGGACCAGGTCGTCGCCGATGGTTTCCGACAGGCAGGTGGTGTGCACGGCGATGACGTCGGGCTCGTAGACGGTGAACATGGTTTCGATGGCGGAGACCAGGTTGGCCTGGCCGCCGAAGACCGAGGAGCCTTCGGTGAAGGAGCTGGTGCCCGCGCTGATGGGCTCTTTGTAGTGCCGGGTGAGCGCGCTGCGGTGGTAGGCGCAGCAGCCCTGGGAGCCGTGGCTGTGCGGCAGGCAGCCGTGGATGCCGAGCGCCGCGTACATGGCGCCGATGGGCTGGCAGGTCTTGGCCGGGTTGATGGTCAAGGCGCTGCGTTCTTTGATTTCGATTGGGGTGTGCCGTAGTAACATGTCGGTTTCCTCTTGATTATTCCCAGGCGTAGGTGGCCGCGAGTTCGGGCTTTTTCTGCCAGGGGGCCTTGACCTTGCTCCAGATCTTGGTCTGGACCATGCGGCTGATGTCCCGGTAGAAGTTGACCGCGCCTTTGAACCCGGCGTAGGGGCCGCCGTAGTCGTAGCTGTGCAGCTGCTTGAGCGGAATGCCCATCTTCTGGACGGAGTATTTTTCCTTGATGCCGGCGCAGAAGACGTCGGGCTTGTACATTTCGATCATCCGGTCGGCTTCGTACTGGTTCAAGTCGTCGATGATCAGGGTCTTGTTGCCCATCTCGGGCATCATGCCTTCGTAGTCCTTGAAGGTGAAGCCGGACTGCTCGAAACGCTTCTCGTCTTCCACGGTGTAGCGCTTGCGGTACTTTTCCGGATCCGGGCAGACTTCGAGTTCTTCGATGTTGCGGCTGTCGGCGTCCACCTTGATCGAGGGCAGGACCTTGCGGCCTTCGTAGTCGTCGCGGTGGGCGAACTCGTAGCCGGCGCTGATGGTCTTCATCTCCATTTCATTGAAGAGATCCTGGTAGTGGTGGGCGCGCGAGCCGCCGACGAAGAGCATGGCGGTCTTGCCGCGGGTGAACGGCAGGACTTCCTTGAGCACTTCCTCCACCGCGGGCATTTCCTCTTTGATGACTTCCTCGACGCGTTCGATGAGCGCCTTGTCGCCGAAATACTGGGCGATCTTGCGCAGGGACTTGGCCGAGGATTTGGCGCCGATGAAGTTCACCTTGATCCAGGGGATGCCGTATTTGACCTCCATCATTTCGGCCACGTAGTTGATCGAGCGGTGGCACATGATGCAGTTCAAGTCGGCCATATGGGCCGAGGCGAACTCGTTGTAGGTGGAGTTTCCGGAGAAGGTGGCGTTGACGGTGATGCCGCACTTTTCCATGAAGCGCTCGATCTCGAAGGCGTCGCCGCCGATGTTGTACTCCCCGAGCATGTTGATGACGTACTTGCCCTTCTTGCCCTCGTCGCTGACGCCGACGACGTGCTTGAAGACCTGGTTGTTGGCGATGTGGTGGCCGGCGGACTGGGACACGCCCTTGTAGCCTTCGCAGCTGAAGGCGAAGACGTTGATGCCCAGCTCCGCTTTGGCGTCCCGGGCCACGGCGTGGACGTCGTCGCCGATCAGGCCGACCGGGCAGGTGGAGAAGATGGCGATGGCCTTGGGATGGAAAAGTTCATAGGCCTCTTTGACCGCGGCGCGCAGTTTTTTTTCGCCGCCGAAGACGATGTCGCTTTCCTGCATGTCCGTGGAGAAGCAGTAAGGCATGTAGTTTTCGCCATCGGGCCCGGCGTCGGTCTGGTTGCGCCGGGTGAGCCAGGAGTAGAACGCGCAGCCGATGGGGCCGTGGGTGATGTTGACGATGTCGCGGGTCGGGCCCAGGATAACGCCCTTGCAGCCGGCGTAGGTGCAGCCGCGCATGGTGATGATGCCCGGGATGGTGCGCACGTTGGAGGAGACCTCCGGAACCGCGTCGCCCTCGGCGACCTCGTTGATGACGATCTGCTTGGCGCGTTTGCGGGCGACCTTGGGCGGATACTTGGCCAGCATGTCCAGCTTGGCCTTCTCCGGGTCGACCTTCATGGTGATTTCCTCGTTTTTTGACACGGTGCTACCCTCGTATTTTCTATGTCTGGCCGAGGCCTAGGCCTCGTCGATGGAGGTCTCGCCGGATTCGCCGGTGCGCACGCGCACGGAGTCGGAGATGGGCAGGACGAAGATCTTGCCGTCGCCGGGCGAGCCGGTCCTGTTGACCTCGATGATGGTCGAAACGACCTTGGACACCAATTTGTCGGACACGATCACGGACACAAGACGCTTGGGGTACAGGCGGCCCTTTTCCCCGAGCAGGGCGGCCGCTTCCTCGCGGCCCTCGGCCGCGCCCTTGAGCAGGTCCGAATTGACCAATCCCTTGCCCCGGCCCTGGCATTCGGCGGCCACGAAGGCCGACACGCCCGAGTCGGCCAAGGCCTTCTTGGTTTGGTTCATCTTGTCCATGCGGATGACGGCCATGACTTCTTTCATGTTGTCCTCCCGGACCTAGGCTTCCTTGACGCCGGAGCTGATGGTGTACATTTCCTCGACCGGGCTGATGAAGATCTTGCCGTCGCCGAAGGCGCCCTTGTCGCCGCTGCGCGCGGCCTTCATGACCGTCTCGATGACGTAGTCCTTGTCCTTGGCGTCCACGACCGTGACCAGCATGACCTTGGGCAGTTCGTCGTAGGTGATCTCGCCGATTTTGATGCCGCGCTGCTTGCCGCGTCCGGCCACGGTGAGTTTGGTTGCGGCCGGAAAGCCGGCGTCCATGAGAGCGCTGAGCACATCGGCCGTTTTTTCGGGCCGAACGATGGATCTGACCATGATGAGCATGACTGTTCTCCCTTTAGTTCATGATGCCGAAGTCGATCAGCAGCTTTTCGAGTTGGGTGATGGGGATCGGGGTGGGCACGACCAGCATCTTGTTCTCTTCGATCTTGCGGGCCAGCTTCCGGTATTCTTCGGCCTGGGGATGCTCGGGCGCGAACTCGATGACCGTCTTGCGGTTGATTTCGGCGCGCTGCACCATGTTGTCGCGCGGCAGAAAGTGGATCATCTGGGTGCCCAGCTGCTTGGCGAATTCCTCGATCATGGAGGCTTCGTTGTCGACCATGCGCGAGTTGCAGATCAACCCGCCCAGGCGCACGCCGCCGGACTGGGCGAACTTCAGGATGCCCTTGCAGATGTTGTTGGCCGCGTACATGGCCATCATTTCGCCCGAGCAGACGATGTAGATCTCGTCGGCCTTGCCCTCGCGGATGGGCATGGCGAAGCCGCCGCAGACCACGTCGCCGAGCACGTCGTAGAAGACGTAGTCCAGCGCCTTTTCTTCCTTGTAGGCGCCCAGCTGTTCGAGCAGGTTGATGGCGGTGATGATGCCCCGCCCGGCGCAGCCGACGCCCGGTTCCGGGCCGCCGGATTCGGTGCACTCGGTGCCGGAGAAGCCGGCCAGGAGGATGTCTTCCAGGGCGACGTCCTCGCCCTCTTCGCGCAGGGTGTCGAGCACGGTGGACTGGTTCAGGCCGCCGAGCAGCAGGCGGGTGGAGTCGGCTTTGGGATCGCAGCCCACGACCATGACCTTGCGGCCCATGGTGGCCAGGCCCGCGACCGTGTTCTGGGTGGTGGTGGATTTGCCGATGCCGCCCTTTCCGTAAATAGCTATTTTTCTCATTTCAGGTTCCTCCCTGGAGTGACTCGATGGCCTCGTAAGGCAAAGGTCGTGCCAAGGAGGAAAGGCCGGCGGATAAAACAATAAAGTAGAATTATTGCATGGTGTTGAACGCGACAAAAAGAAAAAAACGGGCTCGGGGGGAGATTTTTGGGCGGGAGACAAACTCTACAAAAATGTGCAACAAGGTGTCCAATGTTACACTTTTGTTCGACGTCTTTCCGTATTTGTAAAAACATGCTCCGGGATCAGGCCGGCATTTTCGCCACCTGCCGCAGCGCGTCCATGATCCTTGGCATGGCGTCCTGAAATTCCGGCCAATCCGGCGGGTGCTCGAAGGCCCGGCCGGGCAGGGTCAGGCGGGCGTGGTGCAAATACAGGCGGTCTCCGGGACGGCCATGGCCGTAAAGCGCCTCCCCGGCGACCGGATGGCCGCTCGCGGCCAGGTGCGCCCGGATCTGATGGCGCGCGCCCTTGAAAATCACCGCCGCCGCGAGCGTGCGCCCGGGGCCGGCGGCAAAGGGCAGGGGGAAAACGTGGGTGTAGCGAAGCGGCTCGCCGTCGCGGGATAAGACCTTGGTTTTGGCCCGGCCGGCCGTGTCCAGGGCAAACGTCGCCGCGAAGTCGCCGCCGATTTCGCCCTCGGCCAGGAGCAGGTAGGCCTTGGCCGCCTCGCCCGCCTCCTCGGCCAGGCGAAAGCGCGCGGCCGCCGCCGGGTCGAGGGCCGCCAGAACCAGCCCCGAGGTCTCCCGGTCGAGCCGGGTCAGCAGGGTGAATTTTGGGTCCGGCGCAAGAAAAGCGGCGATTTCGGCCAGGCTCGGGGCGTTCTTTCCGGCCAGGGGCTCGCTGTCCAGGCCCGGAGGTTTGGAGAAGACGGCGTAATCCGGACCGGCCTGGATCAGCCCCGGACCGGGCCAGGGGCAGGCCGTCCCGGCGGGGTAGGCCTCGCCGTCTTCCGGCCTGCACGCCAGCTCAAGGGTTTGGCCGGGCCGTACTTTATAGGCCGCCTCGCCCGGCCGGCCGTTCACCAGCGCCAGACCTTGGCCGATCAGCCTGCGCCTGGCGCGAAGCGACAGCCCGGGCAAAAGCGCCGCGCAGGCGGCGTCCAGACGTTTGCCCGCCTCGGCCGCGCCGACGGTCACGGTCCCGGGGCCGTCAGCGGGCGCCGCCACGGGGCCTCCGCGACTGGACGCATGGGGCGCATGGGCCAGGGCAGGGAAAGTCTTGCCAAGAACCGGCGCGAAGGGCATACACTGGACCGAACCCGGAGGCCGCCATGCCGCGATCGCGAAAATTCGCCGTTGCCCTCGCCATCTTCGTCCTTGTTTTCGCGGGCGCGCCGCTGGCCTTGCGCCTGCTTGTGCCGCCCAATGATTTCAAGCCCTTGCTGGTCAAGGCGGCGCATGGCGCGCTCGGCCTGGACCTGGACATCGAGGGCGATCTGTCTTTGTCGTTTTTCCCGCGCCTGGCCGTCGCCGCCGGCCGGACCACGCTCAAAAATCCCCCGGGCTTCCCCGGCGATCTGGCCTCGTTCCAAAGCCTGCGCCTGGAGGTGGACCTGGGCAGACTTCTCGAAAAACGCCTGGACGTCAATACCCTGGTCTTGGCCTCCCCGGTCGTGGCCCTGGTCAGGACGCAAGGCGGCAAGACCAACTGGGAGACGCTCGCCGCGTCCTTTGGGGCGGCCCAATCCGGCCAATCCGGCCAGACAAGCCAAACCGGCTTATCCGGCCTGGAGGCCGTAAGCGTCCAGGCTCTGTCGCTAAGAAACGCCACCCTGACCTATGAAGACCTGCAAGCCGGCCAAAACCTGAAGGTGACCAACGCCTCCCTGGTCACCGGCCAGGTGCGGCTCGGCGAACCGGTGCGGCTGGACGGGGGCCTGGACTTCGCCGTCGCGGACCCCGCCGTCCACGGCCGGGTGGACTTTGCCGCCAACGTAAGCCTGACGCCCAAGGGCCCGCGCGTCAACCTCGGCGATATTGCCGTCAAAACCAGGCTTTTCCACGAGGCCCTGCCCGCCGGCGGCCTGGAGCTGACCGTGACCGGGCGCGCGGACTACGACGCGGCCGCCTCCCGGGCGGCCTGGGAACTCGCCTTGGCCGAGCCCGGAGGCGCCATTCTGGCCGGCAAGGCCGCCGCCTCTCTCGCTCCGGACGGTCCCACGGGCGAAGCCGATTTCACCCTGACCGGCGTCAACCCCAAGGCGCTCGCCGTCCGGTTCGGCCGTCCCCTGCCCGCCACCCGCGACCCGGGCGCGCTCACCCGGCTGGAAGGGCAGCTTCATGTCAGCCGCGCCCCGGACAAGACCTCGCTGCAATCGCAACGCCTGCTGCTGGACAATGCGAACGTGGCCCTGGAGCTCTCCCTGGCCGCAAAAGGCCCTTTGGCGCTTACCGGGCGCGTGGGCTTCGACGATCTCGACCTCGACGCCTACGCCCCCCCGGCCGGCCAGGCGGCGGCCAAGCAGGCCAAGGACGAAAACCCGGCCAGGCGGGACGCGGCCACGCCCCTGGCCGGATTGATCGCGGCGATCGGAGCTGCCGGGGCTGCCGGATCGGCCGGATCGGCCGGATCGGGACAGGCGCGCCTGGACGCCGCCGTGGGCCGGCTCACGGTCTCGGGCCTAAGGCTCACGGACGTCGCCGCGACGGCCGAGGTCAAAGACGGCGCGCTGCGCATCGCCCCGGCGTCCGCCTTCCTCTACGGAGGCAAGGCGAGCGCCGAGGCCAAGGCCGAACTCAAAAACGGGGTCCCGGCCGTTTCTCTTCGCTGCGAGGCGGCGCAAATCGCCCTGGAGCCGCTCACCCGCGACGTCCTCGGCCAGCCAAAGCTCTCGGGCGCGGCCGGTTTTTCCGCCGATCTTACGGCCACGGGCCAGACGCCCAAAGACCTGCTCGCCTCGCTGAGCGGCTCGGCCAAATTCAATCTGCGCCAAGGCGCGATCTTCGGGGTGAGCTTTTCTCCGGAATCGCTGCGGCTGCCCGACACCCTGCACCTCGCCGTCCAAAACCAACCCCAGGCCCAGACCCGCTACGACTCGATTTCCGCCTCGTTTCGCATCGAACGCGGCCAGGCCCGGACCTCGGACATCGCCGTGTCCGCGCCGCCGCATTCGGCCACGGGAGCGGGGACCATCGACCTGCCGCGGGAGAGGCTGGATTTGCGCATCGTCGCCCATCCCCTGAACCTCGCCGGAGTGCCGGTCAAGGTCGCTGGCCCCATCGAACATCCGGACGTGTCCATGGACGCCGCCGCCGCTCTGGCCGGGGCGGTCGCCGGCGTGATCGCCGCCCCGGCGGACGCCGCTTCGGCCGTGATCAAGGCCCCGGAAAAGGCCGGCAAGGCGGCCGTCGACGCCCTGGGCGGCTTGGGCGGCCTGCTTGCGCCCAAGAAAAAATAGGCCTCGCGCGCGCGGAGCAACGCGACCGGCCGAACTTGGCGGCAGCCCCCGGGAAAAAGACCATGCTAGGGGAGTGGTTTTTTTACGCCTCCGGCGGCCAAAGGGCTGCGCCCTTTGGAATTCCTTAGGAAAAAACGCTCGCGCCGGCCGGGGCGAGACTCTCCCGGCGCAGCCGCAGGACGAACCGCGCCCCGGCGGCGGCCGTGGCGTCCAGCCGGAGGTCGCCGCCGTGCTCAAGCGCGATCCGGCGCGCCAGGGTAAGTCCCATGCCGACGCCGTCGGCCTTGCTGGTGAAAAAGGGGTCGAAGAGAAAATGCGTGATTGCGGCGCGGACGCCGGGACCGTCGTCGGCCACGGCCAGCTCCAAGAAATCCCCGTTCGGCCGCGCGCTCAGATCGATCCGCACCTCGCCGCCAAGCGCGAAATCGACGCTGTTGGCGAAGAGTTCGCCCAGGCAGACGGCGAGCAGGGCCGGGTCGGCCATGGCCCATTCTTGCGCAGCCGCATGATTCACCGCAAGACGTTTGCCGCGCGCCGCCGCCAGGGCCGCCGCCTCGCGAGCCGCCGCATCCGCCGCCCCGGGCAAGAAAACGCGCGCGAACGTCGCCCCGGGCATCGACGCCAGTCGCACCACCGACGTGACGATGCGCTCCAGCCGTCTTGCCTCCTCGGCGATGATCCCGGGATACTCCGACTCAAGGCCGGACCTGGACAAGAGCTCGGACAACCGCCTCGCGAAGCCTCCGATGGCGAAGGCCGGATTGCGGATCTGATGCGCCACGGACAAGGCCAGATTGTTCAGACTGCCTATCGTCTCCTGCTGCAACCGGGTCTTTTCCATCAAGGCGGCGACCTCGCGCTCGCGCATGCGGTAGATCTCGGTGACATCGTGCAAAAGCACCACGATGGCCAGTTCGTCGCCGCTGCGCAAAAACGAACTGGTCACCGACAGACGCATCCTCCCGCCGCCGGGCGTCTCATACGGCACGTCGCGGTTGAGCCCGACCTTCTCTTTCTGGATGACGTCGAGAAAAACCTGGTTGAACAGATGATTGGCGTCGTTGACGAGAAACAACTCGCCCCAGCCCCGGTCGAGCAGCTCCTCGCGCGGATACCCCAAAATTTCCGCCGCCGCCGGATTGACCACGTTGATCAGACCGTTGTGGCCGATCACCAGCAACCCGACCGGCAATCCTTCGAGCACGTTCTTGACGACCAAATCCTCGATCTTCACCATGGCCCCTGATGACAACAATTCCTCGCCGAAGCAAGCCCCCCGGCCGCGAAGGGGAGAAGGGAGGGGGGCGCAAAGGCGAGGAATGAAAGAGGGCGATTCACGAATCGCCCTTCTTCATGAGAACCGGTAAAACGCCGATTCTTCGTCCCTGTCGAGGGGGTCCGGGGGTTTCAACTGCGAGTTGCGAAGGCCTTCCTTCGCTTACTCGCAGTTAATCCCCCTGTGGGGTTTCCAAAGGGGCAAAGCCCCTTTGGCCCCCGGAGGGTCTGGTCTACGCCCCGGGCTCGCAGGGGCCGGTGATGCGTTTGACCAGCGTGAGCACGTTTTCGCCGTCGCGGCTGTCGTATTGGAAGGAATCGACGAATTGGCGGATGATAAATAGCCCGAGTCCGTGTCCCTTGGGCTGGTCCAGGTCGGGGTCGGGCACTTCGGACGGGTTGTAGGGCCGTCCATGGTCCCTGACCCGGATGAGGGCTTCGTCTCCGGCCACCTTGAAGGCGAGTTCCAGCCGTCCCCCGTCCGTATCGCGGTAGGCGTGGCGCATGACGTTGGTGCAGGCCTCGGCGACGATCAGTTGCAGGGAATAGACCAGGTAGCTTTTTTCCGACACCGAGAGCACGCCCTCGAAGTACAGCCGGGAAAACTCGATCAGGGCCGGAAGATGCTTCACTTCGGCCTTGATATCGATGGTCACGTCGTATGCGTCGTCGGCCATGCCGGTCCTTGCGTTCGCGGGTTGACTGCCTAAGGGGCTTGCCGCTCCCAATATAATTAGAACTTCAACCGTCCCGATTGTCAAGAAGCGATGTGGTGCCGGTCCGTTGCATGCGTCAGGCGCGCCTTGCCCCGGGCCCTGGTTCTTTTCATCGCCGCCGGTATTTGCTAGGAAGCGGCGTGCGGGGCGTTTTTCCCGCGCCACCCGGCGATCCTGCCGGAAATTCAGGAGCGCAAGTCCGTCATGAAGAAAAAAATCGCATCGCCCTTGATCGTCCTGCTCGCGGCCGCGGCGATCATCGCGGGAGCCCAGGCCGCCCCGGCCCAGGAAAAGACCCCCATGGATTTCGCCGCGCGCAAATACGCGCGGACAACGGACAAGACCGCCCAGGACAAGCCGGTCGAGCCCGAACCCGCCAAGCCCCTGCCGCCCATGCCGGACCTGTCGGACATATCGGAGCCCCATCCCGCCCCGACCGCCGATCAGACGGCCCTGGACATGGAGCAAAGCGCCCACCGCGCCATTGAGACCAATCCCCAGATCCAATCCGCCAAGGCGGCCTTGCGCGGCGCCATCGAAGGCAAGAAATCCGCTCTCGGCGCGCTTGGCCCCTCGGGCAACGTCTCCGGTTCCTGGCAGACCCAGAGCCTCAACACCGCCTACAAGTCCAGCCTCAACTCCAGCATCGGCGCCGCCAATTCCTGGATGCTCGACTTAAACGTCCACCAGAATCTGTTCGTCGGCTTTCGGCTGCTCAGCACGTATCAAAAAGCGGCCCTGGCCAAGGATTCGGCCGAGGCCGGCGTGGCCGCGGCCGAATTGTCGCTGCTCAACGCCGTGCAATTGTCGTTTCTGTCGCTGCTCAAGGCCAGGTCGGACGTGAAAAACGCCGAGGACTCGGTGGCCAACCTGACCTCCCAGCTTACGATGTCGCGCGCCTTCTACGAGGTCGGCCTCGTGCCGCGCCTGGACGTCCTGCAAAACGAAACCGCCCTGGCCAACGGCCAGCAGACCCTGATCGCGGCCAGAAACAGCGTCCTGACCCAGGAGGCCCAGCTCAACAGCTATCTGAGCTATCCCCTGGAGCAGCAGGTCAATTACGTGGGCGAGCTGAGCTACCTGCCGTTCGCCATGAACCTTGAGCAGTGCCTGGACCAGGCCTACAAGAACCGTCCCGACCTGTATGTGGCCGTGAAAAGCGTGGAGATCGCCGCCAAGGACGCCAAAATCGCGATCAGCGGCATGTATCCCCAGGTGGCCGCCGATCTGGATTACATCACCAGCACCAACCGCTCGGGCATCTCAAGCGACAACCTCAATTACGACCAGCAGGTCTGGCAGGCCAAACTCAGCATGAAATGGACGGCCTGGGATTGGGGCAGCACCTATTTCGGCTATGCCCAGGCGGTTGAAAACGTCAAAAAGATGTACGCCGACATGGTCACGTTGCGCCTGAACATCGGCTTTCAGGTCAAGTCGAGCTTTTTGAACATCTTAAACGCGGCCAAGCAAATCCGGGTGGCCAAGACCGGGCTGGACTCGGCGCGGGAAAACTACCGCATGGCCGTGGCCCGGTACAAGGCCCAGATCGGCACCAGTCTCGACGTGCTCACCGCCCAGTCCCAACTGACCCAGGCCGAGAGCAACCTGACCCAGGCCATGGCCGAATACCAGACCGCCCTGGCCAACCTGTATGCCGCGATCGGCGCGAAGAATTACACTCTGACCCCGGGCTAGGCCGGGGCGGCGTCCGAAACCCCTCTTGCGAGGAGCCAAAGCAGGCGATCAAGCCGGCGCCGCGCGCGGCGCCGCATATTCAGGCCTTCCTCCCCGGGAAAGTCTCACCGTAAAAAGCCGTATGGAGGTTGGTCATGACGCATCCCGTTTCCAGGACAGGAGAGAAGCTCGCGGAGTTCGGGCCGCTCATGGACAAGCGCCAGCTCGCCGCCGCCGTTCGGACCCTGTACGCCGTCTGCCAAACCGTCTCCTGCTCGGCGCTTTCCGAGGGCGAACGGGAAGAGGCGTCGCGGATGCTCGCGCAATCGATCCAGACGCTGAACGCGGACGCGGACGTGCAAAAGGCTTTTCCTTTTCCGCTTGCCTACAAGCCCGGCCGGGAGAAGGAGCTGATCCCCATTCTCGGCGCGCTGCTCGCCAAGCTCAAGGCCTTGCCGCATCTGGACGCGGGGAAAATCGCCTGCTGAGGACGCCGGGCCAGGGAATGCGCCTATTTCGGGCCGGCGCCGCCGGACGTCGCCTCCCTTTGCCCAGCTCGATATGAACGGGGGCAAAAAGGAAGATGCTTTTTGCTCCCAGCGGCGTCCGCCGCATGGCCCCGCCAAGAGCGGGGCCGTACTTATCAATGGGAGCGCGAAAATGAAGACATTTTCCGCTCCCGTTAATAGCTTTGCCGCCTGCTTCGGCCTTGTCTTTCATTCCGGCCTCGTCGAGTTCCGCGACGAGCCGTTCTTTGGTCTTCTCGCAATCAAACATGGCCGTCTCCAGTCCGGGCGTCCGTCCGGTCAACAGGCCACCCCGTCCAGGGATTGGAGAAACGACGGGCAGATCCCCGGATCGAGATGCGTTCCGGCAAGGTTATCGCGGATGTAGCCCGCCGCCTCCCATATATTCCAGGCCGGTTTGTAACTTCTCGGGGTGACCAGGGCGTCGAAGATGTCCACGTATGCGAATGCGCGGGCCCAGAGGGGAATGTCCTCACCCTTGGCGCTAAACGGGTATCCGCCCCGTTCGGGGTCTCGCATCTGATGCTCCGGGTCCCACCTGTCCTGCACCCCGTCCCAGCGGCAATGATGGTAGGCGATGATGTCGGCGGCCATCTTGGGCAGCTTCAAGGTCTCGGCGAGCGTCAGCCCCAACACGACGTGGTTCTTGATGATGCTCCACTCAAGTTCCGTCAGCCTCGAAGGCTTGTGGAGAATGCCGCCGGGCAGGCTCATCTTGCCCACGTCGTGTAGGATGCAGCAGGCGCAAGCGGCCTCGATGTCCATCTCGGAGAGCTCGTACTCCCCTGACGCCTTCATCGCACGGCAAAGGCGGCCCAAGCGCCGGCTGGTCCGCAGCAGATGCTGCCCGGTCTCCTGCGGGTCCATTTCCACGGCGATGGAGCCGACGAACTGCGCCAGCCTCACCTTGTCCTGGACCTCGATGTCGCGGATGCCTATTTGCAAGGCGACCTGCGGTCTGATCTGCGAGATGATGCATTGGAAGAGCTCGTCTTCGCCGATCGCCACCCGGGCGCCCAGGACTCGAAAGGTCTTGGGAGGCCCGCCGTCCTGCTGCAGAAAGCCGATGCATAAGGACTCGATTCCCTCGTCGCTGTACGTGTGGGAAAAATCGTCTATGCCCAGCGTGTCGCGCAGCAGCGTGAAGACGTCGGCGTCCCGGGCCACATCGCCGAACATGTGATGGAACGGCGGGTTGCCGTACTTGAGCCGGCCCTTGTGATCGAACAGCGCGTAGGGATGCGGCAGGCAGTCGACCCCGGACAGGAGCGCCATGCCGGCTTCCTTGCGCGAGTATGCCGCGTGCAGGGGCGCCATCTCAGTTCTCCTGCGGTCTTTGGGATTGTTCCCCGCTTGAGGGGCGCTGAACGCGGAAGATCATCGCATAGAGCGCCGGCGTGAACAGCAGCGTCAGGACCGTGGCCACGAGCAGGCCGCCCATGATGGCCACGGCCATCGGACCCCAGAACACGTTGTGCGTCAGGGGGATCATGGCCAGGATGGCGGCCAGGGCCGTCAGCGCGACCGGACGCGTCCGCTTGATGGTGGCGTCGATCACGGCTTCCCAGGCCGTAAGCCCGCTTTGGTGGTCCAGGGTTATCTGGTCCACGAGGATGACCGAGTTGCGCATGATCATGCCCGCCAGCGACAGGACGCCGAGCATGGCCACAAAGCCGAAGGGCTGGTGGAAGATCAAAAGCGCCCAGGTCGCGCCGATCAGGCCGAGGGGGGCGGTGGCCACGACCAGGAACAGACTGGGGAAGCTCTGCAACTGGAACATGAGGATCAAAAGCATGACGCCGGCCGCCAGGGGAAGCAGGACGACGATGGAGCGGTTGGCCTTGCCGCTCTCTTCCGTGGCTCCGCCCACCTCGATCCTGTATTCCGGCGGCAGCGTCTTTTCTATCGCCCTGACCCCGGGCAAAATTTCGCCCGTGACGTCGGGCGCCTGCACCCCCTCCACGATCTCCGAGCGGACCGTGATCGTCAGGTCCCTGTTCTGCCGCCACAAAATGGGCTCCTCGGACACGTACTCGAGCTTGGCCACCTGGGAGAGCGGGATGGGATGGCCGCCTCGGACGGAAATCGTCAAATCGGGCAGGCGTTCGGGGCGCAGCCGCTCCTCGGGCGCGGCCCGGGCCACGACATCGACCAACTCGATGCCGTCGCGGATCCGGGTGACAGTCACCCCGGAGAGCAGCGCCTGGAGCGCTTCGGAGATGTCCTGGGGGGTGAGCCCGAGGATCCTGGCCCGGTCCTGGTCCACGACGAGGCGCACCGCCTTGGCCTGCTCGTTCCAGTCCAAGTTGACGTCGACGGTCTTCGGGTTCTCGCGCATGACGGCGCGGACCCGGTAGGCCGCCTCGCGCACCTTCATGGGATCGGGACCAATGACCCGAAACTGCACGGGAAAGCCCACCGGCGGCCCCAAAAACAGGGTCGTCACGCGCACCCTGGCCTGAGGCAGGCCGCCCCCCGCGACGAAGGACTCGATCCGCCGCTTCACCCGGTCGCGCGCCTCGGCGTCGGCCGTATCGAGCACGGTGACCGCGTAGCTCGTGTTGGGCAGTTCGGGCGCCATGGGCAAAAACCAGCGCGGAGCGCCCGAGCCTACGTAACTCGTATAGGTCTTGACCTCGGGGTCGCGCTTGATGCACTCCTCCATGGTTTTTACAGCCTCCGACGCAGCCGTAAACGAGGAGCCCCCCGGCAGGCGCGCCTCGACCAGGAGTTCGGGGCGCGTGGAGGCCGGGAAGAACTGCCGGGACACGCGCCCGAAGCCTGCGAGGGACACGGCGAAGAGCAGGATCGTCACCGCGACCACCCTCGTTCGGTTGTTTACGCACCAGGCGACCGCGCCGCGCAGCCTGCGGTAGACGGGAGTGTCGTAGAGGGCGCCTTGATCGCCGTGCCCGCCCTTATGAAAGTCGGGCAAGAGCTTGAGCCCGAGGTACGGCGTGAACACGACCGCGACCAGCCAGGACGCGACCAGGGCGATGGTCACGACCCGGAAGATGCCGCCCGCATACTCGCCGGAACCGGACCTGGCGAAGCCGACGGGCAAAAAGCCGGCGGCCGTGACCAGCGTGCCGGTGAGCATGGGGAAGGCCGTGGCGGTCCAGGCGAAGGTGGCGGCCTTTATTCGGTCGAACCCCTGCTCCATTTTCACCACCATCATCTCCACCGAAATGATGGCGTCGTCCACCAAAAGCCCCAGGGCGATGATCAAGGCGCCGAGAGAGACGCGTTCCAGGCTCATGCCGAGCATGCTCATGACTGTCGCGACCATGGCCAGCGTAAGCGGCACCGCCAGTCCCACCACGATCCCCGTGCGCCAGCCCAGCGCCAGAAAGCTCACGGCCAGCACGATGACCAGGGCTTCGACGAAAGACCGGATGAACTCGCGCACCGACTCGTCGACCACGCGAGACTGGTCCGAGACCTTGTCGAGTTCGAGTCCCAGGGGCAGGTTTTCCTTGATGCGTTGCACCGAGGCGGAAAGCTTTTGACCCACTTCCAGGATGTTCGCCCCCTTGGCCATGACCGCGCCCAGCGCGATGGCGGGCTTGCCCTGGTGGCGGACGGTGAAGGTGGGCGGGTCCACCGGACCGCGCCTGAGAGTTGCGATGTCGCCCAGGCGAAACAGCTTGCCGTCGCCCTGGACAGGCACCGCCGCCAGGGCGTCAACGCCCTTTAAGGCGCCGTCAACCCGCAGGTGGACCTGCTCCGAGGGCGTCTCCAGGTCTCCGGCGGCGGTCACCGCGTTCTGCTTGGCGATGGAGTCGGCCACCAGATGGGGATCAAGCCCCAGGGTCGCGAGCTTGGCGCGGCTGAGCTCCACGTAGATGCACTCGGTCTGTTCGCCGTAGAAACGCACCTTGGTTACGCCAGGCGCGCGCAACAGCTCCTGGCGTATGGCTTCGGCCCGGTCCTTGAGTTCGCGCATGGAATAGTCCTCTCCTGTAAGCAGGTACAGGAAGGAGTCCACGTCGCCGAACTCGTCGTTGAAGATCGGGCCGATCACGCCCTGAGGCAGGTTCCGCCCGATGTCGCCCACGCGCTTGCGGACCTGGTACCAGCACTGCTGGACCTCGGACGGCGGCGTCGAATCGAGCAGGTGGAACTCCATGACCGCGCCGCCGGGCCTGGAGTACGTCTTGACCTTGTCGAAGTAGGCCACTTCCTGCAGCGCTTTCTCGATGGGGTCGGCCACCAGGCGCTGCACCTCGTCCGCCGTGGCTCCGGGCCACGCGGCGCCCACGATCATGACCTTGACCGTGAACTCGGGGTCCTCGGCGCGGCCCAGATGCGCGTAGGACCACGCGCCGCAGAGGGACACGAGCAGGATGAGAAACAGGGTCAGGGGACGGTGGCTGACGGCCCACTCGGACAGATTGAGTCCTTTCATCGCGCCGCCTCCTGGGACGAGCAGGCCGGCCGCACCGTCATGTCCCGGTCGAGCTTGTAGGCGCCGGCGACGACGATAACGTCCCCGTCGGCAAGCTCGCCGCGCACGTAGGCGTCCCGGTCCGTGTAGCGGTCGACGGCGACGCGGCGCAAAGACAGGCGGCCCGTTTCCGGCGCCACGGCCCACACGCCGGGACCATCGCCCTGGTCGAACAGGGCGCTTGCCGGGATCCGGGCGGCCTTTACGCCCGAGGAGTCCGACAGGCGCAGGGTCGCCGTCATGCCCAGACGCACGCTCGAGTCCGCCTCATGCAGGGAGTAGCGCACCGCATAGGTTCGGGTAAGGGGGTCCGCCGCCGGCGCGATCTCCCGGAGCACGGCCGGGTAGCGCTTGTCGCCGCTCGACCAAAGGGACGCCTGCGCCGCGGCGTTCGTAAGACTCTGGAGCCGGCCCTCCGGGATATCGACAAGAATTTCCAGTTCGCCGTCCTTGGCCACGGACACGATGCCCTGGCCCGGAGCGACAACCTGTCCGGCCTCGGCGCCGACCTTGGTGACCACGCCGTCCGTGCTGCAGACCAGGTTCGCATAGTCGAGCCTGTTCTTCGCCAGACCGAGGGCGCGCTCGGCCCTGTCCAGACGGCCCTTGGCCTCGTCGGCCGCCAGGCGCCTGGCCTCGAATTCGGCGCGGCTGACGACACCCTTGGAAAGCAAGACGGCGTAGCGGCCCTCGTCGGTGAGCGCCTGCGTCCTGTTGGACGTCGCCGCCCCGTGCTCGGCAAGCGCGCTCTCCATGGACAGGCGCAGATCGTTCTCGTCGAGCGTCGCCAACACCTGCCCCGCGCGCACGCGATCGCCCACGTCGACCAGCCGCCTGGCGATGCGGCCGTCGACCCGGAAGGATTCCTGGACCTCGTGGCGCGCGACCACGGCGCCGGAATAGGCGCGCTCTCCGGGGCCGGCCTCCATACTGACCGGCATGGTCTTCACCACCGGCCGGACCTGTTGCGCCTGCGGCGCCTGCTGGCGCCCGGCAAGAAGCAGACAGGCCAAAAGCAGACAGGCCAAAAGCAAGAAACGACATGCCTTCATTTTTTCGTCCTTTCCATAATGGATAACGCCGGTATGCATGACAACCGCCATCACCCGGTTATATCTTTGTATTGCTGGCCATTACGCAAACATACGCCATGGAAGATCACGCCAAGGAGAAATTCCAGTTGCCCCTCGACGCCGTCCTCGGGCGCGGCGCCGGCAAACTCGTTCACCCAGCGCTCCAGAAGCGGCGGATATATAAATATGGCGATGGACTCGTGTATGGCCCTTGCCATTTTGTATCTATCCATGTCCTTGAATTCGCCGGAGGAAACACCCGACTCCATGAGCTCGGCCAGGATGCCGCGTATGCGCTCGCTGTGCCCCTGGATGACCGGCCAATGCTGCTCCATGGCGATGGAGACCATGTCGTACAGGCGATTCTCCTTGAGAATGCTTTCCTTTATCGACCGATGGTACTCCAGGACAAAAGACGTTACTTTCTTAAAGGCGGCCCCATCTTTTCCGATGGAATCGACACAGCGCAACTCGATATCGCGCACAAGCCGGCCGCAGATCTCCTCGTTGATATGCGCCTTGGTCGGAAAGTACCTGTAGACGTTCGAAGGGCTCATTCCGAGACTCCCCGCGATGTCGGCGATGGTGGTCTTGGCGTAGCCGATCCCCCTGAACAATCGCGCGGCGGTTTCGACGATCTTCTCCCTCGTCGCCAGCGCATCGCTTTCCGGGGTCTTTTTGCGTCCCATTGATCTGCTCCGTGGGTTTCCGGCAAAAGCCGGCTTTCCATGTTTATTATTTAATGATGATATAAAACATTCATCACTATTTGTCAACAAAAAAAATACCCTGTAATCACGGATCATTGTGACACTCCCATTGGTATTGGCGAAGGGCTGCCCCCCCCTGCATGGCCTTTTGCGCGCCTTTGGCCGCATGGCTCAAGGCGATGAAGATCGCGGGGCGCCTCTCGACAACCCGCCCGGCATGCCTTATAAATAAATCGCGTCCTTGCCGCCCATGAACGGGAGAGGAAAATTTCACGGGGGAATTGCGATGGGAACCGAAAACCCGCGCCTTGAGTCTTCTGCCGCTGCGACCAACCCGTTTTCCGGCTCGGCCGGCGCCGGCGCTGCCGTGACCACGGCCGCCGTCCTCAACGAGTCCGCCCCCACGGCGCTGCCGGCCATCGGCGTCGCCCAGCAGGCCTACGACGTCGCGGGCGGCGCGAGCGTCAACCTCGGCTCGATCTTCAGCATCGCCAGTTCCCAGGTCAGCGGCTTTTACGTCGAAATGTACGACCGCGACAACTACGCCGGGGCGCAGACCTACGACTACGGCACGCTGACCGACGCCAAGGGCAGACAGTATTCCGGCTCGGACTACCTTTTGTGGTTCAGCCTCAACCCGAAGACCGGGCAGTACGCCAACTCCGCGGGCGAAACCCTAAGCAACTTCACCTTCACCGCTTCCACACAGACGGACAGGGCTCAGGACATCAACCTCGTGGCCTACAACAGCAAGTACCAGACCCTCGACGACCGCACCGTGGACATCGTGACCAACGTCGCCACCCCCGCTTTCGCGGCCGGCGCCAGCGTCGCGAGCGACATCGCCGCCGAGGCCGCCTCGTTCATCGGGCAGCCCTGGGACCCCGAAGGCTGCTACAATCTGGCCCAGGACGTCACCGCCGCCTGCGGCGTCTCGCTCGACCTCAAGTCCGGCTGGATCGAGTCCGACGTGAACAACAACGGCGCCTTGCAGGTGGTGTACAACGCGGCAAACGGCATCGTCTCCAACTGGGAATCCGATCTCCAGCCCGGCGACATCGTGGAAATGGGCTGGAACTATGGCGGCGGCCACATCGCCGTGGTCGATAAGGTCGCGGACGGCGTGGCTTATGTCGCGGACAATTCCGGCGACCCCGTGAAGGACGGCTCGGCGGCCGACGTGAAAATCGCCGAAGAGGCTTTGCCGTCCTATAATCCCGACATCGTCCAAAACACCGTTATCGTCTACCGCGTCGCCGGCGCGTCCCTGAACGTTCCGGGCGCGGCTTTGTCCGCTTCCGCCACCGGCATCGCCTCGACCGTCGGGGCGGCCGATTTGACCGGTTCGCGGCCGTATCCCGGCGGCATGCTTTTGGCCTTGTCCTGACGGACCGGGCCGGACGGGGATGCTCCGGGACAAGCCGGGACCGGCCCCTTTCTCCTTTGCCGCCGCCCCAGCGCGACGGCCAGCCGCCACGCCCTGAAAAATGCGGACGCCGCCGCCGTTTGTCCGCGAACCGTCACCCGGCCGTCATCCGCCCGTAACGTCCTTCACGGTCTATTGTCCGCGAATGCGCCACCAATCTCCGGGAGGACCAGCCATGCTTAACCCCAAACGACTGCTTCGCGGCCCGGCAATCGCCCCCTCGCCGCTCCCGGCCCTGCTTTTGGCCCTGTTTCTGGCCCTGCTTGCGGCGGGCCGGGTCCAGGCCGCCGGCGAAGAGTATTCCGGCAAACCGCCCAAGTACGTTTTTCTCTTCATCGGCGACGGCATGGCCCAGGCGCAGCGCGCCGCGGCCGAGTTCTACCTCGCCGCCAAGGACGGCCCAGACCGCCCGGGCATGGCGCTCCTGGCCATGGACGCCCTGCCGGTCCACGGCGCGACCACCACCTATTCGCTCAATTCCATCATCACCGACTCCGGCGCGGCCGGCACCGCCCTGGCCTGCGGCGTGAAAACCTACAACGGCGCCATCGGCGTCGACGGCGCCAAGGCCAAAGTCGAGTCCCTGGCGGAAAAAGCCAAGCAGGCGGGCATGAAAGTCGGCATCGTCTCCACGGTGTCGCTCGACCACGCCACCCCGGCCTGCTTCTATTCCCACCAGGCCAGCCGCAACAACTACTACGAGATTTCGCTCGAAGCTCCCGCTTCCGGGTTCAACTACTTCGCCGGCGGCGGCTTCAAGGACCCCGAAGGCGCGAAATCCAAGGCCGGCGGCCCGAAAATCGGCCTGATGGACGCCTTCAAGGCCGCCGGCTACACGCTGGCCAACACCAAAGAGGCGATCGACGGACTCAAAAAAGGCCAGGACAAGGTGGTCGCGATCAACCCCGCGCTCGACCGCGACCAGGCCATGCCCTACGCGCTCGACGCCGACCCGGCCAAAGAAGTCTCCCTCGCCCGGTTCACCGCCAAAGGCATCGAACTGCTCGACAACCCCAAAGGCTTCTTCATGATGGTCGAAGGCGGCAAGGTCGACTGGGCCTGCCACGCCAACGACGCGGCCAGCTCCATCGGCGACGTCCTGTCCCTGGACGAAGCCGTGGCCGCAGCCGTGGCCTTCGCCAAAAACCACCCCGCCGAAACCCTGATCGTGGTCACCGGCGACCACGAATGCGGCGGCCTGGCCCTGGGATTTGCCGGAACCAAATACGGCAACTACTACCAGTACTTGAAAAACCAGAAGCTCTCCTACCTCGCCTTCAGCGCCAAACTCGCGGTCTACAAAAAAGACCATCCGGCCGAAACCGCCAAACTCGAAGACCTGGCGGATCTCATCAAGGAAGGCTTCGGACTGGTCCTGCCGACCCCCGAAGACCTGGAAGCCATGAAAAAATCGCCCGAGGCCGACGAAAACAACACCTCGCCCGCCGACCCCTACGGCATGCATCTCAAGGAATACGAACTGGCCATGACGCGCGAAGCCTTCGCCCGCTCCATGGCCGGGGAAAAGGAAAAATCCAAGGACCCGGCCGAATACCTGCGCTACGGCGAATACGAACCCCTGACCGTCACCCTGACCCGCATCCTGGACGCCAAAGCCGGACTCGGCTGGACCACCTACTCCCATACCGGCATGCCGGTGGCCACCTCGGCCTCGGGACCCGGAGCGCAAAACTTCGCCGGCTACTACGACAACACCGACCTGAACAAACGGCTCGCCGCCGCGATCGGG
>JADFXV010000032.1 GCA_015233395.1 Desulfovibrionaceae bacterium
GGCGGCCCGCGGACCGGCGCATACCACCCCTGTCATGGGGGTCTGGGGGCGATTATCGCCCCCAGCGAAGGAGTCCAGAGGAGGCGGAGCCTCCTTTGGCCCCCGGAGGGCGGGGGTGGGGGGCGGCGCCCCTTGGTTCCGGCCCCCGGAGGGCTAAAATAGCTGTTTCTTTGGCGGCCGCGTTTTTGTAGGGTGGCGGCATGGCTCTTGGCAATTTGAACGCACTTTTCCGTCCCAACTCCGTGGCGATCGTCGGGGCGGCGGACGAGCCGGGCAACGTCGGCCTTGAGATCATGCGCAACATCCGCGCCGGGCGGTTTTTGGGTCCGGTCATGCCGCTTGATCCGGGCAAGCGTCCGGTCATGGGGGTCGAGTCCTACCGCGACGTGGACACCTTGCCGCTGACTCCGGATCTGGCGGTGATCTGCAGCCCGCCGGAAGAGTCGCCGGCCTGGATCCGGGCGTTTGGGCGGCGCGGCGCCAAGGGCGCGATCGTGCTCTGCCCGGGCTACGCCAAATTGCCCCGCGAAAGCAAAAAAGAGCTCCAGGTCAAAATGCTCGAGGCGGCCCGGTCCAACGACATCCGCCTGATCGGTCCGAGCGGCATGGGCGTGCAGACGCCGCTGATCGGCCTGAACGCCTCGCTTTCCGAGACCAAGGTCAAGCCCGGCAGGACCGCTTTTCTGTCGCAATCGGCCTCGCTGTTCGCCACGGTTCTGGACTGGGCCAAATCCGGAGGCATCGGCTTTTCCTATGTGGTGTCGCTCGGCGACGCCGTGGACGCCGGTTTTGCCGAGATCATCGATTTTCTCAGTTCCGACGCCCACACCCGTTCGATTCTGCTGTACATCGACTCCATCACCGACGCCCGCAACTTCATGAGCGCGGCCCGGGCGGCCTCGCGCAACAAGCCGGTTCTGGTCATCAAGCCCGGCCGCAAATTGTCCTACGACGCGGCCAGCCAGTCGATGGTCTCGCGCGGCCTGGACGAGGTGTACGGCGAGGCCTTCCGGCGCGCGGGCATGCTCAGGGTGCAAGACATCGACACGCTTTTCGACGCGGCCTCGACCCTGGTGCGCACCCAGCCGATCAAGGGCGAGCGCCTGGCCATCCTGACCAACGGCGGCAGCATCGGCATCATGGCAGCCGACGCGCTTCTGGACGCGGGCGGCAGGCTGGCCGCCTTCACCGAGGAAACCAAGCGCGCCCTGGAGGAACTGCTCGGCCGCTACTGGTTCCGCCAGGGCGTGGTGGACTTGAGTTTCGATTCCTCGCCGGAAAAATGCGCCGAGGCGGCCGCCGTTCTGCTGCGCGACAAGCAGACCAACGCCGTCTTGCTCATCAACGTGCCCTTTGCCGGGGTTTCCGGCGTCGAGACGGCCAAGGCGGTGATCGCCCAGGCGGCCAAGAGCCACCGGCCGCTGCTGACTTGCTGGATGGGTTTTCAGGCCGCCGAACCGTCACGGGCGCTTTTTAACGAGGCCGGGATACCGACCTACGAGACGCCGGAAAAGGCCGTCCGGGCCTTCATGAACATGGTCGAGCACCGGCGCAACCAGGATCTGCTCATGGAAATGCCCCGGTCCCTGCCGGAGGAGTTCGTGCCGGACGCGAACAAGGCCAGGGAAGTGATCGAGGCGGCTTTGGCCGAGGGACGTGCCGAACTGACCGAGCCCGAAGCCAAGGCGGTGCTGGCCGCGTACCGGATTCCGGCGGTCGATTCGAGGCTGGCCCGGGACGCCAAGCAGGCCACGGCCGCGGCGATGGAACTCGGTTTTCCCGTGGCCGTGAAGATTTCCTCGCCGGATATTCCCCAACCTTTCGACGTCGGCGGCGTCGAACTCGACCTGGAAACGCCGCCGGCCGTGGCCGAGGCCGTGCTGGCCATCATGGGCCGGACCCTGAAACTGCGGCCCAAGGCCAAGGTCGCCGGGTTCATCGTCCAGCGCATGGGCCGCATCGCCGGCGCGGCCGAGGTTTCGCTGCAAGCCGAGGTCGATCCCGTCTTCGGGCCGTTCGTGCGCTTCGGGCTCGGCGGCATGGCCGGCCGGCGCACGAGGGACAAGGCCGTGGCCTTGCCGCCGCTGAACATGGGCCTGGCCCGCGAGCTGATCTCGCGCACCCGGGTGTCGAAGATGCTCGAAGGCTTCGGCGGCCAGCCAGGCGCGGACATCGACAAGCTCTGCCTGGCCTTGGTGCAGCTTACCCAATTGATGACGGACCTGGGCGAACTGACCGGCGTCGATTTGAATCCCGTGCTCGCGGGCGAGGAAGGCGTCCTGGTCATCGGCGCGCGCATGCGCATCGCCCAAACGCTCGTCCCCGGTCCGCAGCGCCTGGCCGTGCGGCCCTATCCGAGCGAACTGGAGGAATGCGTCACGTTGCGCGACGGCCGCAAGCTCCTGCTGCGCCCGATCCGGCCCGAGGACGAGACCTCGCACTACGAATTTTTCAGCCACCTCTCGCCCGAGGACCTGCGCTACCGCTTTTTCGGCATCGTGCGCGAACTTTCCCACCAGGAGATGGCCAAGCTCACCCAGATAGACTATGAACGCGAAATGGCCTTCGTGGCCATCGCCGAGAGCGAGGGCGAGACGCCGGTGACGCTCGGCGAGGTCCGGGCGGCGAGCAGGCCCGACAACAGTTCGGCCGAGTTCGCGATCATCATCCGCTCCGACGGCAAGGGCCTGGGCCTGGGCACGATTTTGATGGACAAGATCATCCGCTACTGCCGCGCGCGAGGGACGAACTGGCTGACCGGCCAGGCGCTGCTCGACAACCAGGGCATGCAGGGCCTGGCGAAAAAGATGGGATTTTCCGTACACAAGGACGCCGACGACGAGGTGGTGGAAATGAAATTGCAACTCAATGCCGGCGAAAAACAGTAAGGGTCGCGGCGATGCAAATGCACGGCAAGAGGAACGGGAGCGAAAAATTCCATCTTTTTTCCGCGCCCGGCAAGAAAAATACGCCGCGCCGGCATGTTGCGGCGGTGTTCTGCCTGCTTGTCTTGGCCGTCTGCACGGCGCGGCCGGCCCAGGCCGCCACCGTCCTGACCGGGACCGGGTTCGTGGTCTCGCGCCAGGGGCACGTGCTCACCAATTACCACGTCATCGAAGGCACACGCGGCCTGCGCGGCCAGATCGACGGCCGCGAGTTCACGCTCACCGTGCTGCGCACCGACCCGGACCGCGACCTGGCGCTGCTGCAAATCCAGGGGCAGGCCCCGCCGCCGCTGGCCTTCCGCCAAGGCAAACCCATCCGCCCGGGCGACGCGGTCGTGGCCGTGGGCTACCCCCTGCAGGGCATCCTCGCCCACGAAGCCAACGTCACCACCGGCGACATGAGCGCCAGCGCCGGTCCCGGCGGCAATAGAAACCTCATTCAGATCACCGCGCCCATCCAGCCCGGCAACTCCGGCGGCCCGGTGCTCGACTCCTACGGCCTGGTCGTGGGCGTGGCCGTGGCCCAGCTCGGCGTCAAGGACACCTTCGCCGCGACCGGCGACATCCCCCAAAACGTCAATTTCGCCGTCAAAGGCTCCGTGGCCCAGGACTTCCTGGAAAAAAACGGCGTCCTGCTCACCCTGCGCGATCCGGTCGAGGAAAAAAGACCCGCCGACATCGGCGAAACGGCCCGCCGAAGCTCCGTGTTCATCATCGGCGATCTTACGGGCTCGGCCGCAGGTCCGCCCAGACCCAGGGACAATGCCCCGAGCCCGCCGGATCACCCCCCCGCCGGACAGCAACAATCGGACCTGCCGCCGGTCATCGACAACCCCGCCGGACGGGGCAAACTCAACTACGCCCTGGAATATCTGCGCGACAACCAACCCCAGGTCTGGCAAGACCGGGACTCGGGACAAGACGTCACCGTCAAGGCCACCGCCACCCACGAATACAACAACCGCCCGCCCTGCCGCGACTTCTCGGTCGAATGGGGCGACTGGTTCTACGAAGGCCGCGCCTGCCGCCAAGGCAGGGAAAACTGGCGCATAGAGTGAGCCAGGGGAAGGGGCTTCGCCCCTTCCCCTGGACCCCATCCCGCTGGGGCTTTGCCCCAGACCCCACCGGGGGGGGTGCCCCCCCCGGACCCCCTCGACAAGGGCCTTGGGTGCGACATTATTCCATTAATAAGGCGTCCGGGCTTGAGCAGGGGGGATTCGCGAATCGCCTTCTTCGCTTTGCCCCGTCTTCCCTGGTCCTGCCGGACCACCGTATCCGGAACGGCTTGTCTTTCTTTGCGTCCGAGGGTATGCGGCTGCCGTCGGAGGCCGTGGTCCCGTATTCCCGCCGTTCTCCGCTGAATCGGCAAAGAGCGTTTATCATTTTGTAAATGAATAAAGTTTTTTGGAGGGGAGGGTCCGGGAGGGGAACCTTTTGTTCACAAAAGGTTCCCCTCCCGGTTTCTCGCATCCCACTCTCTCCCCCTCCAAAGGAGTTTCCATGAAAATTTTGCGAGCGCCGCGCGTCGAGCGCTGCGTGGGGTGCGATTCCTGTTCGCTGGCCTGCGCGCGGCTGGTGCACAAGCGCATTTCCTGGACCACCGCCGGCATCCGGATCACCTCCTCGGGCGGTCTGAGCACCGGTTTTGAGGCCAAGATCTGCCTGGCCTGCGATCCCGCGCCCTGCGCGGCCGCCTGTCCGACCGGCTCGTACAGCCAGCGCAAGGGCGGCGGGGTCAGGGTCAAGCCCGACGTCTGCATCCGTTGCGGCGCTTGCGCCAAGGCCTGTCCGGTGGACGCGATCTACATCGAGCCCGAGACGAACGTTCCCTTCGTGTGCCTGCATTGCGGCCGCTGCGTGGGGTTTTGCCCGCACCAGTGCCTGGAGATGATCGACGCGCCGGGAACCGCGGACGCGGCGGTCCCGGTCACGGACGCGGCCCAGGAAAAGGAGGCGTCCCATGCCGGCTGAACCGTTTCGCGTGCTCATGGTGGATTTGACCCGGGGCCGGGGCGAATACATTAATTTCGGCGACAAAAACGAGCATTTGGGCGGTTCCGGTCTGGCGGCGGCGCTGTTTGCCGCGTACGCGGACGTGAGCGCCCCGGCGCTTGCTCCCGAGCAGCCGCTGATTTTCGCCATCGGGCCTTTGACCGGCTGTTATCCGCTGATGAGCAAGACCGTGTGCGCCTTCAAGTCGCCCTACAACGAGCAGTACGCCGAATCCCACGCCGGCGGGCGTCTGGCCTTGTCCCTGCGTTTCGCCGGGATCGACGCCCTGGTCATCCGGGGCAGGTCGCCGGTTTTGTCCGCCCTGGCCGTGGGCATCCGCAGGCTCGATTTCGTGGACGTGCATTTCCTGCGCGGTTTTGACGTCTTCACCACCGGCAAGCAGCTGCGCAAGCTGCATCGCTCCGGCGCGGGCCACCGCAGCACGCTGCGCATCGGCCCGGCGGGCGAGAATCAGGTGGCCTACGCCTGCATCAATGTCGACACCTACCGCCATTTCGGCCGCCTGGGCTCCGGCGCGGTCATGGGCGCGAAGAATCTCAAGGCCATCGTGATCGACGGCGGCAAGAGCCTGCCCGCGCCCGCGGGCAAGGACTACCCCGACGTGTTCAAGGCGATCTACGACCAGGTCGTGGATTCGGGCATGATGAAGAAATACCACGACCTGGGCACTCCGGAAAACCTGCTGGCGCTCAACGAACTGTCCGCGCTGCCCTGGAAGAACCTGCAATCGACCAAGGAAGCGGCCATCGAAAACGTTTCGGGCGAGGCCTTCGCCCGCGACCTGCTTCTGCGCAAGGCGGCCTGCGCCGGCTGTCCGGTCGGCTGCATCCACGTCGGGCTTTTGCGCGAGAAATACGCCGCCAACAACGACTACCTCTATCGCCAGGTGTCCTACGACTACGAACCGCTGTTCGCCGACGGCACCATGCTCGGCATCACGAGCGCCTCGGGGATTCTCGCGGTCATGGACGAGATCGAGCGCCAGGGCGTGGACTGCATGAGCGCGGGCGTGGCCCTGGCCTGGGCCACCGAGGCGGCGCAAAAGGGCGCGATCGGCCTTGCCGAGACCATCGTGCCGCTGGCCTTCGACGACGTGGCCGGCTACCGCGAGGCGGTGCGCCACCTGGGCAACCGCACCAACGAGTTCTACCGCCTGCTCGGCCAGGGAACCATGGTCGCGGCCGCACAATACAAGGGCGAGGACTACGCCTGCGTGCTCGGTCAGGAAATGAGCGGCTACGCCACCGGCGAAGTGTTCTACATCTCCCAGGCCATGGGCGTGCGCCATTCGCACCTCGACAGCGGCGGCTATTCCTACGACCAGAAACACACCGACAAGGACGCCGTCAAAGCCATCGACTTTTTGGTCGCCGACGAGGCCGACCGGGTGGCGCTGACTTCCATGGTCAGCTGCCTCTTCGCCCGCAACGTCTACACCCCGGAAACCCTGGGCCGCGCGCTGTCCGCCATGGGCCTGTCCGGCATGGCCGAAAACCTCGGCAAAGCGGCGCGGAACATCCAGAAACTGCGCTGGAAAAACAAGATCGACTGCGGCTTCAAACCGCGCGAAGTCAAAATCCCCAAGCGCTTCTACGAAGTGACCAACTGGAAAGGCCAAGCCGACCCGGCCTACCTGGAAGAACTCAAAACCTACTACGCCTCCCGTATCGAGGCGCTCGTAAGCGCCTAGCGCCAGGGGAAGGGGTGTTGCCCCTTCCCCTGGACCCCATCCTCACCGGGGGCGATGATCGCCCCCGGACCCCCTCGACAGGGGGCCTTGGGCGCGACAACACCGCGATGATGAGGCGACCGGGCTGGAGTAGGGGCGATTCACGAATCGCCCTTCTTCGCGTCGCCTCTTCATTTCTCTCGCATCATCGAAACGAATCCATCCACCGGCCGGACATCGGAACTATTGATTTGATTGTTCTCCCGGGCGGTGTCAAATAATCAAAGAGTATAGGTTGGTTATCAGCGTCAGAAGTCGGGGCGGAATGCGTTCAAACTATCCGGAACATTGGCGATTCGACGACGAGTTCGACGGCGGCGAGGAAACCTGCGGCCGGGTGATCGTCAATCTGTTCACCTATCTCAAGTCGATCGAGCCCGGAACCCGGGTGTTGCTCATCTCCACGGACGCGGCCGCGCCGGTGGAGTTTCCCGCCTGGTGCCGCATGACCGAAAACGCCCTGCTGGATCAGGCCCATCCCTTCTATCTCATCGAATACAAACCCAAACTGAAAAAGGAGTGACCCCATGGCCGGAAAATTCTGCGTGACCATCACCCATTGCCGCACCGACGGCGACAAGGCCACCTTGGGCTTCGTCGTCGCCAACGCCGCCCAGGGCAGCGAAAAGGAAACCATGGTCTTTCTGAGCACCGACGGCGTCTACTGCGCCGTCAAGGGCGAAGCCGAAAAAATCAACGAGGGCGCTCCCTTCGCACCGCTTAAGGAACTCATCAGCAAATACCAGGCCGCCGGCGGCAAGATCTACGTCTGCACCCCGTGCCTGAAAAAACGCGGCCTGGGCGAAGCCGACCTGATCGAAGGCGCCACCCCGGCCGGCGGCGCGGCCCTGGTCGAATGGCTTGCGTCCGGCTCGCCCAGCGTCGGCTACTAGGGGGCTAGAGCGAGGGTTCGGAGGAGGAACCCCCGCCTCCGAAAAACTTTCGTGGTTGCGCGGGGGCCGGCGCCGGCGTATGCAAGGGCGTTTTGGAAAACGGAAAAAAATCATACGCCGGGGAAATGTCATGAGTCGTAACGAAACCGGTCAAGCCGCGGCTGCGGCGCCGCATTCCTGCGGATGCGCCCACGGCGGTCGCGCGCAAGACACCCGGGGCGCTCGGAAGCTCGAATATCTCACTATCGGCTGGAGCCTCGTCGAGGCGGGCGTCGCTCTCGGGGCGGGAATCGTCGCTGGGAGCATTGCGCTCGTCGGCTTCGGCGCCGACACCCTGATCGAAATCCTGTCGTCCCTGATTCTGTTGTGGCGCTTGGCGTCCGTCCACCCCGACGAGCGGCGCGAACGGATCGCCCTGCAACTCGTGGGCGTCTGTTTCTTGCTGTTGGCCGCGTACGTCGGCTACGAGGCCGTTTCCTCGCTCGCTCTCAAAAAACCGCCGGAAGCGAGCTTCGCCGGCATGGCGCTGGCCGTCCTCGCCCTGATCGTCATGCCTTTGCTCGCCCGGGCGAAACGGCGCGCCGCCGGACGTTTGCACAGCGCGGCGCTGTCCGCCGACTCCCGGCAAAGTTCCCTGTGCGCGTATCTTTCCGCCATATTGCTCGGCGGGCTGGTTTTAAACGCCGCCTTCGGCTGGTGGTGGGCCGATCCGGTCGCCGCCCTGGTCATGCTCCCGATCATCGTCAAAGAAGGGCTGGAAGCCCTGCGCGGCGAAGTCTGCGCGGATTGCCATTGAAAGGCCGGGCTTTTCCCGGGCCGTTATTGAGAAAAACGCATTGAAACCAAGGCGCCACAATGTCCGGCCCACAAAACACTTTCGATCCGGGCGCCGTCGTCCCGGACCGGACCTTCGACGGCGGCGACCTCGACTGCGGTTCGGGGTTGATCCTTTTGATCCGCGAGAACCTGATCGCGGTTCCGGTGGGCGGCGTGCTCGAAATGCGCTCGCGCGAACCGGCCGTGGGCGACGAACTCCCGCCCTGGTGCCGCCTGACCGGCCATGAATACCTCGGCCGCCTGCCCGGCGAGAACTGCGTTCGCTATTTCCTGCGCCGGGGTCGCGCCCCGGCCGAACACGGCGCCGTCAGCGAAGAAGACGCCCTGGCTGCGGACAAACGCCGGGCGCGCGAGTACGAATGGCGGCTGCGCGTGCGCAGCGCGGGCCATGCGCACAGCACGGTCTATTGCCGCAATTTCTCCTGGGAGCTTGGCCAGCCGGCCAGTTTCGAAGAAAAAGACGCGCGGCCCTGCGCGGTCGAGGCCGTGCTCGGGGCGCTCGGCAGCGCGCTCGGCTCCGGTTTCGCCGGGGAATGCGCCAGACGCGGCCTTGAAATCGACGATATCGAGCTGACCGTGCGCGGCCGGCTGCACAACGTCCTGGCCCATCTGGGCCTGGAGCCGGGCGACGCCTCCTTTGCCGCCATCGAAGTCAAATGCTTCGCCTCCACCATGGAGGACGAGGCCAAGGTGCGCGAGGCCTGGGAGCGCGCGGCCGCCCGCTCGCCCGTGGCCGCCACCTTGGCCAAGGCGGTTGAACTGACCCTGAAACTCGCGGTGGTGTGACCATGTTCACGACAACTCAGGTGGGCAGTTGGCCCAGATCCAAGGATATGCTGCGCGCCCTGCGCGACCGCCGGCTGGGCAAGATAAGCCGCGCCGAGTTCGACCGCGCGGCCGACGGCGAAGTGCGCCGCACCGTGCGCATCCAGGAAGAGGCCGGACTCGACGTGATCGTCGACGGCGAGCACCGGCGCGACAATTTCTATTCCTTCATCACCGAAAAGGTCGAGGGAACCAGGCTGATGAGCCTGGCCGAAATGCTCGACGAGGTCGAGGACAAGTCCGGCTTCGAGGAGATGCTCTCCACCCTCGACGTCCCGGCCTCGGCCATCCGCAACCCGACCTGCGTGGGCAAGCTGTCGCGCCGCGAACCCCTGGCCCTGGACGATTTCAAATTCGTCAAGTCGCTCACGGACAAGCCGGTCAAGATCACCTTGCCCGGCCCCTACCTGCTCACGCGCTCGATGTGGGTGACCAACTACACCAAGAAGGTCTATGGAACGCAACGCAAAATGGGCGACGAGGTGGTTCGGATTTTGCGCGAGGAGCTCATCGACCTGGCCCGCGCGGGGTGCGAGTTCGTCCAGTTCGACGAACCGGTGCTGACCGAAGCGGTCATGAGCGAGGATTGCGGCCGCCGCACCTTCATGTGAGCGACTTTGGCCACCCGCCGGGATGTGGGTGAAGAACTGAAGTACGCCAGCGAATTGATCAACGCCGTCATCGACGGCGTGACCGGGCCGCGCATCGGCCTGCACATCTGCCGGGGCAACTGGAGCACCAAGGAAGAAGTGCTGCTCACCGGCGACTACCGGGCGCTGCTTCCGGCCCTGACGAACATGCGCGTGCACCAGTTCGTTCTGGAATACGCCACCCCGCGCGCCGGGGAGATCGCCGTCGTGGGCCGCGAACTCTCGGGAAACGTGCCGGGCATGACGCGCCCGCGCGAACTGGGACTGGGCGTGGTCAACCCGCGCACGACCACGGTCGAAACCGTGGAAGACATCATGGCCAAGGCCGAGACGGCCCTTGAATTCTACACGCCCAAACAGCTTTTCCTGAACACCGACTGCGGCTTCGGCTGCTTCGCCAACCGCTGCGTCAACGTCGAGGAAGTGGCCGCCGCCAAGATCAAAAACATCGCCGAGGCGGCGCGCAGGCTCAGGGAAAAGTACGCGTAAAAGGGAATCGGCGGGAAGCCTTTGGTTCGCCCCGGGAGCGCTGCGCGCCCTCTCCTGGAGACAAACGGACGCTCTCCCGCCTCTCTCAAATTGTATCGTTTCTCCGGACGATACGCGTTTTCCTCGGACTTAATGTACTTTGGCGGCGGCGTATTGCGCGTAGAGCGTCCGGGCGATGGCGTGCAGCGCCGCATCCGCTTTTTCGCCGGCGATGTTGGCCGCGATGACGATCGCCAGGTCGTTTTTCACATCCACCCAGATGTGCGCCAGGTTCTTGTTGTTGGAGCCGCCGTGCTGGAGCAGGGGATGGGACGCGAAATCCACGTTCACCACGCCCCAACCCAGGCCGTAGCCGTCGCGCGGATTTTTTCCATCGGACTTGGCCTGCGCCTCCTGAGGCAGGCTCACCACCGGCGCGTGCAGCGCGCGCATGGTCTCGGGCCGAACCAGGGCCGGCCCGCGTTTGCCTTCGCCTGCGTTCCACGAAGCCCAGCGGGCGAAATCCAAAATGGACAAGTGCGCGATTCCGGCCGGGCCGAGGTAAGCGGGATTGTCGCAGTTTAGGCCCGCGAGAACCGCCTGCGTTTTCCCCTCGGCCAGGACGTGCCCAAGCGGCGCGTCCACCCGGCCGAGCGTCGCCTGGCAGCCGAGCCCGGCCGTGGTCAGCGCAAGCGGCGTGAAGACGCGCTCGACGATCAGCTCGTCCCAGGTCTTTGCGGCGGCCCGCTCGATCATGGCTCCGGCGACGACATACCCCATGTTGGAGTATTCGAACTTGGTCCCCGGCGGCGAGGCGAGCGGTTTTTTGCTCCACTGTTCGACGATGAAGCAGCGGATGGCGTCGAGGTTTCCGTCCTGAAAGAGGGCTTCTTTCCAGACTGCGGCGACGTCTTCGTTGTCGCGCGGCAGGCCGGCCGAATGCGACAGGAGCTGCCGCAGGGTCACGGAGGCGAAGCCCGCGTCCATGCCGGAGGCGAATTCGGGGAAGAGTGCGGCCGGAGTCGAGTCCCAGCGCAGTTTTCCCTCTTCCACCAGCATGGCCGCGAGCAGCGCGGTCATGGCCTTGGTGTCCGAACCGATGTGGAACCGGTCGTTTGGGGTGACGGGAATGTCCGCCCCGGCCCGGCGCGAGCCCACGGCCCCGGCGGCGACGATTTTGCCGTTTTTGGCCACGGCCGCGGCTACGGCCGGAAGACCGCTCCCGTCGAGGTACGGTCGCAGCAAGGAGTCAAGCGAGGTCTGCGCCCAAACCGTTTTGGGCGCGAAGGGCAGGGCGAGGCAGGCGAGAATGAAGAATGGGATGCACTGGGCGATGTTCATGGCCTGACCCCTTTGCTTTCCGCCTTTCTTCTACATCCACGACCGGATGGTCCGCAGCATTTCCTTTGACACGCGCCCGTTCCAGCGCAGGGCGGCGTAGAGGGAAACGGCCGAGACGGCCAGGCTGAAGCCCGGTTTGTCGCGGCCGTAATGGATTTTCTCCAGCACGGCGTGGCCGTAGTTGAAGAGCCATTTGTCGGGCGTGCGCCCCAGGATGGCCCGGGTGAAGTCGTTGACCTCGGCGTGGCCGCGCAGCCGTTGGCCCACGCTGTACGCTTGCGCGTGCAGGCGGGTGGCCGCGGCGATGGCGGGAAAGCGCCCGAATGAGCCCCCGGCCTTGGCCAGGCGCAGCCAGAATTCGTAGTCCATCTGCCTGACCGCCGTGTTCAGCGGTCCCGCGCGCTCAAACGCCCGCCGCCGGATGAAGCTGGCCGGCTGGCTGATGAAGCACCTGTCTTTCAAGCGCTCGAAATCAAAATCCTCGGTCGGATAGCGTTCGATGAAATCGCCGTGCTCGTCGATGTGTTCGGCCTCGCCGTACGCCACGTCGATCTCTGGATGGGCGTTTAAGTACGCAAGCGCCGCCGCGACCGCGCCCGGGTGGTAAACGTCGTCGGAATTGAGCCAGGCCGCGACCGGCGCGTCCGAAGCGGCCATCCCCTGGATGATCGCGTCGGCCGGGCCCTTGTCCGGCTTGGACACCCAACGCACCCGCCCGGAGTATTGCTTGAGGATCTCGATGGTCCCGTCGGTGCTGCCGCCGTCCATGACCACGTAGTCGATCCCGTCGGCGTCCTGGGTCAGGACGCTTTGGATGGTGCGCTCGATGAACCGCCCCTGATTGAACGAGGGCGTGACGATGCAGATGGAGGACGGCATGGTGGATGTATATATAAAAAAGTTTTTTGGGGAAAGGGGAGGCGGGGGGAAAACCCTGTTTGTTTACAAAAAGGGTCTTCCCTCCGATTCTCTTTACAGTCCCTTAACGATCTCCAGGCAGGAACTCGCCTTGTTGAGCGTGTACAGGTGCACGCCGGGCGCGCCGTTGGCCAGCAGGTCCCGGGCCTGGGCCGTGGCGTGGGCCACGCCGAGCGCGCGCACCGCCTCGGGGCCTTGCTTGTCGGCCTCTTCCAACGCGGCGAGGTAGGCGGCCGGCACGCTCGCGCCGCAAAAGCCGAGAATGCGCCGTAAACCCGCCAGACTCGCCACGGGCAAAATGCCCGGCACGATCGGGACGTCGATTCCGGCGGCGCGGGCTTTGGCCACAAAGGCGAAATACAGGGCGTTGTCGAAAAAAAGCTGGGTGATGGCGAAGTCGCCGCCTTGGCCGAGCTTGAATTTGAGGTGGTTCAGATCGTCCTCGGGCGAGGGCGACTGCGGATGTTTTTCCGGATAGGCGGCCACGCCGACGCCAAGGCGCGGATGGCGCTCCCGGACGAAGCGCACCAGGTCCGAGGCGTGGGCGAAGGAGGCGTTTTCCGGCACGAAGGCGTCCTGGCCGGCCGGCGGGTCGCCGCGCAAAGCGAGCACGTTGTCCACGCCGGCCGTTTCGAGCGAAGCGAGGAACGCGTCGATGGCGGTCGCGTCCGCGCCAACGCAGGTCAGATGGGCCATGGGCGTAAAGCCGCAGCCGCTTCGCAACCGCGTCACGATGTCGAGCGTGTTCTTCTGGGTCGAGCCGCCCGCGCCGTAAGTCACGGACACGAACAAGGGGTCGATCGCCCGCAATCGCTCGGCCACGGCGAAAAAGTCGGGCCAGCTCGATTCCTGCTTGGGCGGAAAAAATTCCAGCGAAAGAAACGGCTCGCTGCGGGCGGCGATCAGATCGATGATGCGCACGAAGGCTCCTTGGGGTGGGGAGAGTGAGAGTTAGGAGGAATCGGGGGGAGGAAACCCTTTGTGAACAAAGGGTTTCCTCCCCCCGAGCCCCCCCTCCTTCCCAAAAACTTTATCGGGGAAGGCGATAGATGGCCTGGGGCCGGTCGCCTGCCTTGAAAAGCAAGCATAACGAAATGAGCGGGATTGGAAAAGAGGGGGGGCGGCCGTCCGGTCGCGCGCGAGCGTTTCAAAAAATCATTCGGCTCTTGACAAGCCCGGGCGGCTTTGGGTAGCCTCTGTTCATGCGACCAGTTCCGGCCTCTCATCTTTGCTTCGCCGACGCCCGCTTGCTCGGGCTTCTTCTGCTGTTGCCCCTCGCGGGCAAATAACGACGAAATTCCCTTTCGACGGCCGAGCGTCGTATCCCCACCCGGGCGGTCCCGCGTCCGGCGGATACCGCGCAAGGGCTCCCCTGTCCTTGCGCCTTCCCTCGCCGTTGCGATTTGTCCTCGTTGCGATTGATTGAAACGCGCACAGAGAAGCGAAAAACACCGTGGAGAAGACCATGAAAGCGCCGTATCCGGACAAATACCGTCCCTTTCCTCCCGTCGCCCTTGAAAACCGCGCCTGGCCGAACCGTTCGATCGACAAGGCGCCGGTCTGGCTTTCGACCGACCTGCGCGACGGCAACCAGGCCCTGTTCGAGCCGCTTGACCCCGAGCGCAAGCTGCGTCTTTTTCAACTGCTGCTCGACATCGGCTTCAAGGAAATCGAGGTCGCCTTTCCGGCCGCCTCGCGGGCGGAATTCGATTTCACGCGCGCGCTCATCGAGGGCGGGCGCGTCCCGGCGGACGTCACCCTGTCCGTGCTGACCCAGTCCAGGGAGCACATCATCCGCCGCACCATGGAGTCTCTGGCCGGCGCGCGCCGGGCCATCGTGCATCTGTACGTCTCCACCGCCCCGGTTTTTCGGCGCGTGGTCTTCGGCCTGAGCCGGAGCGAAGTCGCGGCCATGGCCGTGCGCGGCGCGCGCCTGATCCGGGAGATCGCCCGGGACATGCCGGACACGGATTTTCGCTTCGAATTCACGCCCGAGAATTTTTCCGGCACCGAACTGCCCTTTGCCCGCGACGTCTGCCAGGCGGTCATGGAGGAGTGGGGCGCGTCCGAAAGCAACAAGGTCATCATCAATCTGCCCTCGACCGTGGAACTGTCCACGCCCAACGTCTACGCCGACCAGATCGAATGGATGGCCGCCAATCTGGCGCACCGCGATGCGGCGATCATCAGCGTGCACACCCACAACGACCGGGGCTGCGCCGTGGCCGCAGCCGAGTTGGCCATGCTGGCCGGAGCGCAGCGGGTGGAGGGCTGCCTGTTCGGCAACGGCGAGCGCACCGGCAACGCCGACATCGTCACCCTGGCCCTGAACCTCTACACCCAGGGCGTCGATCCGGGCCTGGATTTTTCGGCGGTCAATCGCGTCGCCCGCGAGGCCGAAGAACTCACCAGCCTGCCGGTCCATCCCAGGCATCCGTACTGCGGCGATCTGGTGTTCACGGCCTTTTCCGGCTCCCATCAGGACGCCATCAAAAAAGGCCTGGCCGCCCAGGCGCCGGGAGCGCCCTGGCGCACGCCGTACCTGCCGCTGGACCCCGCCGATCTCGGACGGACCTACGATTCCATCATCCGGGTCAACAGCCAGTCCGGCAAGGGAGGCGTGGCCTATCTCATGGAGACCGCGCACGGCCTGATCCTGCCCAGGCGCCTGCAGATCGAATTTTCGGGCATGGTGCAGCAGGCCGCCGACGCAAGCGGCGGCGAGATCGACGCCGCCCGGCTGTGGACGCTGTTCTCCGAGAATTACCTGGAAGCGGCCCAGCCGCTGGAGTACCGCGGCCACCGCCTGTTCGAGCGGGGCGACGCCCAGGGCATTGCGCTCACGCTGCGCGTTTCGGGCCGGACCGTGGTCCTTGAAGGCCTGGGTAACGGCCCGATCGCCGCCGTCGTGACCGCGCTGAATCTGCCGCTGACTCTGCACGCCTACGAGGAGCGGGCCATGGGCCAGGGCGCCCAGGCCGAGGCCTCGGCCTTCGTCGAGGTCTCGCTTGCCGCCGGCGCGGCCGCGGCCTTCGGCGTGGGCGTCCATGAAAACATCGCCACAGCCTCGATTCGGGCCGTGGTGAGCGCCGCGAACCGGGCGCTGGCCAAGGCGGCGCCCGAGGACGGGCGCAGGTTGCTCGCGGCCGCGCTCCAACGCGCCCAAGCGGTCGCGGTTTGATTCGGGAGGCGGGGCAGGGGCGCAAGACGGGGCGATTCGCCAATCGCCCCGTCTTGAAACGGCCGGGCCAACCGGCCGGAAAGGGACGCGAAAAAAGCCCCTTGATTTAATATAATTTTCGGATTATTAAAAAGAGATATTATTTGAGGCAATGGTTCCAGCCATGGCGAATCATTGCCCATCCCAGGGGAAACAGTCCGCTTATGCCCAAAGAAGACGCCATAGAAGTCGACGGTACCGTCCAGGAAGCCCTGCCTAACGCCATGTTCCGCGTGGAACTCGACAACGGCCATCCCGTGCTGGCCCACATTTCCGGGAAAATGCGCAAGTTTTACATCCGCATCCTGCCGGGCGACAAAGTCAAAGTCGAACTCTCGCCGTACGATCTCACCCGGGGCCGCATCACCTACCGCATGAAATAGCGGTCGTTCCCGCCATGCCGCAAATCGACGCCACGGAAGAGTTTCTGCGCGACATGCCGGAACTCGCCATTGGCCAAAACTTCCGTTTCCGCTGCCATCCCGGCGTTTCCTGCTTCAATGCCTGTTGCAGCGATTTGACCCTGATGCTCACGCCCTTCGACGTGCTGCGCCTGCGCCGCGCGCTTGGGCTGCCAAGCCGCGAATGCATCGCCGCCTACGCCGACCAGTTGGCCGCGCCGGACACCGGACTACCCATGCTGCGCCTGCGCATGGTCGAGGACGCCCCGGGCAAGCCCTGTCCCTTCGTGCGCGCCGCCGGCTGCTCGGTCTATCCCGACCGGCCCGGCGCCTGCCGCACCTATCCGCTCGGCCGGGCCGCCCGCGTCGGAGACGGCGGAGAGATCGCGGAACAGTTTTTCATCGTGCGCGAAGACCACTGCCGGGGTTTTGACGCGGATTCCCCCTGGACCAGCGCCGCCTGGCTGGCCGACCAGGAACTCAGGGCGTACAACGCCGCGAACGACCGCTACCTGCGCCTGACCGACCGGGTCAGGCGAACCGGGGCGCGCCTGAGCGCCGGCCAGGCCAACATGGCCTACCTCGCGCTCTATAACCTGGACGACTTCACCCGCTTCATCCGGGACGTGCGCCTGTTCGACAAGATCGTCGCCGCGCCGGGCCGGGCGCAGGCCGTGCTGGCCAGCGAGGAAGCGGCCCTGGAATTCGGCTTCGATTGGCTGGAGCTGACCCTGTTCGGAAGCAACCAGGCCATCTCCCGGCCGGGTAAGCCATGCTCGGCCACCCCAAGATAGTCGCGCGCGGCGCCCTGGCCGCGCTTTTGCCCGCGGCGCGCCCTGGCAAGACCGTGGTCTTCACCAACGGCTGCTTCGATCTTTTGCATCCCGGCCATGTGGACCTGCTCGCCCGGGCCGCCGCCTTGGGCGATCTGCTCATCGTGGGGCTCAACAGCGACGCCTCGGTCGCCCGGCTCAAGGGGCCCTCGCGGCCGGTGACGCCCTTTGCCGAGCGCGCCTACGTCCTGGCCGGGCTGGCCAGCGTCGATTATGTCGCCGGTTTCGAGGAAGACACGCCGCTTGCGCTCATAACCGAGCTTGCGCCCGACGTCCTGGTCAAGGGCGGCGACTGGCCCGTCCCGGCCATCGTCGGCGGCGAGGCCGTCGCCGCGCGCGGCGGCCGGGTCGTTTCCCTGCCCTTGCTCCCCGGTTTTTCGACCACACGGTTGATCGAGAAGATCGCGGGCCGCGCGCGCGGAAGGGATTGATCCATGCCGGCCGTGCACGTGATCGGGCTGCCCATGGACCCGGCGGACATCTCGCTGTCGGCCGCCAGGCGGATCATGGACGCCTGCGTCCTGGCCGGGGGACGGCGGCTGCTCGGCCATTTCCCCGACGCCCCGGGACGGCGCATCGTGGTCGCCGCACCGCTGGCCGAGCGCCTGGCAGAGCTCAAGGCGGCGTATGCAAACGGAGACAAGGCGGTCGTGATCTGCGGCGGCGACGCGCTGCATTATGGCTTTGGCCGCATGCTCCTTGAGACGCTCGGCCCGGACGCCCTGGTCTTTCATCCCGCGCCGACCGCGCCGCAGACCCTGGCCTCGCGCCTGAAACTGCCTTTTGAAAACATCCCCTGCGTGTCCCTGCACGGCCGCGACGATTTCGCCCCGCTGTTCGCCGCTCTGACTACCCATGGCCGGGCGTTCGTCTACACCGACCGGGTCAACACGCCCCCGGCGGTCGCCAAGGCCCTGCTCGCCCGGGGAGCCCGCGGGGCGCGGCTGTGGATCGCCGAGGATCTGGGGGAAACCGGGGAAAAAATCACCGGACTCAGCCCGGATGAGGCGGCCGGGGGAACTTTTTCCGATCTGTGCGTTCTGCTCGTGGAGCTGATTGAACCGCCTCTGGCCAGGGCCGGACTGGGCCTGGAGGACGAGCTCTATCGGCGCGAGGCCGGACCGGTCACCAAATGGCCGGTGCGGGCGGCCGCGATCGCCGCCTTGCGGCTTTCCCCGGACAGCACGCTCTGGGACCTGGGCGCGGGCTGCGGCGCGGTCGGCATCGAAGCGGCCTCGCTTCTGCCCCGGGGCCGCGTCGTTGCCGTGGAGAAAAATCCCGCCCGCGCGGCCATGATCGCCGAAAACGCCGCTCGGCTGCACGTCTTTTGCGTCGAAACCGTGCTTGGCGAGATGCCCGGCTGCCTTGAAAATCTTCCCGCCCCGGACCGCATCTTCATCGGCGGTGGACTCGGCCAAGGCGACGCCGTCCTGCGCGAAGCCGCCAGGCGCCTCACGCCGGGCGGCCGCCTCGTGGTCTCCGCGGTCCTGCTCTCCACCCTGGAGTCGGCCCGGCGCGCCCTTGCGGAACTCGGCCTGACCGTGGCCGTCGACCAGATCCAACTGGCCACCGGCGCGCCCCTGGCCGGAGACACGCAACTCAAGGCCCATAATCCGGTGTTCCTGATCCGGGCGGACCGTCCGGTGGAGTGAGGAGAGGGGAGAATCGGGGGAGCAACCCTTTGCAGCGAAAAAACGCTTCAAAGCGGCGAGTGTGAAAAGAAGACTTTTCCATTCCCCGCGCTTGAACAAAGGGACCATTGCCCCACGGCTGCTCCCCAGACCCCCCGCCTCCAAATTGTATTGAACTTAGCCGCCGATGGCGCTCATGCGTTTGAGGCACACGGAGCGGGCCTGCCGGGCGAGCAGGAGATCGTGGCCGAGGGGCTTGTTTTTGCTGGCCAGGGCGATGATCCGGCGCAGGTGGCCGTCGCTGAGTTTGGCGTTGCGCAGGACTCCGGCCAGGCGGTATTCCTTGTCCGAGAACAGGCAGGTGCGCAGCCGGCCGTCGCTCGTCACCCGCAGGCGGTTGCAGGCGTCGCAGAAATGTCCCGAGAGCGCGGTGATCAGGCCGAACCGCCCGGCGCCGCCGGCGATGCGCCACATTTTGGCGGGACCGGCGCACTGGGCGCGCTCGGCGTCGGGGACAAGTTCGGCCAGTTGGTTCGCTCTGGCCAGGATATCGCCGGCGTTCCAGTAGAGGTTCTCGCTCCAGGCGGACTCGCCGCCGACCGGCATGAATTCGATCAGACGCACGTCCAGCGGCAGCCGCCGCGCCAGTTCGATAAATCCCGGCAAGTCGTCCTCGTTGACCCCGCGCAGGGCCACGGCGTTGATCTTGACGCGCAGCCCGGCTTCGATGGCCTCGTCGATGCCGCGGCGCACGGCGGCAAACCCGTCGTGGCCGGTGATTTCGCGGTATTTTTCCGGACGCAGCGTGTCAAGCGAGATATTGATTCCGGCGATCCCCGACGCGTCCAGGCGGCGGGCAAGGCCCGGCAGCAAAACGCCGTTGGTGGTCAGGCGAAAGCTGGCGAGCGGCGCGGCGGCCCGGGCCATGTCCAGAAAATCGAAGAAGCCGCGCCGGGTGAGCGGTTCGCCGCCGGTCAGGCGCACCTTGTCGATGTGAAGGCTCGCGGCCACCCGGATCAGCCTGGCCAGTTCCTCGTAGCGCAGCACGTTCTCGTGCGCCATGGGGAAAAAATCCTTTCCCCCGCGGCAATAGAGGCAGCGCAGGTTGCAGCGGTCGGTGATCGACAGCCGCAGGTAACGCACCGTCCGGTTGTGGGTGTCGGTGAGCGTGTCGGAAGTGTCCTGGACCATCGTCAAGGGTATAAGGGCGCCGGCTCCCAAGTCAAGGCGGCCGGCTGGAGCGGACGGCTTGATTTGGCGGGTCTTCTCGCGTAAGAGACCGGCTTTGCGAATCTCCCCCACCTTGGAGCGCCCCCGTGATCACTTTTGCGGAACTGATCGAAAAAAAATCCACCGTCTGCGTCGTCGGCCTGGGCTATGTCGGCCTGCCTCTGGCCGTCGCGCTCGGCCGCCACTTCAGCGTGATCGGGTTCGACGTTTCCGAACGCCGCATCGCGGAACTCGCCCAAGGACTGGACAAAACCGGCGAGGTCAATCCGGCCGATCTTTCCGGAGCGCACATCGCCTTCACCCGCGACCCGGCCGCCATGCGCGGCTGCCAGTTGATCATCGTGGCCGTGCCCACGCCCATCGACTCCCACCACCTGCCGGACCTGCGGGCCATCGAAAATTCGACGGCCCTGGTCGGCGACAATCTCGCCAAGGGCGCCGTGGTGGTTTACGAATCCACGGTCTTTCCCGGCCTGACCGAGCAGATCTGCCTGCCGGTGCTTGAGAGGCAATCCGGGCTCACGGCCGGGCGGGATTTCTTTTTGGGGTATTCGCCCGAGCGCATCAACCCCGGCGACAAGGTCCACACCCTGGAATCCATCGTCAAGGTCGTGGCCGGCCAGACCCCGGAGGTCGCCGACTTGCTGGAAAAGGTGTACGGCAAGGTCGTCTCCGCCGGCATCCACAAAACGTCCTCCATCATGGTCGCCGAAGCCGCCAAGGTCATCGAGAACACCCAGCGCGACCTGAACATCGCCCTGATGAACGAACTCGCCCTGATCTTCGACCGCATCGGCCTGGACACCATCGAGGTCCTGGAAGCCGCCGGCACCAAATGGAATTTTTTGCATTTCCGCCCCGGCCTGGTCGGCGGCCACTGCATCGGCGTGGACCCCTACTACCTGACGTTCATGGCCGAAGGCGTGGGCTATCATCCCCAGGTCATCCTGGCCGGCCGGCGCATCAACGACCACATCGCCAAACACGTGGCCGAGGCCACGGTCAAACGCCTGATCCGCAAAAGCTGCCGGGTGCTCGGCTGCCGCGTGGGCGTGCTCGGCCTGACCTTCAAGGAAAACGTCCCGGACCTGCGCAACTCCAAGGTCATGGACGTCGTGCGCGAACTCACGGAATACCAGATCGAAGTCATCATCCACGATCCCATGGCCGATCCCGACGAGGCCCGCCAGGAATACGGCCTGACCCTGCGCCCGCTCGATTCCTTCAAATATCTCGACGCCCTGATCATGGCCGTGCCGCACCGGGCTTACGAAGACCTGACCGCGGCGGACATCGGCTCCTGGTTCACCGACCCGGCCAAGGCGGTGGTCCTGGACATCAAGGGCTTCTTCAACAGATCGGAGATGCTCCTGGCCGGTTTCGATTACTGGCGGCTGTAAGCGGCCCGGTCGCGGCGACGCCGTATGCCCATCGTCCTTGCCTGCGCCGTGAGCGGCGAAGCGAACGCCGTTCGCCGGGGGCTCGGTCTCCCGGAAAACGCGGCGGACGGACGGACCGTCGACGTCTGCGGACGCGAGGCCGTCTTCTTGCTCACCGGCGTCGGACCGGTCAACGCCGCCTGGCGGCTGGGCGAATTTCTGGCCAAAACCAACGGCGTCGCCGGGGTGGTCAATCTGGGCGTCGCCGGCAGCTACGACCTTGACCGCGCGCCCCTGCTCGCGCCGGTCGCGGCCACGGCCGAGGTCTGGCCGGAATTCGGCCTGCGCCTGGGCGAGGACGCCGACCCCTTGGCGCTCGGCTTCCCCATGCACCCCAAGGGACCGGTTCACGACACGCTGCCGCTTGATCCGAAAAGCGCCGCCGGGGCCATGGGGCTTAGCCTGCCCGGCTCCTGGCCCGGAGCGCCGAGCGCGACCGTGGCCGGGGTGAGCGCGGACGCGCGGCGGGCCGCTTTTTTGGCCGGCCGGTGCCGCGCCCTGACCGAAAACATGGAAGGCTTTCCCTTGGCCCTGATCTGCCACGACCAGAACCTGCCCTTTTTGGAAGTGCGGGTGGTCTCGAACAAAGCCGGTTCGCGCCTGGCCGCCGATTGGCGCCTGAAGGACGCCTTGCGCGAGCTTGGCCGCGCGGCCTCGGTCCTTTTTCGCGCCCGGAGCGCGTCGTGAACCGGCTTTTGCGCCTGGCCGTGTCTCCCTGCCCCAACGACACATTCATTTTCGGCGCCTGGGCGCTCGGATATCTGCCCCCGATGCAAGGGACGCGCTGCGCCTTTATCCGGCGCGACGTGGAAGAGCTCAACGCCCTGACGGAAAGTCCGAAGCCCGCAGCCAAGGTGGTCAAGATTTCGGCGGCCCAGGCCGTCCTGGCGCCTGGACCCTGGACCGTGTTGAACGCCGGGGCGGCCTTCGGTTGCGGCGCGGGTCCCAAGCTCGCGGTGCCAAGCGGCCTCGGCAAGCCGCTCAAGACCATCGCCGTGCCCGGCCTGCGCACCACGGCCGCGACCCTGCTCGCGGGCGCGATCGCGCAAGGCGAACTGGCCGGCCTCCTGGACGCGGACTACCGCGTGACGCCGGTGCGCTACGACCTGATCGCCCAGGGCGTGCGGCTCGGGCTGTACGACGCCGGGCTCTTCATCCACGAGACCGCCCTGGCCGCCGGCCGGCTGGGACTGGAAATCGTCTTCGATCTGGGCCGGTATTGGGACAAGGTCGCTCCCGGCGTCCCCTTGCCGCTTGGGGTGATCGTCGCTCACGACAGCCTGGGGCCGGAGTTGATCCGGGAAGCGGACGAGCGCATCCGGGACAGCCTGGCTTTCGCCAGGCGCAATCCCGAAGCGGTGCGCCCGCTGATCAAGGCCCTGGCCCAGGAAATCGACGACGCGGTCATCGGCGAGCACATCCGGGCCTATGCCGGCGATTTGAGCGGCGATATGGGCGACGCCGGGAAGACCGCCCTGCAAACGCTCGCGCGCCTGGCCGCCCAGGCCGCGCCGCGCATTGGCGCTTGAACAATTCCCGAAAAGCGGGCATAGCTCAAGAGATTATGGAACTGACCGCTTTCATGTCCCAGGAATTGCCCCGGATCGAGGGGCTGCTTCGGGAAAAAACAGACTCCTTAAGCGAGTACGTGCGTCCGTGCGCCGGCCACGTGCTGGCCGCAGGAGGCAAGCGGCTGCGCCCGCTGCTCACGATTTTAAGCGCCCGGGCCTTCGGGTACGGCGGGGACGTCCTGCCGCTGGCCTGCGCCATGGAGTTTCTCCACTCGGCCACCTTGCTCCACGACGACATCGTCGACGGTTCAAGGCTGCGGCGCGGCAAACCGGCGGCGCACACGGTCTTCGACCAAACCGCGGCCATCCTGACCGGCGACGCCCTGCTCGCCCTGGCCAACCGCATGGTCGCCGAACTGGGCGACGCCCGGCTGACGCAACTGCTCTCCGAGGCCATCTTGCAGACGGCCACCGGGGAAATCATGGAAGTCGCCCATATCCGCGATTTCGCCATGCCGGTGGGAAAATATCTGGAGATCATCACCGGCAAGACCGCCCGGCTTATCGAAGCGGCCTGCCTGTGCGGCGCCGTCCTGGCGGGCGCGGGCAGCGAGGGCGAAGACGCCGCCAAGGCCTTCGGGCTCAATCTCGGCATCGCCTTCCAACTCGCGGACGACGCCCTGGACTACACCTCCGACGCCCTGGTGGCCGGCAAAACCACCGGCGCCGACCTGCGCGAAGGCAAGCCCACGCTGCCGCTGCTCCTTTTTTTATGCTCCCTGCCTTCCCGCGAAGCGACCGGTTGCCTCGAAATTCTGTCCGACGACGGCGAGCGAAACCGCCAGGCCGAAACCCTGCTCAAAGCCGTGACCGAGGGCGGTTTCGCCGAGCAAACCCGCGACCGCGCGCAAGCGTATATCGCCAAAGCCGAAGACGCCCTGGCGAAATTCCCGGACGCGCCCCACCGGAAACTCCTTAGGCAATCCCTTTCCGGAGCGGCCAAGCGGGAAAAATGAGGCCCGCGTGACTGAATTCGTCAAATCGTTGCGCCAGTGCCTGAAACTGACCTTCCCGCCGGTCATGTTTCAACTGCTTGAGGAAATCCTCAAGCCCGAGGTCGATTTCGACAATCTGGCGGCAATCCTGGCGCTCGATCCCATCCTGACGGCCACCGTGCTCAAGATGGCCAATTCGCCGGTCTACGGGCCGGCCGGGAAGGTCACCGACCTGCGCCGGGCGGCCACGGTGCTCGGCACCCGCGAACTGCTCAAGCTCGCCGTGTCCATCTCGTTCCAAAAAAATCTGAGCGACGCCTTCAAAAAACGCCGTATCGATTTCTTCGGAGTCTGGCGCCAGACCATCTGGAGCGCCATCGCCGCCGAACTGCTGGCCCAAAAATCGTGTCCCGCGCAGGCGGGCGAGGCCTATATCGCCGCCCTGATGAAGGACATCTCCCTGCTCATCGCCGCCTGCCTGCCCTCGTACACGCCGCCTGCGGGCGCCGAAGGCGCCGGTCTGCTCAACTACCGGCCGGGACAGGCCGAGGAGGAAATCGCCTCCTTCGGCGAACAGCACGAGGTCTTAAGCGCCGAACTGCTGCGCGAATGGGATTTTCCCGAACATCTGCGCCAGGCCGTGATCCGCCACCACGATTTCGAAGGGGCCAAAGACCACGATCCCCTGAGTACGTGCATCATCCTGGCCACGCGCTGGGCCGAAAGCGAATTCTCCCAGGCGCAAAACCCCTCGCCGCTGCTCCAATTCAAAGGCGTGCTGACCGTCAAGCTGGGCCTGCTCGATCTCGAAGTCGAGGAATTGCGCCTGGCCTGCATCGCCCGCTTCGGGACCATCCTTGGCGCCCTCGGCCTGGAAGAGGGAAAACATTACGACACGGACTACCGGCGTCATTCCCTGGCCCTGCTCCAGGAGTATTACCTGCTCAGCCAGGAATTGACCCAGATTTCCGGCGGCCTGGAAAACGCGGCCAAGGTCATCGCCCGCCATCTCAAATGGAATTGGGGCCTGGAGAATTTTGATCTGGCCCTGTGGGCCGCCGCGTCCCGCGACTGGACGCTTTTTTCGGCCTCCAAGAACTCGGGCCCGGAACTTGCCGGCACGGGCCAGCACGCCGCCGGCCTGCCCTGGCGGCGTCATCAGCCCCGGTTCATCCTGAACGCCACGGGCCGGGAAATCGGGGAACTGCGGCTGGAGCAAAACACCCTGGACCAGGAACGGCTGGAACAAATCAAACTGTACGTCACCTTCGCCGGGCAGGCGTTCGAACATTACGCCCTGCGCCAGGCCGTTTTGGAACAAAAAGCCGAAACCCTGGAAGACCTGCCGGTCGGCGTGGCCCGCCTCGACACCAAGGGACGCATCCTGGAACTCAACGCCCAAATCAAAACCCTGGCGGCAATCAAGGGCGATCCCGCCGGCCAGGACGCCTGGAAATACATTTTCGAGAAACAAGGCATATCGCGGGACGTCGAATGGACCGCCTTCCTGGACAATCCCGAGATTCCCTCCCTGTTTAAGATTTTTTGCCTGAAAAAGAAGAAGCCCGACGCCGAGATGTGCGTCTACATGTCCGCCCACCGGCGGGTCTGGCGCGGCCGCAGCGAAATCATCATGGTGCTCGAAGACGTGACCCTGGTCCCGACCCTGGAAATGCAGGCCATCAAACAGCGCGATTTTCTGGAACGCCTCATGGACTCCATGCGCGACCTGGTCATGACCGTGGACGCCTGCGGCCGGGTGATCTACGCCTCTCCGACCGCCTCCAAGGGGCTTCTCGGCCGCGATCTGTTCGTGATCTGCACGCCCAAACCGCCCTTCGAAGGCCGCTTTGGACCGGAACTTCTGGCCCACCCGCCCGGGGCGATCGAAGTCGATCTCCATACCGGCCCCTCCAAATCCATTCCCCTGGAACTGGTCATCTCGCCCCTGAGCCAGCAAGGCGTCGCCGGCCGCAACTATCTCGTGGTCGGGCGCGACTTGAGCGCCATCCGCCGCCTGGAGGAAAAACTCAAGCGCCAAGCCATGTTCGACGGCCTGACCCAACTGCTCAACCACTTCCAGTTCCACGTGGCCCTGGAACGCGAAGTCCTGCGCGCCAGACGCACCGACCGGCCGGTCGGACTCATGTTTCTGGATCTGGACAACTTCAAACGCTACAACGACGCGAAAGGCCACCAGGCCGGCGACGAAGCCCTGCGCAAAGTCGCCGACATCATGCGGCAAAACAGCCGGCGCGGCATGGACATCCCCTGCCGCTACGGCGGCGACGAATTCACCATCATCTTCACGGAAATCGGCGCGCCCAATCTGGAAGAAATCGCCGGCCGCATCATCGAAACCTTTGCAGCGCACTGGTCCGGCTACCTGGGCGTGAGTTCCGGACTGGCCATCGTCAAACCCGGCGAATCGCCCGACCAGCTCATCGGCCGCGCCGACAAAGCCGCCTACGCCGCCAAAACCGCCGGCGGCAACCGCTTCGTCTGGGCGGAATGAAGATTGGGGGAGAGAGGGAGAATCGGGGGAGGAACCTTTTTTATAGTGGAGAGCGCCGGCCAGCGCTTCGCGCCGACGACGCAAGGCGAGAGTGAGAAAATGAGGACATTTTCTCACTCTCGCCTTGCCCCGAACCCCCGCCTCCCAAAAACTTTAGGGGCTGTCCTAGCCAACAAGCGACAATCCACATTTTTCGTAATGTTATCAGGCTTTTGAAGTGGATTCTTTGTTTTGTCTTCAAGCGGGGCCGGGGGCCGCAGGCCCCCTGGGGGAAAATAGTGGTTTTGGTTTTCTGCTTTCAAGCCTGAACGCGGCAGCCTTTTGAAGAGCAAAGCCAGAACTACTGGTTTTTCCCAGAGGGCTTCGCCCCCGGCCCCCCCCGCTCCTCCCCGCCCGGCAGCCATTTGGCCCACAGTTGGCGTGAGCGGGGGCCGTCGAATTCGCAGAAAAAGATTCCTTGCCAGGTTCCAAGCAGGAGCCGTCCCTGCTCCACGAACAGGGTCAGTTGCGCGCCCGTCAGGCAGGACTTGATGTGCGCGTCGCTGTTGCCTTCGGCGTGGGTGTAGCCGCCTTCGCGCGGCGCGAGGGAGGCCAGCGCGGCGGCGATGTCGCGCGCCACCGAGGGATCGGCCGCCTCGTTCACCGCCAGTCCGGCCGTGGTGTGCGGGCAATGCAGCGCCAGAAGCCCGTCCCGCCAGCCTTTGCGCGCGATCAGCGCCTCCAGTTCGGCGGTGATGTTTTGCATTTCCACGCGCCTGTCCGTGCGTACGTTCAAGGTTTCCATGGCCGCCTCCCTTTGCGAGAAAAAGACCGGGGGCCGCGCCCCGTTACCGGTAGCCGTGGCTGAAATTCGGGTCGTACAGGCGCGAACGCACGGCCGGGAGCGACTCGCCCGGCAGGACCAGGATGACGGTTTGCCGGGTCAGGTCGTGCGCGGCGGCCGCGCTCGCCAGTTCGCCGAGCGTGGTGAGCAGGCGTTTTTCGCCGGGCCAGCCGAGCCGGTGCACCAGGGCGACCGGTGTTTGCGGGTCGAGTCCGCCCGCGAGCAGTTCGTTTTGGACAAAGCCGGCCTTGTGCACCGAGAGGTAGATGGCGAGTGCGCAGCGGTGCGCGGCCAGGGAGCGCAAGCTTTCCGCTTCCGGGACCGGGGTGCGGCCCGGGGCGCGGGTCAGGATGAGGGTTTGGCCGGTTTCCGGGCTGGTGAAGGAGACGCCCAGGGCGGCGGCGGCGGCGGCGGCCGTGGTCACGCCGGGCACGATTTCGTAGGCGATATTGTCGGCGGCGAGAAGCTGCGCCTGCTCGCGGACCGCGCCGTAGAGCGACGGATCGCCGGTATGCACCCGGGCTGCGGTTTGGCCCTTGGCGACGGCGGCCTTGATGATCCCGTGGGTCTGCTCCAGGGTGAGCGCCGCCGAATCGTGCAACTCCGCGCCGCTCTTGGCCAGAGCTGCTATCCCGGGGGATACGAGGGAGCCCGCGTAGACGACCACATCCGCCGAAGCGATGAGCCGGGCGGCTTTGAGCGTCAAAAGCTCCGGGTCGCCCGGTCCGGCGCCGATGAAATATACTTTGGGCATGGCCATGGAAACCGCCTCGCGATGCTGGCTCAAGAATGAATTTGGGGCTGTCCTGCCAATGAGCGACAATTTATATTTTTCGTAATGTGATTAAACAGTTGAAGTCTATTCCCTGCGTTGTTTTCAAGCGGGGGCCGGGGGCGGCAGCCCCCTGGGGGAAAAATAGTGGTTTTGGAAGGACTTGCAAAATTCATTCGCCGCCATGCCGGACTCGCGACAGGGCTGAGCAACTCGTTAAAATCATGAGGGATTCCAAAAGGCGCAGCCTTTTGGCCGCCGAAGGCGCCGCAAACCCGCTATTTTTGCAAGTCCCTCTGTGGAGGAACTCTTTATTTCAAAAAAAGTTCTTCCTCCGGTTCTCTATCTTTCCAGTCCCAGCATTTCTTTGATGAGCGCCTTGGCGCGGCGGGCGACCTGGCCGAGTTCGGGTTTGGAGATTTGGTCGTCCGCGCCCACGGATTCGCCTTTATGGCGCAGCTTGTCGGTGATCAGCGAGGAGAACAGGATCACCGGCAGTTTCTTGAGCACGTCGTCGCTTTTGATGCGTTTGGTCAGGTTCATGCCGTCCATGCCGGGCATTTCGATGTCCGCGACCACGGTTTGCAGGTATTCGCTGATGGCGCGTCCTTCGGCCTGAGCCTTGCTTTTGAGGAATTCCAGGCGCTCCCAGGCGTCTTTGCCGTTGGTGTAGAGTTCGACGTCGAACCCGGCCTTGCCGAGCAGGTCGCGCTGCATTTCGCGAACCAGGGTGGAGTCGTCGGCCACCATGACCCGAAACCGGGAGGAGGAGGACAAGTCGACCTCGGCGTCGAGGTGCAGCCCGAGATCGGGATTGATGTCGGCGACGATTTTTTCCAGGTCGAGCAGAAAGACGATGCGGTCTTCCAGGCGCACCACGCCGGTGATCGAATCGCCGCTCATGGAGGAGACGTAGGGGCTCGGCGGTTCGACCGATTCCCAACTGATGCGGTGGATGCGGGTCAGTCCGGTGACGAGAAAGGCCGTGGTCACCTGGTTGAACTCGGTGACGATGACCTTGGGCGAGTCGGTCGCCAGGCGTTTTTTCTCCAGCCACAGGCTCAGATCGACCAGCGGGATGATGTGGTTGCGCAGGTTGAAGGCCCCGAGCACCGAGGGGTGGGAGACTTCGGGCAGGGCGGTGATCCGGGGCAGGCGGATGATTTCGAGCACCTTGGCCACGTTGACCCCGTAATAGCCCTTATACGTCGTCGCCTCTTGCGCGCCGTCCCTGGCGAGGACCTCTTCGTCCAGATAGAATTCGACGATTTCGAGTTCGTTGGTGCCGGCTTCGAGCAAGATGTTGGTCTGAGACATGGGCACGGTCTCCGCTGAAGGCTTTTTGCGTTGATCGCGTTGATCGCGTTGATCGCCGCGCCGGGTTCGTCCAAAGTCCGGGTCCAAGCGCCCGGCGGCGGATTATAGTTCCGTCAGTGTCCGATAAATGGCGTCGATGATATCTTTGGGTGTCGACGCCCCGGCTGTCAAGCCGATTTTTTTGCCGCGCAAAAGGTCCGCGTCGAGCTGGTCCGGGGTTTCGACGTGCAGGCAGGGCGTGCCCGCGTCGCGGGCGATTTTGGCCAGCCGCCGGGTGTTGCCCGAGGTAAACCCTCCGGCCACGACCATGACGTCCACCTGGCGGGCCAGTTCCACGGCCTCGTCCTGGCGTTCGCGGGTGGCCCCGCAGATGGTGTCGAGCACGGGGATCTCCTTGCCGAGCTTGCGGGACAGGAAGCGGCGCACGTGGACGAATTCGGCCGTGTCCTGGGTGGTCTGGGCGGCCAGGAAATAAGCGCGGTCCGGATCAAGCGGCAGCGCCTCCAGTTCGTCCAGATCGCCGAAGACCATGGAGCCCTCGCCCCCGTGGCTGAGCAGCCCGCGCACCTCGGGATGGTCGGCCTCGCCGTAGAGCAAAAGCGTCCGGCCCTCCCCAGCCTGTTCGGCGATCAGGAGCTGGGCGCGCTTGACCTTGGGACAGGTGGCGTCGACGACCTGTATTCCCTTGGCGAGAAGCGCCGCCACGGTCGCCCTCGGAACCCCGTGGGCGCGGATGACCACGTGCGAGTCCGCCTCGATGGCCTTCGGGTCTTCGGCTATGCGGACGCCCTTGGCGGCGTACGCTTCGAGCACTTGCGGATTGTGGATGATCGGACCGAAGGTGTAGATGCGGCGGACGCCGCCGTTGTCTTTGAGCAAGGCTTTGAGCTTGCGCAGGGCCAGGTCCACGCCCATGCAGAATCCGGCCGTCTTGGCGCGCAGTACTTCCATGCGATTGGCTCCGGTGCGGGCCGGGGCTGTAAAGAAAGCCTCCGGCGGCCAAAGGGCGCAGCCCTTTGGAATCCCATAATTTATGGCGTCAATGCGGCGGCGCGCGACTCGCCGGCAGCGTCGATGGCGCCCGGCTCGCTCGTTTCGATGGTCTCGATCAGCGCGTACAGCGCCTCCCACGAGGTACACGAAGACAATTGCTTGCGCAACGCGCGCGCGCCCGAAAGCCCCCTGGCGAAGCGGGGGATGACCGTGCGCATTTTCAGCAGGGCGGCGTGGGGATTGCCGTGGCGCGCGGCGAGCGCGGCGTAGCGCCGGGCCAGAGCGGCGACGGACGCGGGAGTGGCCGCGGCCGGGGTTTCCCCGCGCATAAGCGCGCGCAGCCGGTGAAAGACTCCCGGATCGGCGAGCGCGCCCCGGGCGAACATGACCCCGTCGGCGCGGGTTTCGCGCAGGGCGTTCGCGGCGTCTTCGGCGGAAAACAGATCCCCGGAATAGATCAGCGGCAGCGTGGTGCGCCGGCGCAGGGAGGCAACCGCCTCGCGGTCGGCCGCGCCGGAGAAGCCGTCGGAGGCGAAGCGCGGATGGATGGCGAGCCAGGCCGCTCCGGCGTCTTCGAGGCGCGGGAGCAGTTCGTGCAACACCGGCTCGTCGCGCCGCCAGCCCAGGCGCAGCTTGACCCCGCAGCGCCCCGGCCCGGCCGAACGCGCCATGGCGCGCGCTATATTCACGAGCAGCCCCGGGAATTTGAGCAGGGCCGCGCCCGCGCCGGTCTTGACCACCTTGGGCGCCGGACAGCCCGCGTTGAGGTCGAAATACCCCGGTCCGCCGGCCAGAAGAATATCCATGGCCCGCGCCATGGTGTCCGGATGCGCCCCGAAGAGCTGCGCCACCAGCGGCGAATCTTCCCGCGTGGTGGCCAGCAGGTCGCGCGATCCCGGGCTGTCGTAGATCAGCCCCTTGGCGCTGACCATTTCCGTGACGCACGCGGCCGCGCCGTATTCGCGGCACAGCAGCCGGAAAGCCAGGTCCGAAAATCCGGCCAGCGGCGCGAGCCAGGGGGCGTCCGGGGCGATGGGAAGAGTGGGGGTGGTCATGGGATTGGCGCATGGCGCAGAGGGCGCGGGGCAAGGCATAGCGCAAGCAGGGGAGGGAGGCAATATTCACGGCGCGTGCAACCGCGCCGCAACCGCTCCTTGACCTCCCCTTGTCTTTTGTCTAGCTTGCCTGTTTGCATCCGGCCCAACGCCCGGACGCCGGGCTGTTTGCCTGCCGGCGAAGTTGCGACAAGGGGGAGAAATGGCAGCGCGATCCGATTTCATCTGGTTTGACGGCAAACTGGTCGGCTGGGACCAGGCCAACGTGCATGTGATGACCCACACGCTCCATTACGGGCTGGGCGTCTTCGAGGGCATCAGGGCCTACGAATGCGCCGGCGGCGGCTCGGCGGTGTTTCGGCTCAAGGAGCACGTGGACCGGCTGTTCGATTCGGCCAAGATCGTCGAACTGGCGATACCCTTCACCCGCGAGCAGATCACCTCGGCCATCGTCGAGACGCTTAGGGCCAACAAGATGGCCGCCGGCTACATCCGGCCGCTGGTGTTCATCGGCACCGGCGCGTCCATGGGCGTGTTCCCGGGCAAGAACCCGGTGCAGGTGGCCATCGCCACCTGGCCGTGGGGCGCCTACCTCGGCGCCGACGCGCTCGACAAGGGCATCCGCATCTGCACTTCGAGCTTCACCCGCCACCACGTCAACGTCATGATGACCAAGGCCAAGGTGTGCGGCAATTACGTGAACTCGGTCCTGGCCAAGAACGAGGCCCTGGCCGACGGCTACGACGAGGCCCTGCTGCTCGACCCCTCGGGCTACGTCGCCGAGGGCTCGGGCGAGAACGTCTTCATCGTCAAGAACGGGATCATCAAGACCCCGCCCCTGACCGCGGTGCTGCCCGGCGTGACCCGCGACTGCCTGCTCACGCTCGCCCGCGACCTGGGCTATGAAATCAGCGAGCACCGCTTCACCCGCGACGAAATGTACGTCGCGGACGAGGCCTTTTTCTCCGGCACCGCCGCCGAGATCACGCCCATCCGCGAACTCGACCGCCGGACCATCGGCGAGGGCCATGCCGGACCGGTGGCCAAGAGCCTGCAAACCGCCTTCTTCAAGGCGGTCAAGGGCGAAAATCCGAAATACGCCGCCTGGCTGCATAGGTATACCCTGTAAAGGAATCGGGGGAGGAACCTTTTTAATGGAGGGCGTCGGCCAGCGCTTCGCGCTGACGACGCAAGGTGAGAGTAAGAAAATGGGGACATTTTCAACTCTCACCTTGCCCCGAACCCCCACCTCCCAAAAACTTTAAAGTTTTTTAGGGAAAGGAGGGGTTCGGGGAGGAAACCCCCTTTTTTTCAAAAAAGGGGGTTTTCCTCCCCGATTCTCTCCTCGAACGTGCTTTGAAAGCAGGCCACCGTATGTCCATAGCCAACCTTACGGCCAAATACCGTCCGCAGCGTTTCGACGAGGCCGCCGGGCAGGAGGCCATCAAGCGCATCCTCTCGCGCGCCTCCGTCGAGGACCGCATCGCCCCGGCCTATCTCTTCAGCGGCACGCGCGGCGTGGGCAAGACCACGCTCGCCCGGGTCTTCGCCAAGGCGATCAACTGCGTCACCGCGCCGACGGGCGAGCCCTGCAACGAATGCCGCAACTGCCGCCAGATCACCGCCGGCATCGCCCCGGACGTGGTCGAGATCGACGCCGCCACCCACGGCGGCGTGGACGAGGCGCGCAGGCTCAAGGAAGACATCGGTTACGCGCCGCTTGAATCGCGCTACAAGGTGTTCATCATCGACGAGGCGCACATGCTCTCCAAGGCGGCCTTCAACGCCTTGCTCAAAACCCTGGAGGAGCCGCCGGGCCGGGTGACCTTCATCATGGCCACCACCGAGCCGCACAAGTTTCCGGCCACGATCATCAGCCGCTGCCAGCACTATATCTTCAAGCGCCTGACCCAGGCCGAGCTCGAAGCCCACCTGGCCAAGGTGCTCGGCAGCGAAAGGCTCGATTTCGACCCGGCCGCGGTCGCGCTCCTGGCGCGGCGGGGCGCGGGCAGCGTGCGCGACTCCATGTCGTTGATGGGTCAGGTGCTGGCCTCGGGAGCGGACCGGCTCGGCGAGCAGGATACCCGCGAGATCCTGGGACTGGCCGGCCAGGACGTGTTTTTTTCGCTGATCGACGCGATCCACGGCCGCGACTGCCTGGGCATCGACGCCATCCTGCGCCAGATCCTGGACAAAGGCCTGGACCTGGGCTTTTTTCTGCGCGAACTCACCGGCTGCTGGCGCAACATGTTCATCCTGGCCCAGGCCGGGGACAAGGCCTTGCCCCTGATCGACGCGAGCGAGGAGGAGGCCGTTGAATGGCTGCGCTGGGCGAGCCGCTTCCCCCTGGCCCAGATCCACGCCTGCTGGCAATTGTCGCTGGAAGGCCAGCGCCGGGTCATGACCAGCCTGGAGCCGGCCCTGGCCCTGGAGCTTTTGCTGCTCAACCTGGCGTACCTGCCTATGCTCGTGCCGCTTGAACGCGCGGCCGGCGGCGGATGCGGCCCGAATTCGCCCAATTCGCCCAATTCGTCCGGTTCGTACGGATCGCCAGGCCAGGCTTCCGGGCGCGCGCAATCCAGGCCCCCGGCCCGGCCCTCGTCCGCCCGACCGGCGCCGCCCGCTCCCCCAGTTTCCCCCGATTCCCCCGATTCCTCGGTCAGGCAGACCGCGCCGCAAAACTACGGGACGCGGCGGCAGGACCGGGATGCATCCGGGGCCGCAATCGATTCCGAATCCGCTTCGCAACCCGGTTTTGAACCGGGGCATGGAAATGTTTCAGGCTCCGAAGCCGCTTACGGTCCCGAGCCCGGCCGGGGCGTTTCCTCCGGCGCCGCATCCGCCCCCGCACCCAGGCAGCGTCCCGAGGCCGCCCCGGAGGCCGGACACGCCCCGAGTTCCAAAAACTGGACCGGTTTTCTGCGCCATTACGACGCCCACTGCAAACGCTCGGGCCAGCACCTACCCCGGATCAAAAGCCTGGGCGCGCATTACGACGCCGAGGCGGGCCAGCTGACCCTGACCTGCTTAAACGAAATCCACTGCGAGCAGCTCGGCCAAACCGAGAACCGCGCGCTCCTGGAGACTCTGGCCAGACAATATTACGGCCCGCAAACCGCAGTGGCGCTCGGCGTTCCCGAGTCCGCCTCCCGCGCCCAGGGGGCCGAGGCCGCAAACGGCCTCAAAAGCCGCGACCTGGTCAAACAGGCGCAGTCCCTGCTCGGCGCCCAGGTCATCGATGCGAGGCCGGGCAGGACGAACTATTAACGGGAGCGGAAAATTTCTTCCTTTTCGCGCTCCCGCTTATTTGTACGGCCCCGCTTTTGGCTGGGCCAAGCGGCGGACGCCGCTGGGAGCAAAAAATAAAATACTTTTTGCTCCCAGTAATAAAATATCTCAGCCGGCGACAACAATCGGCTCCATGGAGGACGTATGCGCGGAATGAACGATCTGGTCAGGCAAGCCCAACTCATGCAGAAGAAAATGACCGATCTGCAAAAGGATCTGTCCGAACGCGAAATCGAGGCCCAAAGCGGCGGCGGCATGGTCAAGGTCGTGGCCACCGGCGCCCAGGACGTCAAAAGCGTCACCATCGACAAAACCGTGGTCAATCCCGAAGACGTGGAAATGCTCCAGGACCTCATCCTGGCGGCGGTCAACGACGCCCTGCGGCAAGCCAAGGAAATGAACACCCAGGAAATGTCCCAACTCACCGGCGGCATGAAAATACCGGGACTTTTTTAGAGGGGACGGGGA